>CAIWFK010000116.1 GCA_903911905.1 uncultured Myxococcales bacterium
CGCGCACGTTGCCGGGCCACCGCCAGGCCGAGAGCGACGAAAGCGCGGTGGGGCTCAGCGGCACCTTCGCGCGCAGGCCGGTGGCGAAGGCCTGGGCCAGCACCGCCACGTCGTCGAGCCGCTCGCGCAGGGGCGGTCCCTCGAGGGTGATGGCCGACAGGCGGTAGTACAGGTCGAGACGGAAGCGGCCGGCCTTGGCGAGCGCAGGCAGGTCTTCGCTGGTCGAGGCCAACAGTTGGAAGTCGCTGCTGCGCGGCTTGCCTTCACCCACGCGCTGGTAGGTGCGCTGCTCGAGCACGCGCAGCAACACCGGCTGCACTTCGGCCGGCAGCGAGGCGACTTCGTCGAGGAAGAGCACGCCCCCGTGGGCCGATTCGATGACGCCGACCGCGTCCTTCACCGCGCCGGTGAAGGCGCCGCGCACGTGGCCGAAGAGCACCGACTGCACCAGCGAGGTCGAGGTCGCGCCACAGTCGAAGGCCACGAAGGGGCCGGCGGCGCGCGGGCTGGTGGCATGAAGCGCGCGGGCGATGGCTTCCTTGCCCACGCCGGTCTCGCCGCGAATGAGCACCGTGGCGTCGCTGCCGGCCAACTGTTCGAGCTGCGCGAAGAGTCGGCGCATGGCCACCGAGCGGCCGACCAGCGGGCCCAGGCTGGTCTTGTCGCTGAGCACGCCTTCGCGCACCAGGGGCACCAGGGCCAGCGTGGTCTGCCCCAGGTCGATGCTGCCACCCGGAGGCACGTCGACGGTGGTGACCTTCGCGCCCAGGTAGCGGGTGCCGTTCTTCGACGAGAGGTCGCGCACCCGCACCCGCACGCCGACCAGCTCGAGCGAGCAGTGGCGGCGCGAGACGCCGGGGTCGGTCAACTGCAGTTGGCAGTCGGCGTGGGTGCCGACCAGCGCGGTGCCTTCCCTGAGCTCGAAGGTCTTGCCCGCGTCGGGCCCCGAGACCACGACCGCTCGCACGGGCCGGGGCGCCGTCGAGAGGTGGCTCTGGTCCATGGTCTGGGTGACCTCGCTCATGGGCGCAGCTCGAGCAGGTCTGCGTCGCGCGGCGACGGCGAGCAGGTCAGTCGCTGGCTGCCGAAGGTGACCTGCTGCCCGGGCTCGTCGGCGTCGAAGACCAGCTCGAGGTCGGGTCGCCCGAACTTCGCGAGTCCCCGCGTGCGGACGCTCCAGCGTGCTTCACCCTCAATGGGCCGGGTCGAGAACTCCACCTCGCGCTCGAGCGCGAAGCGGTGGCCCAGCCACCCCTCGGGTCGAAAGGCGAGCACCTGCTCGCGGCTGAACCAGGGCCCCGACATGGCGTCGAGCACCACCGTGGCGCCGGCGCCGAGCAGCCAGCGCACCATCGCCCAGCCGAACTGGAGCCCGCCGAGGTCGGGCTCGTCGCCGACCGTTCCGGTGAGGTTCGCGCCGCCGGTCGCACGGGTCAGGTGGTCCAGGAGCGCGGCGGTCATTCCGAGGTCGGGCTCGGCGAGCGCGGCTCGGGCTGCTGCCTCGACCTGCGCGAACATGGCCGCGCTCGTCTGGCGAAGGCGGTACCCCCAGGTGAAGCCCGGGTGCCAGCCGTCGAAGGGGCACCAGTCGACGAAGTCCATCGGCATGGTGCCGTCGCCGGGTTGGGGAAAGGGGCTGGCCGAGAAGACCAGGAACGAGACGTGCGCAGGCCCTCCGCCGGGCACGAAGCGGGGGCGCGGCCAGGGCTCGGTGCGGAGCACCACGTCAGGTCGGAGTGGCGACCGCGCGCAGCATGTCGAGCGACTCGAGCGCCTTGCCCGCACCCATCACCACGCTCGAGAGCGGGTCTTCGGCGAGGAAGACGGGCAGGCCGGTCTCTTCGCGCAGCAGGGTGTCGAGGTTCTTGAGCAGTGCGCCGCCACCGGCGAGCACGATGCCGCGGTCGGCGATGTCGCCGGCGAGCTCGGGCGGCGTGCGCTCGAGCGTCATCTTGACCGCCTCGACGATGCCGTTGATGGGCTCGCTGAGCGCGTCGCGAATCTCGTCGCTGGTGACCGACAGGGTGCGGGGCACACCGGCGACCAGGTCGCGGCCCTTGATCTCCATCGTCATCGCTTCGTCGGTCGGGTACGCGGTGCCGATGCCCATCTTGATGAGCTCGGCGGTGCGCTCGCCGATGAGCAGGTTGTACTTGCGCTTGACGTACTGAATGATCGCCTCGTCGAGCTTGTCGCCGCCGATGCGCACCGACTTCGAATAGACGATGCCGGCCAGCGAGATGACGGCCACGTCGGTGGTGCCACCGCCGATGTCGACGATCATGTTGCCCGAGGGCTCGGTCACCGGCAGGCCGGCGCCGATGGCCGCGGCCATGGGCTGCTCGATGAGGTGCACTTCGCGCGCGCCTGCATTCTCGGCGGCCTCACGCACCGCGCGGCGCTCGACCTCGGTGATGCCCGAGGGAATGCCGATGACGATGCGCGGCTTGACGTTGATCTTCCGCTGGTGCGCCTGCTGAATGAAGTACTTCAGCATCGCGGCGGTGATTTCGAAGTCGGCGATGACGCCGTCCTTCATCGGGCGAATGGCGGCGATGTTGCCCGGCGTGCGGCCGAGCATTTCCTTCGCTTCCTTGCCGACCGCGAGCACCTTCTTGCCACCGCGAGCGTCCTGCTGCACGGCGACCACCGACGGCTCGTTCGAGACGATGCCCATGCCACGCACGTAGATGAGCGTGTTGGCCGTACCGAGGTCGATGGCGAGGTCCCGCGAGAACAGCGTGTGCAACCAGTCGAACATGAGGCCTCTGGGGAGAAAATCGGCGGCGCGCATCGTCCGCTGTCAACAGAATAGCGTATTGCGAATGCTGCGCCAACCCCTTCGCGACAACGAATTCAGCCAGTTGCGGACCGGGCTCGCGGGTGATCGGCCACGGGCCGACGATCAGCCTTCCGCAGCGTCGGTGCGGGCGGTGTTTCGGCGCACACCAAAGGGCTGTCGGCCGAGGGCGCGCGCGAGGGGCTCGAGCATCTGCCACCACCCGATGACGGGAGGCATTCGGGTCTGCGGCCCGCTCGACGGGTAGACCTTTCTGACCGGCACTTCGACGGTGCGGTAGCCGAGGCGCACCGCGCGAACGTAGAGCCAGGGTTCGAGCTGGTAGCCGTCGAGCCAGGGGGCGTCGAGGTCGAGGCGGGGGTCTTCGAGCAACCGGCGCGAGAGGGCCCGGAAACCGTTGGTGCTCTCGGTGACGAAGCGGCCGGTGACCGCGGTGAACAGCAGCGGGTGCACCCGGGTGGCGACGCGGCGGTGCAGGGGCATGGGGCCCAGCGAGGCGCGGCGCGCCAGCCAGCGGCTCCCCTGCACGAAGTCGGCGGTGCCGGCCGCGATGGGCTCGAGCAGCAGGGGAATCTGGCGCGGGTCGTCCTTGGTGTTGCCGGCCAGCACCACCGCCACGTCGTAGCCGTCGGTGCGGGCCACGCGCAGGCCGGTGCGAATGGCAGCGCCCACGCCACGTCGGCCCGGCACCCTGATGACCCGAGCTCCGGCGCGCCTCGCTTCGTCGCCCGTGCCGTCGGTCGAGCCGTCGTCGATGACCAGGGCCTGGGTCACCTCGTGCGGCATCGCGGCGATGACCTTGCCGATTCGGCCGACCTCGTTGGTGCAGGGCGCAATCGCGAGCACGCGCATGGGCGGCGTGTACCACGGAGCGCGCGGTCGAGGTGCGCGCGGCAGACCGACGGTGCGCGGGGAGTTCGAGGTCCGCACCGACGGTGCGCGGAGTCGAAGACGCACGAACGGTGCGCGAGGAGTTCGAGGTCCGCACCGCCGGTGCTCGGTCGACTCAGCGCTCGATGACGAACTGAATGCCCACCGACGGTGCGCCGCGCTGCCACGTCGTCGCGTCGCCAAGCGTATGCGTTCGTGCGATCGACCACTCTCCGCTCACGCGAAGCCCCAGGTGAAGCGCCCCCACCGGAGCGAGTGCCAGGAAGGCCACCGTGCCCACCGGGTCGACGCGCGGCCCGGCTTCCGGCGCGTCGGCGACGCCCGCGAACAGGTGCACCCTGGCCCCGCCGAGCAACTCGGGCACCAACCGCCAGCCGCCGACGGCAATGTTCACCCGCACGCCTGCCTCGACTGGCACTTCCCAGACGGTGAGCCCCTGCCCGCGCGCGAACGTCGCGCCGGCCAGCACCACCGGCTCGACCACCCCCAGCGCCAGCCGCCCTTCGAACTGCAGGGTCGGGTCGACCGCCGGAAAGCGCAGCGCCGCTCCCACGAAGACGCTGGCCAGCAAGGGCGTGCCGCGCCGCTCGGGCGCTCGCGGCAATTGCTGCACGAGCTCTCCGGCCAGGGCCACCAGCCGATTGGCCAGCTCGTCGACTTCTTCGGGACCGAAGGGCTCGGCGGGCTGCACGGCCAGTTCGCCGTGCACCGCGCCCGCCCGCGCCTCGAGCGAAAAGCCGCCCGCCACCCGAAGCACGCGAAGGTTCAGCCGCGCCGGTTCTGCCAGCACGAAGCCCTCGGTGGCGAGCGCGGCGACCAGGCGTTCCCTCGCGTCGTCGCCCAGCCGGGCCTGTGCGTCACCCGGCTGGAAGTCGAGCCTCACCGGCGTGGGGTCGGCGGCGAGCAGGGTCAGGCAGACGAGCGCGTGCATGCACCCACACTACGCAGGCGGTGAACCGCCGCGAGTTTTGCGGTCTGGCCGCTGGCGCTTTCGTGGCCGAGGTCGCCGCGTTTGCTACGCTCGCCGCTCGATGGCTGACTTTGGAAGGTACCAGCTCGAGCGGAAGCTCGGGCAGGGTGGCATGGCCGAGGTCTGGCTCGCTCGACACGAAGCGCTGGCCGGCGCGGGGCGGCAGGTCGTCATCAAGCGGGTGCTCCCGCAGTTTTCCGAGCAGCCCGACTTCCGGAAGCTCTTCGTCGGCGAGGCGCGGCTGTCGATGCAGTTGTCCCACGGCAACGTGGTGCAGGTGTTCGACTTCGGCGAGGTGGAAGGCCAGGCCTTCCTGGCGATGGAGTTCGTCGACGGGCTGACGCTGCACGCGCTGCTCAAGACCGCCCGGCGTCGCGACCTCGTCGCGGTGCCGGCGCCCATCGCCGCGGTCATCGGCATCGAGCTGTGCAAGGCGCTGCAGTACGCGCACGCGCGGGTCGACGAGCAGGGCGCGGCGCTGCACGTCGTGCATCGCGACATTTCGCCCGACAACGTGCTCATCAGTTGGGAAGGGCAGGTGAAACTGTCGGACTTCGGCATCGCCCGCGCGGTGATGGAAGGGCGCGAGCGCACCAACCCCGACGTCTTCCGCGGCCGGCTCGACTACTGCGCGCCCGAACAGGCGCGAGGGCAGCGCGTCGACGCGCGCAGCGACCTCTATTCGATGGGGGTGCTGTTGACGACGCTGGTTCGGGGCCAGAACCCGGTCTCTGCCCGGGCCCTGCAAATCGCCTCGGGGGCCGAGCGTCTGGCGCCCTTTCCCCCGGCGGTGGTCGACGAGACCTTCGCCACCATCGTCGACCTGTGCACCGCGACCGACCCGTCGGCGCGCTTCCAGTCGGCGCGCGAGCTCCATGCGGCGCTGCACCAATGGCTGACCGACGTGACCCCAGCGCCGCCGTCGGGGCCCTCCCCAACTTCCTGGCCATGTTGTTTCCCGACGAGGTCCGGCAGCGTGGCTTTCCGGTCGAGCGCAACCAGGCCTTCGTCGACTGGGTCGAGCGGTGGACGCCGCGACCCTCGGCGCTCGCCACACCCGCGACCATCGCGCTTCCCGTCGGGGCCACGCGACCGGCGCAGGCAGCGACTCCCGCTGCAGGGCGCAACGCTTCGACGGCCCAGACGCGCAGCGGCCCCACCGAGGGGCGGGTCGCCGGGCGAGTTCCGGTGTGGGCGCTGGTCCTCGCGGTCGTCGCCACGGCGGTGACGGTGGCGTCGGTCGTGAACCTGACGAATGGGAGCGCGGGGCCCTCGGTTTCGACCATGCCGACACCGCTGCGGGTGCCGGCAGCGGCGATGCCGCAGCCCGCGCGCGTCGACCCTGCCCCGCCAGTGGCGGAACCTGCCGCCAGCGTGGCTTCGCCCACGAGCGACGCCGAAGCACTGACCGACGAGCAGGCGAAGAATGTGTTCGAGCTCGCGCGCGGCCTGGCGAAGCAGGGACAGTTCGGGCCAGCCATCGAACGCCTGAAGGCGTGTGTTCGCTCACCCACCCGCTCCCAGGCCGCGTGCTACGCGAGCATGGGCCTGGTGTACAAAGCGGTCGCGACGCGAGGTCAATCGGCGAAGAACATCGTGAACGCCCGCACCAGCTTTCAGCGCGCGCTCGACCTCGCGTCTTCTTCGGATACGTGGGTCACGCAGGTGCGTTCAGAGCAGGAAGCCCTCATTTCCGACGAGCGGGCGGCCGAGGACCTCGTGACCGAGGCACGCCACCTGGCGAAGCAGCAGCAGTTCGACGCCGCGGTGATTCGACTCGAGAAGTGCACGAAGCTGGGCCCCAGCCCGACGCAGCCCGACTGCTTCAAGGTTCTCGGGTCGACCTTCGCGAAGATCGCCGGACGCAGCGGGTCGAGAGAGACCATGGGAAAGGCTCGCACGGCCTACGAGCGTTTCCTCGAACTGGCCTCTGACGACGACGAGTCCACACCTGTGGTCCGCAGGATTCTCGAAGAGGCCCGCCAGTGAGGCAGCGCTTCCCCGCTCTGCTAGACTCGACCCACGGTGGGTGACTTCGGGAGGTACCAGCTCGAACGCAAGCTGGGGCAGGGTGGCATGGCCGAGGTGTTCCTCGCCCGCTTGGAAGCGGCCGCGGGCGCCGGTCGGCAGGTGGTCCTCAAGCGCGTGCTCCCGCAGTTGTCCGAGCAGCCCGACTTCCTCGCGCTCTTCGTGGGCGAGGCACGCCTCTCGATGCAGTTGAGCCACGGCAACGTGGTGCAGGTGTTCGACTTCGGCGAGGTCGCCGGCCAGTACTTCCTGGCCATGGAATACGTCGACGGGCTCACCCTGGGCTCGTTGCTCGACCTGGCGCTCGACCGGAAACTGCCCGGCCTGCCCGCGCCGGTCGCGGCCATCATCGGCATCGAGCTGTGCAAGGCGCTGCATTACGCCCACCGCAAGGCCGACGAGCACGGCACGCCCCTGCGCGTGGTCCACCGCGACATCTCGCCCGAGAACGTGCTCATCAGTTGGGAAGGCCAGGTCAAGCTGTCGGACTTCGGCATCGCCCGCGCGGTGATGGAAGGGCGCGAGCGCACCCGGCCCGACGTGTTTCGCGGTCGGCTCGACTTCTGTGCGCCCGAGCAGGCGCGGGCCGAGCCGGTCGACGCGCGCAGCGACCTGTATTCGGTGGGGCTGGTGCTGACCACGCTGGTGCTCGGCACGAACCCGGTCGAGCCCATCGCGCTCCAGGTCGCGTCGGGCGAAGTGGCGACGCCGCTCTTTCCCACCGACGCGGTCGACGAAGGCTTCGCCGTCCTCATCGACCGTTGCACGGCCCCCAACCCCGACGACCGGTTCGCCGATGCGCAGGCGCTGCACGAAGCGCTGCAGCGCTGGTTGGTGGCCAACACCACCTCGAACACGGTGACCGCGTTGCCCGACCTGTTGGCCTGGCTGCGGCCCGACGAGGCGTCGAAGCGGGGGCTGCCTCCGGCACGCGAGGGGTTCGAGTACTGGCTGCGCTCGTGGACCGGGCGGGAGTCGACCGAGGTGGTGACCGACAAGGTCTCGCCCGTCACCCACAAGGTGCAGAAGGTGGCGGCGCCCGCTCGCGCCGGCACCGACACCCTGCTGTGGCTGGCCGTCGGGCTGGTGGTGCTGGGCGTCGTCGGGGTGGTGGCGGGCGTGGCCAACCGCCGGGCCGCCGTGCCCGAGCCCGACCTGGTGCTGCCCGCGCCCAACGCGCAGGTGAAGGTGCGCAGCGTTCAGCTCGACGGGCGCACCCATTCCGTCTTCGTCGACCCGGCGGTGGGCGAGGGCTTCGCGATGAACAGCGTGCAGTCGTCTGCGCACGAGGAAGTCGCGATGCTCTGCACCTTCTTCGACGACGACCTCAAGACGCTCTCGACCTCGGTCATCGAGCGGGGGTTGCCCTTTCGCGCCGCCGACGCGAAGTGGGCGCGGCGCTGGTTACCCGACGCGCCGCAGGTCAGCGCGGGAGTTCGCAAGAGCCTGGTGCTGGCCGTGCCCGCCGAGCACCGCGCGACCTTCGAGCGGCTCGAGGCCGCGACGACCTACGAGGTGGTGGTCGACGGTGACGCCACGGTGCTGCTGGCCCTGGGGCGCACGTCGCTGGTCGACCGACCGACCCGCTTTCTCGACCAGGCCTCGACCGGGTGGGTCAGCGTGGTGGCGGGCCGTGGCACGCGGCACTTCACCGGGGCCCAGTCGCTGTGGGTGACGATTCTCTCGCCGGCGGCCCTGGGCACGAAGGCCCAGACCCAGGTCGCGCTCTCGGTGGCGCCCAGAGCGGCGGTGGTCGAGCCCCCGCCGCCGGTCGCCGTCGCACCGCCAGTCGCCGTCGAACCCGCACCGGCTCGCCAGCCGGCGAGTCAAGCGCCCTCGCCGTCGTCGCTCCCGCCTCGCCCCCTCGAAGCTCCACCGGCTCCGAAGCGACGCCTGCCTCCTGCGGCGGCGATGACGCCGGCCACGAGGGTCCCTGCCGAGCTCGCGCGGTCAGGCGCGCCCCCGCATGGGCGCTCGGAGCAGGACCAATTGGCGGCCGTGCGCAAGCTCATCGCCAACAACCAGCTCGAGGTCGCCGTGGTCTCGCTCGAGTCGTGTGTGAAGACGTCGACCGGCAGCCTGCGCGCCACCTGCTACAAGCTGTTGGGGTCGACCCACGCCAAGCTGGCGACGCAGACCGGGTCGTCGTCGGAAATCGACGCCGCGCAGGCGGCCTACCGGCGCTACCTGAAGCTCGCCTCGCCCGACGACCCCGACGTGCCGGTGGTGCGCAAGATTCTCGAGGCCTCGGAATAGTCAGTCGCCCGCGGTGGCGAAGCGCTTGTCCATTTCGGCCGACACGAAGCGCTCGATTTCCTCGGCGCTCGAGAACTGCATCGCCTGGGTCAACAGCCCCACCGCCTCGGCCTTCGAGACGCTGCGAATGACGTTCTTCACCAGGGGAATCTGCCCGCTGGTCATCGAGAATTCCTCGAGGCCCAGGGCCAGCAGCACCAGCGACAGGTGCGGGTCGCCCGCCATTTCACCGCACATGGCCACCGAGATGCCGGCGTGCTTGGCGGCGTCGATGATGGCCTGCAGGCTGCGAATGATGGCCAGGTGCAGCGGCCGGTACAGGTAGGCCACGTCGCGGTTCTGCCGGTCGATGGCCAGCGAGTACTGAATGAGGTCGTTGGTGCCGATGCTGAAGAAGTCGGCTTCCTGCGCGAGGCGGTCGGCGATCCACGCGGCCGAGGGCGTCTCGACCATGATGCCCACCGGGAAGCGCTTGCCCACCGGCACGCCCTGGCGGGTCAATTCACTGCGGCAGGCCTCGAGCTCACTGCGCGCTTCCCGCAGCTCGCTGATGCTCGAGACCAGGGGAAACATCACCCGCAGGTTGCCGTGCACCGAGGCCCGCAGCAGCGCGCGCAGTTGCACCCGGAACATGTCGCGGTGCTTGAGGCAGTAGCGAATGGCCCGCAGCCCCATGGCCGGGTTGATTTCCTTCTCGGGCTTCTTGCCCGGCACCTTGTCGCCACCCAGGTCGAGGGTGCGAATGGTCACCGGCCGGTTGCCCATGGCCTGCAGCACCTGCTTGTACGATTCGTAGTGCTCTTCTTCGGTGGGCGCGTTGGTGCGGTTCAAGAAGAGGAATTCGGTGCGGTACAGCCCGATGCCCTCGGCGCCGTGCGCCAGCAGCGACGGAATCTCTTCGGGGAATTCGATGTTGCCGTTCAGGCGCACCCGCAGGCCGTCGGTGGTGACCGCGGGCAGCTCGGCGGTCTTGAGCGCCTCTTCTTCGCTGACCAGTTGCCGGCGCATGGTCTCGCGGAAGAGCGAGAGCTGCTGCTCGGAAGGGTTGACCAGCACCAGGCCACGCCGGCCGTCGACCGCCACCATGTCCCCGGGCCGAATCGATTCGCTGGCCTTCCCCAGGCCCACCACCGCGGGCGTTTCCCGGGCGCGCGCCACGATGGCGGTGTGACTGGTGTGGCTGCCCAGGTCGGTGACGAAGGCGCCCACCTTGCCGTTGCGCACCAGCATGGCAGCGTCGGCGGGGCTGATGTCGTGCGCGACGATGATGGCGTCGGGCGGCACCTCGAGCTCTTCGTCGACCACCTCGCCCAGCAGGTTGCGCACCACCCGGTCGGCGACGAACTCGATGTCGCTGCGCCGCTCGCGGAAGTATTCGTCGTCGATGTTGTCGAACTGGTGGCGCAGCCGTCGGCACACGCGGCGCACCGCCCACTCGGCGTTGATGGTGTCTTCCTTGATGAGGCGCGCCACCTCGACCATGAACAGCGGGTCGTGCAGCATCATGCGGTGCGCTTCGAGAATGAGCGCGTGCTCCTGGCCCTCGCCGTCCTGGCTGGCCAGCTTGACCTTCAGGTCTTCGAGCTGGGTGTTCGAGAGCGCCACGGCGGTCTTGAAGCGCAGCACCTCGAGGTCGATTTCGTGGGGCTGCAACTTCAGCTTGGGCAGCCGCACGCGCCGTGAATCGAGCACGAGGGCCCGACCGATGGCGATGCCGGGGCTGGCTCCGATTCCCTGAAACGAGATGGTCGCGCTCACTGGTGCACCCGAGCGTACCGAAAAAACGCCGAGGCCAACGCAGCCTTTCGCGGCCTGCGTCGTCAGGGGGCCGTCAGCTCACGCCCGTCGGTGGCCAGGAAGTGGGTCACCTGCAGCCGCGCCGCCGGGAAGTCGTAGACCACGCCGTGGGCGTTGTAGGTCGCCAGCTTGGCGGGCGTCAGGTACTTGGCGGGGTCGACGCGGGTCAGCAGGCGCAGGGGAGCGGTGCCGGTGGCGCCCATCGACGCCGGCGCGTTCAACGCGGCCGCCAGGTCTTCGGTGGTCTGGTTGGGAATGGTCTGGTCGCCGAGGCCTTCCTGCACCAGCACCGCGCGAGTGACCGGCAGCAGGTGCGCGGCGTTGATGGGGTCGGCGACCTCGAAGAGCGGCTGCGCGCCGGCGCGGAAGACGGGGAAGGCCGCGTTGTACTCGGGCGAGCCGAACGCGAGGTCGGTCTGCGCGATGATGAGCAGGCCGATGAGGTCGTGCAGGTCGGGGCTGACGATGATGTTCGACAGGCCCGCGCCCGGCACGTTGAGCACCACGCTGCTCAGGTGGTTGGCGTAGGGCACGAAGCCCGCGCCGATGATGCCGCCCAGCGAATTGCCGAAGTAGCGCGCGGTGGGGTTCAGGTCGGGCGTGCCGTCGCCATCGACGTCGAGGGTGGCGATGAGCCGTTCTTCCTGCAGCAGGTCGAAGGTCATCTCGCGGAAGCGGTCGCGCAGCGCGGGCAGGTCACCGACGCTGAAGAAGCTGGTGAAGGCGCCGCGGCTGCCGTGGTTGGGCGCGTCGATGCCGATGCAGCCCAGCCCTTCGGCGGTGAGCGGCTCGGCCCACTCGAGACAGAAGGCCTCCTGGTCGCCGATGCGTGGCGTGTTGCGGCCGCCCACGCCGTGCTGCCCCATCACCACCGGCCAGCCGCCCGCGGGCTTCGGGCCCCTGGGCAGCACCAGCACGAAGCGCAGGCTCACGTCGGTCGCCGTCGAGGGGTCGGCGAGCGCGCCGGGCACGAAATGGAGGTTCGCGTCGCGCAGGTCCTTCGCCGAGAACTCGCCCACCACCACCGTGCCCGGGTGCGTCGAGGGGCGCCCGAAGTCGTGGTATTCCATGAACCAACTGATGGTGGGCCAGTCGGCATCGGTCGACTGCCACACGCCCACCGGCCGGGTGCCGTTGTTGTCGTCGGGCACGATGCCGTGCGCGGGAATGGTGGCCACGCCCGGGTGCGCGTCGGCCCAGGCGGCGGCCTTGACCATGGGGGCGGTGAGGGACCCCGAGACCTGGGGCAGCACCAGCAACAGGTCGCTGTCCTGCACGCCCAGGGTGGCCGAGAGCCAGCTGATGTCGGGGCCGCTGTCGACCCAGGCCCTGGTGGGCGCGAGCGGCGTGCCGTCGGCGGTGGTGATGCCCTTCAAGAACACCAGCGCGCCCTCGGCGTTCTCGGGCAGGGGCACGCTGGGCCGCACGAAGACGAACTCGGGAAAGCCCGCGGGCAGCCCGGCATCACCGACGGGCGTACCGGCCTCGGCCAGCACCTGGGTCACGTGCTGCACGGCGACCGAGCGCTCGAGCAGAATCCACCCGCTGTCGGTCTTCTGCAGGCGCGCCACGTGTCCGGTGAGGCTCTGGGGGTCGAGCGGCACCGAAGGCAGAATCAGCGTGCCACCGAAGGTGCCGAAGGCGTGCACGTCGGCTTCGAGCGCGGCGCCGGTGGTCTCGAAGAACTTCTTCGACTTCGCGGTCAGCGCCTTCTTCGCGAGGAAGGGCTGGTACCAGTTCGCTCGCAGGGTCAGCACGCCGTTGGTGATGAGCCGTTGATCAGGGAACGGGTTGTCGAGGCTCTGCGGGTCGGCGCTCCACAGAAGATGCGGGGCTTCGGGCGTCACCGGCGTGGGCTTCGGGCCGGGACACGCGGTGACCACCAGCGACAGGGCGACGACGAACGGCGTGAGGCGCATGCGCCACGGCTTACCGCGAACCGGGGCCGGCTGGCGAATGCCCGTCACCCGCCCGACTCACCGACCCATCAGCCGCGCGCGGAAGGCCCGGGCCCGCTCGGCTGCGGTGGTCGCGTCGTCGGCGCGCACCACGAAATGCCCCATCTTGCGGTTGGGCCGCGCGTGCCGCTTGCCGTACACGTACACGTCGACCACGTCGGGGAAGTCGCGCCACGCGCTCAGGTCGAGCGGGCCACCGTCGCGGCCCTGCGCCAGCCACACGTCACCGAGCAACTGGCCCATGCACCACCCGCCGGTGTGCAGCCGTGGCTCGTTGAGCGGCACGCCCGACAGAATGCGCGCCAGCGCGTCGAACTGGCTGACCGTGCAGGCCTGCCGCGTCACGTGCCCCGAGTTGTGCACCCGCGGCGCCAGCTCGTTGACGTACAGCGCTCGCACGCCGTCGCGCCCGGTGCCCACGAAGAACTCGACCGTCAGCAGCCCCTTCACGTCGAGCGCGCGGGCCACGCCGAGGGCCACCGCTCGCGCTTCCTGCTGCAGCGCGGGGTCCACCCGGGCCGGCAGCACCGTCAGGTCGAGAATGTGGTGCTGGTGCAGGTTCTCGAAGACCGGAAAGGTGAAGGCATTGGCCCCGTCGCGCGCCACCACGCACGACAACTCGGTCTCGAGCGAGAGCACTTCTTCCAGCACCCACCCGCCCGGGGCGTCGGCCGGCATCGCCGCCACGTCGGCCGGCGTCGTGAGGCGGTGCTGGCCCTTGCCGTCGTAGCCACCCAGCGTCGACTTGGCGATGGCGGGCAACCCGAAGGCCAGGGCCGCAGCGCGCACGTCGGCGCCCCTGGGCACCACCGCGTGCTTCACGGGTCGGAAGCCGTGCTTGGCGAGGAAGGTCTTCTCGAGCGCGCGGTCCTGGCTGACGCGCAGCACCTCGAGCGAAGGCACCAGGCGACCGGCGAACGGCGCCAGCGGCATCGAGGGCAGGTTCTCGGAATCGAAGGTCGCCACCTCGACCCGCGAAAAGAAGATCTGCAGCGCGTTCGCGTCGTCGAAGCGCGCGGCCAGCACGTTGCCGCGCCGGGTCGAGCAAGGCGCGTCGGGGTCGGGCTCGACGATGACCGTGTCACGACCCAGGCGGTCGAGCGATTCGGCCAGCATCAGGCCCAGTTGCCCGCCTCCGAGAATGCCGATGGCCTCACCCACGGCGCGCCCGCTTCGCCTTCGGCTTCACGCCCGTCGTGGTCCCAGCGGGCTCGAGCACCAACTGCTGGCCCGAGGCGCGGGCCTTCTGCGCGTTCTGTTCGCGGTACGCCGCCAGCTTCATGCGCAGCGACACGTCGTGCACGGCCAGCATGCGAATGGCGAAGAGCGCGGCGTTGGTGGCGCCCGCCGGGCCGATGGCGAAGGTGGCGGTCGGCACGCCCGCCGGCATCTGCACGATGGACAGCAGCGAATCGACGCCCGAGAGCATCTTCGACTGAACCGGCACGCCCAGCACCGGCAGGGGCGTCAGGCTGGCCACCATGCCTGGCAGGTGCGCCGCGCCGCCCGCACCCGCGATGATGCACGAGAAGCCTTCTTCCACCGCCGACTGCGCGAACTCGACCATCCATTCCGGGGTGCGGTGCGCCGAGACCACGCTGCGCTCGTACGCCACGCCGAACTGCTCGAGCGTCTGCGCGGCGTGCCGCATGGTGTCCCAGTCCGACGCGCTGCCCATGATGACGGCCACTCGACTCATGGCGCGCACGGTAGTGGAGGTTGAGCGGGCCAGCGAAGACAAATGCTAGAAGCCCGCGTCGTGCACCCCAACGAGCGCATTGCCCAGGCCTGGCTCGACGCCTTCAACGCCCACGACGTCGACGCGCTGGTCGCGCTGTACGCCGACGACGGCACCCACACCTCGCCCAAGATTCGGGCGCTCTTCCCGCACACCGGAGGCAAGCTGGTCGGCAAGGCCGCGCTCAAGGCGTGGTGGGTCGACTCGAACACGCGCCTGCCGGGGCTGCGCTACGAGAAGACGGCCGTCACCGCCAACGACGAGCGCGTGTTCCTGGAATACGTGCGACACGCTCCCGACGGCGCGTCGCTGGTGGCCGAGGTCTTCGACGTGAAGGGCGGCCACATCGTGGCCAGCCGCGTCTATCACGGCTGAACGGGCTCACCCCTTCGAGGGCAACGTCAACGGCAGGCTCCGCAGACGCTGCCTGGTCAGCGCGTACACCGCGTTGGCCACCGCGGGCGCGATGACCGGCAGACCGGGCTCGCCCACCCCCGTCGGCGGCGCCTGGTTCTCGCGAAGGTAGGTCTCGATGCGCGGGCACTCGTTCATTCGCAGCGGTGCGTAGTCGTGGAAGTTCGACTGCTGCACCCGGCCCTTCGCGAAGGTGATGGCGCCATGCAGGGTGGCCGAGAGCCCGAAGATGGCGCACGACTCGAGCTGTGACTTCACGATGTCGGGGTTGAGCACCCGCCCGCAGTCGATGGCCATCACCAGTCGATCGACGCGAATCGAATCATCGTCGAGTGAGACCTCGGCCACCGCCGCTGCGTAGCTGCCGAACGACTGGTGCACGGCGATGCCGCGCCCGACGCCCGCAGGCGCTGGCGTGGTCCACCCCGCCTTCTCGGCCGCAAGCTCCAACACCCAGCGGTGCCGGTGCTGCTTCCAGAGCAGGTTGCGGCGAAAGGTGAACGGGTCCTGCTTCGCCGCCCAGGCCAGCTCGTCGACGAAGGACTCGGTGGCGAAGGCGGTGTGCGAATTGGCGACGCTGCGCCAGAACATCGAGCGTACGCCAGCCTCGTGGCGCACGAAGTCCACCGCCAGCGAGTCCATCAGGTAGGGCAGGTTGGGCACGCCCTCGAAGGCCGAGTCGTCGCGCTCGATGCGGCCGTTGATGAGCGAGGTGACGAGTCGGGGCACGAAGGCCGGAGCGCCCGGCAACAAGGCGCCAGCGAAGTCGGGCAGCACGTCGGCCAGAATCGACTGGGTGGCGACCCGGTGGTGCCAGGCGCGCACGTGCCCTTCGGCGTCGAGGGCGCCCTTCACCAGGTGCGTGGCGGCCGGGCGGTAGGGTGAGTGCTGCACGTCGTCTTCGCGGCTCCAGACCACCTTCACGGCCTGGCCGCCGAGCGCCCTCGAGAGCTGCGCCGCCTCGAGCGCGTAGTCCTGCGCGATGCGCCGACCGAAGCCGCCGCCGACCCAGGTCTGATGCACGGTGATCTCGCGCACCGGCAGGTCGAGCGCCGAGGCCAGCACGGCCTGGGTGATGCCGGGGCCCTGGGTGGGCGCCCACACCTCGAGCTTGCCGTCGGTGAAGCGCGCGGTGGCGTTCTGTGGCTCCATGGTGGCGTGGGCCAGGAAGGGCAGCGCGTATTCGGCCTCGACCACGGTGAGCCCGCTCTGCTCGAACGACGCCTTCACCTCGCCGTGCTCGTGCACCCGTACGCCGGCCGCGCTTCGAAGCAGCTCGCGGTGCTTCGCGAGCAACGTGCTGGAGTCGAGCGTGGCCAGCTCGCCTTCGTTCCACACGCACTTCACCAGCGCCGCGCCCTGTTTCGCGTGCCAATACGTCGTCGCCACCACCGCCACGCCTTGCGGCACCTGCACCACGTGGCGCACGCCGTCGAGCGCCCTGGCGGCGGTGGCCTCGAACGAGACGAGGGTGCCACGCGGCACCGGGCAGCGCAGCAGCACCGCCACCAGCGCGCCGGGCACCTTCACGTCGAGCCCGTATTCCGCGGTGCCGTTGACCTTCATCGGTGCGTCGACGCGGGGAATGCCGGTGCCCAGCGTGGTGAAGTTTCTGGTCTTCGGCGCGACGTCGGGTACCGATTCCCTCGCCGCCAGCGAGGCCAGCGCCCCGAAGCGCGCCGAGCGCGCGCTGGCCGCGTGCACCACCGAGCCCTGCTCGACGTGACACTCGCTCGCCGGCACGCCCCACTGCCTGGCGGCCGCGGTGACGAGCATCTGCCGGGCAGCGGCCCCGGCGCGCTGGTAGGGCTCCCAACTGACGCTGGTCGAGGTGCTGCCGCCGGTCAGTTGGAAACCGAACTGCGGGTGGTCGTACGCGTGGTCGGCGCCCGACTGCTCGAAGCGTACCGTCGCGGGGTCCACACCCAGCTCTTCGGCCACGTTCTGCACGTGCATGGTGGTGGTGCCCTGGCCCATGTCGACGCGCGCCAGCACCACGTGCACGAGGTCGTCGCTGGTGATGCGCAGCAGCGGGCTCGGCGCGAAGGTGGTGGCGGTGTCGGCTGCCATCGCGCTGGTGTCGAGCTCGAGCAGCAGCCCTCCACCCAGGGCGAGCGAGGCCTTGAGCACGTCGCGTCGGTCGAGCTTCACGGCGTCTCCTTCGCGGGCGCGGGTGCGGCGAGCAATTCGGCAGCGCGGTGAATGGCGGCCCGAATGCGCGGGTAGGTGCCGCAACGGCAGAGGTTGCCCGACATGGCAGCCGTGATGTCGTCGTCGGTGGGCCGGGGGGTGGTGGCCAACAGCGCCGCGGCCTGCATCACCTGGCCCGACTGGCAGTACCCGCATTGCGGCACCGACTTCTCGACCCACGCGCGCTGACAGGGGTGCGGGTGTTCGACGGGTGCCAGCCCTTCGATGGTCGTCAGCGTGCGGCCTTCGAGCGAGCCCACCGGCGTCACGCACGAGCGCGTGGCCTGGCCGTCGACGTGCACCGTGCAGGCGCCGCACAGGGCCATGCCGCAGCCGAACTTGGTGCCCGTCAGGCCCAGCACGTCGCGCAGCACCCAGAGCACGGGAAGGTCTTTGGGCACGTCGAGCTCGTGGGTCGTGCCGTTGATGGTCAGCTTCATGGTGACTCCGCGCCTGGTCGAAGAGGAGGCCGTGCAGCCTACTCCCCGTGGGCACCGAGTCACCTCACGGCGCGATGACGTCGACGTCGGCCAGGCGCAGCCGGTAGCGCTCGAGCGCGGTCTTCGCGGTGCGGCCGACGGCGTCTTCGATGCGCGTCAGCCCGGTGCGGGCCAGGCTCTTGAGCACGTGAGCGCGCTGCGCGAGCCGCGGCTGGGTGCGCACCCCCTTGAGCGTGTCGAGCGCCGACAAGCCCGCCACCATCGAGTACTCGGCGATGAAGCGCGAGGGCCGCACCTCTTCACCCGACAAGATGTCCATCGAGGCGGCCTGCGAGCGCGGCGAGCTGCGCCAGTACGAGAACACGCCGGCCTGCAGGGCCCGCGCGCCGGGGTCGGTGGCGCAGAAGACCTCGTAGAGCGCGTCGGTGAACATCTCGCGCATGCGCACGAAGTCGTAGCGACGGCGCTGGTAGCGCTGCAGCGCTTCGTTGCTCGGGCCCCCCCGCGCCAGTTCGTCGGCCAGGGTCAGCACGTCGTTGAGCGCGTTGGTCATGCCCGAGGCCGTCAAGGGGTGCGCGCAGCCGCCCGAGTCGCCCACCAGCACCACGCCGGGCGCCGCGCAGCGACTGGTGGAAATGGCGTGCGTGGCGCAGCCCTCGAAGGGTGTTTCGCGCAGCGACCTCACCATCGCCTCGCGCAGCGCCGCCGGCACGAAGGGGGCGTAGCGGGTCGAGAGCAATTCGACGATGGCCTCGCGGCCCTTCGCAGCGCCCAGCGGCACGTCGACGCAGAAGCGAATGAGGTCGGGGCCGTAGGGGTACGCGAGAATGGGCCCCGGCGCGCCGAGGAAGACGTGGCCGTGGCGGGCGACCGGCAACTGGCCTCGTACGCTGAAGACGATGGTGTGCGAGAGCAGCCGAATGTCGGGGGCCATGTCGAGCTGCGAGCGCAGGCGCGAATTGCGGCCGTCGGCCACCACCACCAGGTCGGCGGTGCGGGTGTGCTCGCCCTGGGTGACACCCACCACCCGGCCGGCCGAGCGCGCGAAGCCGGTGACCTTCGCCCCCAGTTCGACGGTGACGTGCTTGCGGCTCGCGAGCGCCGAGCGCATCGAGAGCACCATCGCGTGGTGGTCGATGCCCAGGCCCTGCCCGTGCTGTCGGCGGTAGGGCAGGCGCAACAACTCCGCGTCGGCCGACGGGGTGACCGCGAAGCCTTCGATGGCGATGGCGTCGGCGGCGAGCAGCGGGGCCTTGAGCCCCAGCGACTCGAGCGCGCGCACGCCCTTGGGGTGAATCAGTTCTCCGCGGAACTGGCGCGAGACCGAATCGGTCGCCTCGAGCACCGTCACGCGCGCGCCGTCGTTCGACAGCGCTGCCGCGGCGGCCATGCCAGTGAACCCTCCTCCGACGATGACGACGTGCATACGCCCTCGGCCTTACGCGCATCGCGAATCACCAGTCACCTGTGACGTGTGTCACTGAGTGACGCCTGTCAGGCTTTCGTGTGCGCGCGAAAATGGCTACCCGGTGAGGGTGGACCTCGACGACCTGTTGATGAAGACCAGCCGTACCTTCGCGTTGGCCATTCCGTTGCTGCCCGAGCCGACGCGGCGTGAAGTGGGCGTGGCGTACCTGCTCTTCCGCATCGCCGACACCTTCGAAGACGCGACGACCTGGCCGCGCCAGACGCGCCTTGGAGCGCTGAATGATTTCGCGGCGGCGATGCACCTGCCCGGTGCCGAGCGGGTGGCGCGGGTGCGTGCCCTGGTGCCGCAGTGGTTGCGCTCGCCTCCCGTCACGCACGAGGGGTACCTGGAACTGCTGCGCGAAGCCGGGGGTGTGGTCGCCGCGCTCGACCAGATGCCGCTCGCCATGCAGCGCGTGCTGGTGCACCACACGGTGCGCACCGCCGAGGGCATGGCGAAGGTGGTGGCGCGCGCCGATGAGCGCGGCTCCCTGAAGCTCGACTCGATGAAGGACCTGACCGACTACTGCTACGTGGTGGCCGGCATCGTGGGCGAATTGCTCACCGACGTCTTCGTGCACGACGCGCCGTCGCTGGCCTCGCACCGCGCGCGGTTGGAGCAGCACATGGTCGAGTTCGGCGAAGGGCTCCAGTTGGTGAACATTCTGAAGGACCAGGGTTCGGACGCGACCGATGGGCGGGTGTACCTGCCGGCGAACGTGTCGACGGCCGAGGTCTTCGCCCGCGCGCGAGCCGACCTCGAGGCGGCCAACCGCTACGTGCAGTCGCTGCAGCAGGGTTCGGCGCCGCGGGGCTTTCTCGCCTTCTGCGGGCTGGCGTTGGTGCTGGCCTTCGCGGCGCTCGACCGGCTGGAGGCCGAGGGCGCGGGCGCGAAGGTGTCGCGCGACGACGTGGCTCGGCTGTTCGGGCGGCTGCAGGAGCTGCTCGACGTCGGCGCGCCGCTCGACCTTCGCGCGCTGGCCTGACGCGCACCGAAGTCGTTGCGTCGCGCCGCGGACCGCGCCAGATGCGAGGCCATGTTCACGGCGAATGACGTTCCCGAACTGAAGGGCAAGACGGTGGTGGTCACCGGCGCGAACTCGGGCCTGGGGCTCGAGACCACGCGGGTGCTCGCGGCGAAGGGCGCGTTGGTGGTGATGGGCTGTCGCGACGCGGGCCGGGCGGCGGTGGCGGCCGA
>CAIWFK010000117.1 GCA_903911905.1 uncultured Myxococcales bacterium
CGGCACCCAGGCCTCGCCGCCGAACATCGCGCTGATGGCCTCGGCCAGCGAGGTCTTTCCGTTGCCGGGCGGCCCGTAGAGGAAGAGCGAACGGCCCGAGTTCACCGCCGGGCCCAGCTTGTCGACGATGTCGGCCGGCACCACCAGGTGGCTGAGCGCGAGCTCGAGCTTCTGCCGGGTGACGATGGGGTTCTCGCGGGTCTGCTGGTGAATGAGCGTGTTGTACTGCTCGATCGGCACCGGCGCGGGCCCCACGTAGGTGGTGCGCTGCAGGGCGTCGCGCGCGTACTCGCGGCCCTTCTCGGTCAGCATGAAGTCGACCGACACCCGCCCGAAGCCCTTGCCGCCCCGCAGGTCGACCAGCTTCTCGGTCGCCACGAAGTCGACCACGTGCTCCATCACCCCGGCCCAGGGCAGCTTGAGCTGCTCGGCGACCTGCGCGCCGGTGGCCTCGCCCGAATAGTAGAGGTACTTGAGTACCAGGTCGGCCAGCAGGCCAATCTTGAGGCCCGTGTCTTCCAGGCTCTTCGGCTCGGCCGGCGCGATGTCGAGAATCGCCGGGTTCTCGAGGTTGAAGGGGTTGGGCCCGCGCGCGGTGGGCAGCACGATGTCCTGCGTCTGAATCGACTCGACCTTCGGCCGGCGCGTGGTCATGGGGTGGGTCGAGAATAGGGCCACCGGCGTCGGGTGCGCTACGACTTCGGCGGGGCGTCAGGCGAGAAGGGGCTCGATCAGTTTGAGCGCGAAGGCTGCGGTGGGGATGCCTCGAGTGATGGCGGCGAGGGCGTGACGAGGTCGAGGGGCATGCACGCGACGCGCAGGGAGGCGCGCCCCAGAGCAGACCGCCTGCCCCTCAGGCTTCCCAGCCGTCCCCAGCCCACGGTCGCCCTCGGCAATCTCACCCCGGGCGTTCACCCTCAGGCGACCGGTGTCAGCCAGTGGGCGTACCGCGGCTCCTGGCCACGCACCACGCGGTGGTAGAGTTGCTGCACCGAGAGCGTGATGGGGCCGGGCTTGCCTTCGCCGACCTGCCGGTTGTCGACCTCGCGCACCGGAGTGATTTCGGCGGCGGTGCCGGTGAAGAACACCTCGCCGGCGATGTAGAGCGCGTCGCGGGTGAACGACACCTCTTCGACCGGGCGGCCCAGGTCCTTGAGAATGGTGAGCACGGTGTCGCGGGTGATGCCGCGGAGGATGGGGCTCGAGAGCGACGGGGTGCGCACCACGCCGTGCCGGCCGATGCAGAACACGTTTTCGCCCGAGGCCTCGGCCACGAAGCCCGAGATGTCGAGCAGGATCGCCTCGTCGTACCCGGCCAGCACCGCCTCGCGCTTGGCCAGAATCGAGTTCACGTACTGCCCCGAGATCTTGCCGCGCACCATGTTCACGTTGACGTGCATGCGGGTGAAGCTCGAGACCTTGGCGCGAATGCCTTCGCGAATGCCCTTGTCGCCCAGGTAGCTGCCCCATTCCCATGCGGTGATGGCCACCCGGGTCGGGTTCTGCGCGCCCAGGCCCATCGCGCCGTCTCCCATGAAGGCGATCGGCCGCAGGTAGGCTCCGTTGGGGAAGCGACCGGCCTGCACCTTGAGCACGTCGATGCAGGCCTGCACCAACTGATCTTCGGTGAAGGGCAGCTTCATCATGATGATGTGCGCCGAGTCGAGGAAGCGGCGAATGTGCTCGCGCAGGCGGAAGATCGCCAACTGCCCGTTGCCGGTGGGGTACGCGCGAATGCCCTCGAACACGCCCAGGCCGTAGTGCAGCGCGTGGGTCATCACGTGCACGTTGGCGTCGGCCCAGGGAATCAGCTTGCCGTCCATCCACACCTGGTCGGCGGTCAGCACGGCGTTCGAGGTCGAGCTCATGAGCCTCGCCTTGAACACCCACCCGTCACTTTACGCAAGTGCTCGTGCGCCCGGGCTGGCATGGTGCGGCCACTTTTCGTTCTTGTTTCGAGGGAGGGCACACATGACGAAGTTGCTTCGATTGGGGTTGGTGCTGGCGGTGTGCAGCGCGAACGGCGCGCTGGCGCGTGACTGGTTCGTGCGCGAAGGGGCGCAGGGCGGCGACGGGTCGCAGGGCAAGCCCTTCGGCGACCCCTGGCAGGCGCTCGACGTGTGCGAGGCCAACGACGCCATTCACGTGACGCAGGGCAAGTACTTCGGCCGCAATCGGGTCGGGTACTGGGTCATTCCCTTCGACGGCGTGCAGGTCATCGGCGGCTACGACAAGACCTTCGCCAGCCGCGACCCCTGGGCCAACCGCACCGAGCTGCTGTGGGACAAGAGCTCGAAGAACTGGCCCAAGGAAGACCGGGTCATGTCGAACATGAAGGGCGTGGTGATCGACGGCCTCACCATCGACATGCGCGACCAGAACAAATACCAGGACGACGCGCAGTCGGGCCGGCAGGACACCATGGTCACCCCCGACGCGATGCGCTTCTCGCGCTCGGTCACGGTGCGCAACTGCGTCATCGTCAACCCCGGCGCCTCGGGGCTGACGGTGGTGCAGGGGTCGACCGTCGAGAACAACCTCATCTTCAACGCCTACGGCTGGGGCGTGACGGTGAACCAGAGCTCGAACGAGGGCGGCGCCAGCGCCCAGGTGCGCAACAACACCATCGCCTTCTCGCAGGACCCCAAGGAACCGGGCACCGGGCGCTACCAGGGCGCGGCCATCGCGGCGCTGGGCCCGGTGAACATCTCGAACAACATCCTCGCCAACAGCGACAACAACGCCATCTACCTGACCGCCCCGGTCGACAAGGTCGCCATCACCGGCAACCTCTTCTTCATGAACCTGTTCTCGAACCTGAAGGTCGGTGACCAACTGGCCATCGACGACAAGGGCCTGGACCAGTTCGAAGAGCTCGGCCTCAAGGCTTTCGACGGCAACGAAGTGAAGAACCCCGGCTTCGAGCTCGACCCGAAGTGGCTCGACGGCTTCAGCAAGCGCACCGCCCAGAAGCCCGGCAAGGTCGAGATGAACGACCTGAACCAGGTGCGGCAGCTGCTGGGCTTGAACCTGATCGGCTCGGGCGGCGCGGCGGCTAGCGGCGTGTGCCCCGCGTACGATCTCGACAAGGCCATGAAGCTGCTGGCGGTCAAGGCGAAGCAGGGCGCGCACCGGGCGAAGCTCGAGGTCAAGCTTCAGGGCGGCGGTGATTCGGGCCCCGCGCGCAGCTACGTGAAGAGCGAGGTGGCCAGTTGGGTCAAGAACCCCGCTTCGGTCGACGGCAAGGCGCTCGAGATCGTGGTGGCCATCGGCACCAACGGCGCCAACGTCAGCGGGCTGCCCTCGACCATGAAGAAGGATGAGCACGACGGCGCGACCGGCTACGTCACCACCGGCGACCACGAGACCCTCACGCTCTTCTACAAGCGCGGCAGCTCGGCGCAGCGCTTCGTCGACGACAACGCGGGCTGGTATTCGGGGCAGGGCGCGCCGAAGAAGACCTTCGTCGCGCGGGGCGTGGCCTACAAGATGAACAGCCTGCCGAAGGCGGGCTTCTTCATCGACACCATCGAGCCCAACGACGGCGGCGGTGGCGGCGAGGCCGTTCGGGTCACGGGCCGCGACTGGTTCGTGCGCATGGGCGCCACGGGCGGCGACGGCTCGAAGGACAAGCCCTTCAAGGACCCCTGGCAGGCGCTCGAGAGGGTCGAGGCCGGCGACACCGTGCACGTGGCCGAAGGCGAGTATTTCGGCAAGCTCAAGACCGGCAAGTGGAAGATCGACACCTCGTCGATCGCCCTGCTCGGCGGCTACGACAAGGACTTCACCGAGCGCAACCCGTGGAAGCACCCCACGCGCCTGTACACCCCGGCCGACTTCAAGGGCGGCAGCCGCGACGGGTACACCATCGAGGGCGCGGGCGACCATTCGGGGGCCATCGTCGATGGCTTCGTCTTCGACAAGAAGCTCAACAACCTCTACGTCGCGTCGGGCGACCTGAACTATTCGGACTCCACCGACAAGCGCGAGCACATCTGGTTCTCGAAGCCCGGCTGCATCATTCGCAACAACGTCTTCCTCAACGGTGACGAGGGCGCGCTGCGGGTCGGCGGGGGCATCACCATCGAGAACAACATCATCATCAACCACGCCTCCGCGGCATTCGCGTCGAGCACGGCTTCGGCGGGGTCACCGTCATCCGCTCGAACACCATCATGTTCAGCTGGGACCCCATTCACTTCGGCCAGGGGCACGGCGCCAACGGCTACCTGATCGGCCTCGAGGGCAGCAGCGAGGCGATCATCGACAACAACATTCTCGAGTTCGCCGACAACGACGCCATTCGCATGGCCACCGAGGCCAAGTTCGTCGAGCTGACCCGCAACTCGTTCTCGAAGAACCTCTGGTCGAACGTACAGCGCGTGGGCGACTGGGTGGCGGTGGACGACCGGGAATGGTCGACCCTGGCCGACCTCAAGTTCAAGAAGCTCTCGGGCAACGTGCTGGCGGTCTCGGCGGTGCCGCTCGAGAAGGCCTGGTTCGACGTGTACGTCAGCCGCGTCGCCCCGGTGCCCGGCAAGGTGAAGATGGACGACTGGAACCAGTTGCGGGAAATGCTGGGCCAGAACGTGATCGCCACCGGCAGCCAGCCGGGCAGCGGCTTCGCTCCCGCCTACGACTGGAAGTCGGCGATCGCGCTCTTCCCGAAGAACCCCAAGGTCACCCAGGGCGCGCGCGCGAAGAGCCTGCCGGTGAAGTTCGAGGGCGTGACGCGCGCGGAAGAGAAGTTCGACTACGCCGACACCACCTGGGACGTGGCGAAGAACGCCGGCTCGTGGGAAGCGCTGGCTGGCCAGCGCGTCTCGCTGCGCGTGGTGATCAAGGACAGCGACAACCAGTACCACCTCGACGACCTGAAGGAAGCGGCGTGGCAGGCCTTCCAGGTGGTCGGGCCCCAGGGCATCGACTCGGGCGGGCTGCCGATGCGCATGTACGTCAAGCGCGGCACCAGGCAGGAGCGCACCATGCAGGCCGCGCGCAGCTACACCGGTGGCGAGCCGAAGGAGTTCTACCTCATCAAGGGCCTCGCCCGACCCAACCGCCAGCTCCAGGTCGAGGTCATCGAAAAGACCGAGTAGCGGTCGGCGGGCCGCTCCCTCAGAGCCGGGGGAGCGGCGCCAACATGCGGGCGATGAGCGGCATTTGCCAGGCCATGGCGTCGCGGCCGATGGCGAAGGCGTCGAGCATCTGATCGACCGTGGGCACGATCACCAGCGGCCCCAGGGTGCGCTTGAAGTCGTGCATCACGTGGGCCCAGGGCCGGTTGCGCGCCACCCCCAGCTCGGCCAACTGCTGCAGCACCAGCCACAGCGGGGTGCTCAGCTTGGGGGAGAACCCGTTGAGCGCGAGAATGAAGGCGTTGCGCGTGCCGATCTGCCCCTTGTGAACCGCGCGCCAGGCGGCCTTGGCCGGTACGTTGTCGACCAGCCCGCCGTCGATCAGCCGGAAGATGCCCCGGGCCTCGAACAGGCCCTGCAGCATCTGGTGCATGCGCGGGTCGTCGCGCAGCACGTCGTAGTGAATGATGCCGGGCAGCGCGCTCGAGAAGCCCGCCGCGTCGAGCGCGTCGAAGCTGCCGTACTCGTCGTCGAGCCCCAGGTGCACCCGGGTCATCACGCCCGGCACTGCCACCAGTTCGGCCAGCGCCGCCACCCAGCGCGGCAAGAGCAGGGGGTTGAGCAGCGCGCGGGGCGAGGCGATCAACCGCTCGTAGAACTCGAGCGGGTGGGGCAGCTTCCCCCGGCGAATGCCGCTGACCGCCACGATGGTGGGAATGGGCAGGTCCTTCAGGCTGGGCCCGGAGCCGCCGTGGGCATCGACCCCGAACCACCGCCCGATGCCGCTGCGCAGGTACAGCCGCAAGGCCGCCGGCAGGCCGTAGCGGTTCTCGGTCGACACCGCGCGGAACAGCTTTCGCCACGAGAGCGAGCGCACGATGTTGGCGATGGCTTCCTGCTCGAAGCGCGGCATGCGCGAGCGGAAGAGCGCCAGAATGCTGCCCATGGACGTGCCGACCAGCAGCCGGGGCACCAGCCCGTACTCGTCGAGCAGGCTCATCACGCCCAGGTACGGGTAGGCCGTGCCGCCACCGCCGCCCATCACCAGCACCAGCGCCTTGTGACGCAATTCGCGGTCGATGGCCTCGGGCGAGATGCGGTTCTCGAACCGTTTGATCAGCTGATCGCGGGTGTTGACCGTGCGCTCCTTGAGCTCGCGCAGGTGCGGCAGCAGGGCCTCGCGCCGAATCGGGCCCTTGTCGGGCAGCAGCGCCGAGGTCAGCCGTCGTTCGATCTCGACCCGAAAGGGCTCGAGCCACGCGCCCACCCCCACGTCGGCCCGGCCCTCGCGCACCTTGTACAGGCGGGCCAGCGACAGGGCGGTGCGCAGCACGGCTTCTTCGTGGGGGTCGACCAGCCCGGGCTGGGCGATCGACGCGCGCACCAGCTCGAGCTCCAGCTGCTCGAGGGGCCTGGTGATCTCGAACCGCTCGGTGAGCCGCACTACTTCCTCGCGCGGCCCAGCAGTCGCAGCTCGCGCAGCGCCTCGGTGCAGTCCGGGTTGGTCTGAATGGCCTTCTCGAACTGCTTCTCGGCCTTGTCGGGCCGGCCATTCGCCTTGTGAATGTAGCCCAGGAACAGGTAGCTCTTGTCGAGCCGCGGGTTGAGCGAAATGGCCTGCTCGATCGACCGCAGCGCGTCTTCGGCCCGCGACGGGTCGGCCTGGAAGAGGCTCCACCCCAGCCACGCGTGGAACTCACCTTCTTCGGCGTAGAGGGCGATGGCTTCGGTGAATGACTGCGAGGCCTGCGCGTACTGGCGCTGGCGCATCAATTCCTCGCCACGCTGGAACTTGCCTTCGGCGGCCAGAATGCGCCCCACGTCTTCGTTCTGCTCGCGCTTGACGCCCTGGGCCAGCTCGGCCACGTACCGCTGCCGTTCCATGGGGTCGGTCAGCGTGTCGTGGGCGATGGAAATGAGATCGTAGATTTCCTGCGCCAGTTGCCGCAGCTCGCCCGAGGCCGACTGGAAGTGCCGGTCGGGGTGGAACTCGCGCGCCAGCGTGAAGTACGAGCGCTTGATGTCTTCGCGGGTCGCGGTCTGCTTGACGCCCAGAATCTCGAAGTAGTCCAACCGGCGCATGGCGCTGACCTTCGCGGCCAGCCGCTCTCGCGAGACGCTCTCTTCGTTCGAGAGGTTCTTCAGGCTCACCACTTCCGACAGCTCGGGCAACAGCGAGCCGGCGGGCCTGGCCACCACCGGCTCTTCCCCACGCGGCGGGCTGGCGGGCGGCGGGGGCGGGGGCGCGAGGGCCGCGGCCACCGGCTGGGCGAGCCCCGCGTCCTTCCAGGGCAGCTCGAGCAGCGATGGGGCCGCAGCCGGGGCGACCGACTTCGGCAGCGGCGGCGGCAGGGGCGGCGGCAGCGAAGCGGTCTGGGGCAGGGGAGGTGGCAGGCTGTCGGCCCGGCTGGCGGCGGCGATTTCCGCGAACGACACCCGCGGCCGACCTTCCGACGGGCTGTCACGCAGCTCGATCATCTGCGCGCACTTCATGGCGTAGATCAGCCGATCGGTCTCGAGCGCGGGCAACAGCTCGAGCGCGCGCAGGGTGGCCACCGTCTTGTGGCCGTCGGCCATCTGCAGCAGTTCCTTCTCTTCCTCACCCAGCCCCGCGTCCTGCAGGGCGTAGAGCGGCTCGTCGCTGGGGTGCACGTAGAGCCCGTCGATGCCCTTGAGCACCCGCGCCAGCCGCTTCGCGTCGTAGGCCCGGCGCACGCCTTCGTGAATCAACTGCGCGCAGGTCATGCCCAGGGTCAGCGGTTCGGGCGGCGGCGAGACGCGGGGCGTGAACTGGTACTCGCCGGTGTCCCAGCGAAAGGCGTCGTACAGCTTTTCCTGCATCTGGGTCAGCAGACCGTGCTGCAGGTTGTGCGGGCTGATGCAGCCCATTTCGATCAGCACCGTGCCCTGCATGCGCTTGGTCGACTTCATGCGCTTGAGTGACTCTTCGCACTCGGCCTCGCTGATCATCTTCTCGCGCACCAGCACCCGGCCCAGGCATTCGACCAGCAGGTTCGACTTCACCAGTTGGGGCGTGCCGTCGCGGAAATAGACGATCTTCTTCACCTTCTGCCGCCAGATGCGCAGCGCTCCGGTGGCGCGCCAGCGGTAGATCTCGGCCAGCACCTCGGCGAAGGGCTTGCGCGAGAAGTCGCCCGACGCGGTCTGGGCGCTGGGCGCAGCCTTGACCTGGCGGGCCTGCTGCTCGACGGCCTGCACCTCTTCGCGCTGCTGATCGTCGGCCATGAACTCGCCGGTGACGTCGTCTTCTTCCAGCGGCGGAGGCGGGGGCTGCGGCGGCTTGACCGGCTCGGGCGCGGGGAACCGGTCGCCCAGCGCGTCCTTGAGCGTGGCCTCGAGGTGCTTCAGGTCGATGGGCTTCTCGAGGAAGGCGAAGGCCCCGTGTTTGTGCACCGCTTCGCGCTGGTGAATGGCGTTCTTGTACACGCCGCTGATCATGATGATGGGCGTCTTGCGACCCCGCACGCTCTCGCGCAACTGCCTTGCGACTTCGTAGCCGTTGAGCCCCGGCAGGAGCAGGTCGAGCAGCACCGCGTCGAAGCCCTTCTTCTCGAAGGTCTTCACCGCCCATTCACCGTCGCGCTCGACGGTCACGGTGAAGCCCAGCTTCGACAGCGCGTCGGCCAGCACGCGCTGCGTAGAACGGTCGTCGTCGACGATGAGAATGTTCGCCACGCGCGCAGCCTATGCCACCGCCGATGAAAATAAATCGCCGCGTGGTAAGTCGAACGGGTCGTCTTGCCCCTCGAAGGAGCCGCCATGTCCCGCCTCGCCGCCGTCGCCGCCCTCGCTTGCAGCCTGACCGCGTTCGCCCAGGGCACCGAGGGCCCGGCCGGTGCCACGCAGGCGGCCGCCGTCGACGCCAACACCCCCGAGTCGAAGGAAGCGCGAGAGCTGGTCAACAGGTACCTCACTGCGGTCAAGGCCAAGAAGTGGGCCGAGGCGAAGAAGTTCCTCCACCCGAAGACGCTCGAGGCCATCGCCGAGCGCAAGAAGCGCCTGGGCAAGGAAGATCACCCCATGGCGCCCTGGTTCCACGAGAAGGTCGACTCGTGGCTCAAGGACTACAAGCTGGGCGCCGCCTCGCAGGGGCCCGGCGGCACCATCTTCGTCGAGACCAGCGAAGACAACTTCCAGGTCGAAGAGAAGGGGCTCGCCGAGGGCGAGAAGGCCACCTACCTGGTCGGCAAGAAGGACGGGAAGTGGTTCGTCGTCGACAAGAAGCGCGGTGAGTCGTTCACCAACGACTCGGTGAAGATCGGCTACAAGGGCTGGTTCGACAAGGTCGAGAAGGCGCCGGAACCCGAGAAGGCCGAGTAGCGCTTCAGGCGCAGATTTCCATCTTCAGGCCGCGCGAGTCGGGCTCGCCACCGAGCACCAGCGCCGTGCCGCGCACCAGCCGGTCGGCGCTCCAGCAGGCGATGGCTGCGTCGAGCACGTCGTCGGCCTTCAGCTTCGGCTGGTTGCGCACCTCGAAGCCCACCGCCTCGAGCACCTTGCGTCGCTCGGCCAGCCCCTTGCCGGTCTGCTTGGAATGGGTGAGCGGCTCGCCCGCCGCCAGCGCGAAGGCCGTCTCGGGGTGCACCTCGCGCACCCGCGCCTGGAGCGCCGGCGTCATCAGCCGGTCGACCTCGTCGATCTTCTTGAGCAGGTTGAAGGCCTGCAGCGTCAGCCCCACCTCGCCGTTGAGCGCCGAGACCTCGCCGAAGCCCAGGCCCTGGCGAAAGCCTTCCAGCGCGGCACGCGAGGGCGCCGAGAAGATGCTCGAGCGCCGCTTGCCCAGCCGCTCGCTGGCCTGCGCGTCAGCCGGGCGACCGCCCTTGCTCGCCACGTCGGGCAGGCCGATGGGCACGTCGAGCGCGATGCAGACCGAATCTTCACACCGCTCGAGCACCGCCGCGAAGTCGCGCACCAGGTCGACCATCAACGGGCGACCTGGAATTCGGCGCACCACCACCCAGCCCCCGGGCGCCCCATCGACCCCGGCCACTGCGCGCGCGGGCGTCACGTCACCAACGTGGAAAGCTGGGGCTTGACCTTCTCGACGTCGCTCTCGTGCTTGAGCACCAGGTTGAGCGTCTGCGCCACCAACTGGGGCGAGAGGGTGTCGGCGTTGAGCAGCGCCAGGGCCTGCACCCAGTCGAGGGTCTCGGAAATCGACGGCGCTTTCTTCAGCTCCATGGTGCGCAGCTTACTGACCGCCGCCACCACCTGGCGCGCCAGCTGCTCGGTGGCCTCGGGCAGCCGCGAGCGGACGATGGCCAGCTCGCGCTCCTTCGTGGGGAAGTCGATGAACAAGTGCAGGCAGCGCCGCTTGAGCGCGTCGGACAGCTCACGCGCGTTGTTCGAGGTCAGCACCACCCGCGGCACGTGCCTGGCCTTGATGGTGCCGAGCTCGGGAATGGTGACGGCGTTCTCGGCCAGCACCTCGAGCAGGAAGGCCTCGAACTCGGGGTCGGCCTTGTCGATTTCGTCGATCAGCAGCACCGCCGGCGTCTGGTTGGTCAGCGCCCTCAAGACGGGGCGGGGCAAGAGGAAGCGCTCGGAAAAGAAGACCGCGTCGCTGGCGGCCACGCGATCGGCAGCCTCGTTGACCGACTTCGCGCCGGCCATCAGCTCGCCGATCTTGTCGCGGAGCAACTGGGTGTAGAGCAGTTGCTTGGCGTATTCCCACTCGTAGAGCGCCTTGCTCTCGTCGAGCCCCTCGTAGCACTGCAGCCGAATGAGGTCGCGACCGAGCGCCGTGGCCAGGGCCTGGGCGAACTCGGTCTTGCCGACTCCGGCCGGGCCTTCGATCAGAATCGGCTTTTCCAGCCGGTCCATCAAGAAGGCCGAGGTCGAGATTTCCTTCGAGGGCAGGTAGCCGACCTGGGTCAGCGCCTCGCCCGCCTGATCGACCGACTGAAACGTCGCCATGGCTGCGGCTCCTAGCATGGTTTTTCCGCGGCCCCGTCGCGACACGCGTGTCAGGTCGAACGCCCCCGGTCCGTCACGACCCTCGATGACCTGGCGCAACCGGTCGAAACGACGGCGGGTGCAGGTGCCCGAAACCAGGGCACGGCTGGTGCATCTTCACCTGTGGGAAAGGTCAGGGGTCAGGTCGTCATGTTTCGTGTCGCGTTGGTCGCAACGGTGATGGTGGTACCCGGCGGGTTGCTGCTGCTGGTGGCCTGGGTCTTCGCCCATGCCCTCGCCGAGCAGCTCAAGGCCGACCGCGACCCCGACCGCCAGCACCGGTTCGCGCGCGCCCTCGCCAGCATTCGGCTGCGCGACGTGGTGAGCCAGGCCCGTCACCTGGTCTGAAACCCGTCGGCCCTCGTGGCGCGCGGAGCTCGCCTGACTAGTCCCCCAGCCCGTCGATGATCGACGTGAAGTCGGCCTCTTCGTCGGCCGGCTTCTGCGCACTCTGCGCCGCCGCCTGGGCCGGGGTCATCACCACCGTGCGCTCGTCGCGCGGCGGGGCGATCTTCTGCGGCAGGGGCGCGGTGACCGAGACCGGAGGCCGGGTCGGCGACGCCGCCCGGGGCGGAGCCGCCGCAGGGGGCGCGGCCGGCCGCTGCTGGAGCGCAGGCATGGGGTTGATGCCAGTCGCCGCCTCGCCCTCGTCTTCCATGCCC
>CAIWFK010000118.1 GCA_903911905.1 uncultured Myxococcales bacterium
CCGCATTTCTATTGGGGGTCTTCAAGGGTGGGTTCTTTGGCGTGATTGTCGCGCTGACGGGCTGTCTGCGCGGGATGCAATGTGGCACGAATGCGGCGGCCGTGGGCCTGGCCACCAGAAGACGCGGCGTGGCGCATTTCGAGCCCCTGCTCCTCGAAGACCTCGGAGTCGACGTCGAGCAGCCACAGGTCGACCGAGTCGATCTCGAGGGCGTGGGCGATGACCTCGCAGGCTCGGCCGGCGAAGGGCGCGAAGCCTTCTTCGAGCAGCGCGGTGACGCGGGTCAGTTCGCTGAGCGCCTCGAGCTGGCGTCGCAGGCGCTGCCCCTGCTGGTCCTTGTCGTGGGCCGCGGTCACGTCTTCGAACTCGAGCAGCCAGCACCGTTCGAAGGGTGTCAGGGTGCCGCGGAGCACCCGCCGGGTACCCGCGTGCTCGACGTGCACGTCTCGGGGGCCCTGCTCTTCGACGCTCAAGCCGAACACCCGCACGGGGTCGGCCAGGTCGACCAGCCTCGCGGCGGCGGCGTTCGACTCGAGTGGACGCAGCGCGCCATCGAGCAGCACCAGCGGCCGCCTGGCACCAGTGATCAGCCGATGTACCAGCCCGGGGTCCAACTCCATCGGCGAAGGCTGTTCACGGCATGTGCCAGCCCGAGCCCCCTGGGATCCCGACGAGCGCCGGGGGTCAGCCGCGACCGGGTTCCACCACTCACCCCATGGCCAGCGCGTCGACCAGGCGCAGCACGTCTTTGGCGGCGACGCTGCAGAGCGCGACCCGCAGGGCGCCCTTCTGCGGCACCACGTAGACGCCCTTTTCCTTCATGCGCTGCGCCTGCCCTTCGGCGTCGGGGTGGAACACGGTCACGAAGAAGCCGCCCTCGTAACGCGGGTACTTCAGGTGCCTGGGCTGCGCCGCGGCGTTGAAGGCCTTCACCCGGTCCTGCAGCAACTGCTTGAGCGCGTCGCGCTCGGCATCGCAGGCCTGGCGCAGCGTGGCGTGGTCAAGAGGCGAGTCACCGCCCACAGGCCGCCCCGCACGCAGTTCGACCAGGTGCCGCGACAGGCGTACGCCAGCGCCGCCTGGGTCTGGCCGCGCACCGTCGCATCGGGCTCGCAGGCGATGAGCGCGCCCACGCGCAGGCCGTAGTGCGTGTACGACTTGCTGCCGCTCCAGGCGAAGAGCAGGCCCACCTTGCCCAACAGCGGCGTGAGCTCGGCCAGGAAGCCGCGCACGTCGCCCGCGCCGGCGTACAGCCAGTAGGCCATGTCGACCAACAGCGTGACGGGGCGGTCGGCGTGCGCCAGCAACGTCTTGACCACCGCCTGCCATTCCGCACGGGTCATGGAATAGCCGGTGGGGTTGTTGCACGGGTCGTTGAGGAACAGCAGCACCCGCCCCTGGCTCGCGAGCTGCGCGGTCAGCTTCGCGTCGAGCGCCGCCACGTCGAGCGCGCCGTCGGCCGCGAACATGTTGAACGTGTCGAGCTTGCGCTCGTGCTCGTCGCAGAGCGTCTGGTACGGGCCCCAGTAGAACGAGGGCGTCAGCAGCGCCTGGCCGGCCTCGAGGTAGTTCATCAACGCGTGGCGGAGCGCGCCGGTGCCTCCGGGCGTGGCGACCGCGGTGGCTGCGGCCTTGAGCTGCGGCTGGGTCGAGAAGGTGTCGGCGAGCACGGCCTCGAGGAAGTCGGGGGTGCCGGGAATCGGCGCGTAGGCCGCCCACTCACCGCGCGGCACTTCCTTGAGCGTGCGGGTCACGGTGTCGAGAATCGACAGCGAGCCGTCGTCGTTCATCAGCGAACCGATGGTGCCGTTGATGATCGACTCACCGGCAGCGCGGCGCTTCGTGGCCTCGCCGTTGAGCGCGAAGATGACGTCCTTGTCGGGTCGACCCTGCCGAGCGGGAATCAGATGATTCATGGGCCTGCTCTCTACCACCGGGCGGGCAGTTCTGGAGGCGAAGGTGAATGAAATCAGCACCCTCTTCGTCACCGGCTGCCCCGGTGGATCGTCGCAGCGCGCTCCGACAACTCATGGTCATGCGCTCGATGCTGCTCTTGCTGGTGGTCGCCCTTCCCTCGGTGGCGCTCGCACACCATCACCATTTCGGCCACGACTTCCACGCGGGCAGTGGCACAGGCGAGGTGCCGCTGGTCTGCGTTCGCTGGGAAAGCGACCTCGCCGACGCAGGGACCGAGGCCGGCGTCGACGCGGGCCAGGCGTGTTCGTGCGAGGTGGCGCTCGCCGATGACGGCGGCCTCGATGCCGGTGACGCTTCGCACGTCGGCGAGCATTGCGTGGAATACGGCCCGGCCTTCGGGTGCAGCGTCGGCTCGGGCGTGCTGCCGGTGCTCGCGTCGCTGGTGCTGCGCCGCCGGCGCGCGTGAAGTCGCGGGCGCACCGCCGGTGGGGCTCGCTCGCACGGCCCCGCACCGCCGGTGGGACCCCTTCAACTGATGAGCCGCGCCACCACCGTGGCCAACGCCGGCGCCGACCGCACGCGCTCGAGGGGAAAGCCCACCGTCTTCGGCAGCGGCAACGAGTCCGACACCACCACGCGCGCCAGCGGCAACGCCGACAAGCGCGCTGACGCCGGGCCCACGAACAGCCCGTGCGAGGCCACCACGGTCACCGGAGCGAGCGCACCGGCGGCCAACACGGTCTGCACTGCGGCGACCAGCGTACCGCCGGTGCTGATCATGTCGTCGA
>CAIWFK010000119.1 GCA_903911905.1 uncultured Myxococcales bacterium
CCGCCGCGCCGCCGAAGCCGATGACCGGCACCGAGTTCGAGCTGTGGGTGATGTTGCCGCATTCCTGCGTCCAGGCGACCATCGAATTGTCGAGCAGCGTGGTGCCGGTACCGGTGCTGACCGCGTCGAGCTTGCTGGCCAGGTCGAGCACCACGTTCTCGAACACCTTCTGGTACGAGGCGCTGATGACGGCCTGCTTGGCGGCGTCGGTCTCGCAGGTGTGCGCGACCTCCTGGTGCCAGTCGCCCGCGTAATTGCTGAAGTCGAGGTCGATGCGGTTGACCGCGATGCGCGAGACGCCGCAACTGAAGGCCAGCACGATCACGTCGTTGATCGCCTGCTCGTACTGGGCGTGCGCCACCGGGTCGAGTGCGGTGGCCGCGCCGTACATCACGTCGCCCAGCGACTTCGCCATGTACGGGCTGCCCGGCCGGGTGACCGTGCCGCACGAGATGGTGGTGTTGAACCGCCGCTGCACCTCGGCCAGGCGCTGCATGTGGTCGTCGAGGCGAATCTTGTCTGCCGCCGACAGCCGGGGGCTGGCGCGCAGGCGCTGGTAGCTGGCGAGCACCTTGTCGACGATGGGCGCCCGGGGCGCCGCGCCCGTCTGGGGAAAGAGCGCGTCGAAGAGCTGGTTGGGCGTGTCGAGCCCGGTGACTTCCTGAATGGCACCGCTCTGGGTCGCCGGGTTGGCGTAGTTGTACGACGCGCGGTTGGCGGTGATCATCACCCGCTGCCGCACCGACGCCAGGTCCGGGTAGAACGAATTCGACCAGGCCATGATCTGATCGATGGTGCGCCGCTGCGCGTTGGTCTGCGCCAGCGTGCCGTCCGAGCCGTTGCCGTCGTTGCGCGCGTAGTTGCCCAGCGCGCCACCGGTGTTGTGCGCCAGGTAGAACGGCACGTCGACGCCCTGCACGGTGAACATCTTGGCCAGCAGCGCGGGCGTCAGCTTCGTGTCGGCCGCCGACAGAATGGGGCTGATGGTCGCCACCCCGTTGGCGCGCGTCGCCGCCAGCGGCCAGCGCTTGATGCCGCGCCCCGCGTAGGTCTGGGTCTGCACGCCGGTCGAGGGCGCCCCGGGGAACATGTTCGAGGCCCACGCGCCGCCGTGGTTGGTCGAGAACGACACGAAGCAGGGCAGCGGGGTGGCGGCCTGCGCGCGCGCCTCACTGGCGGTGAGCAGGGAAGGCAGCATGGGCAGCGCCACGGTCGCGCCCAGCCCCTTGAGTACGAACCGCCGTGAGAACGTCATCGCAGGTCCCTCCGCTTGAACTCGTCCCTCAGCGCGGCGCTCATCAACACGTCGGCCAGCGCGCCTGGCGAGAGCGCCGACTGCTGCAGGTTGCTCAGCGCGCACCCGTCCTTCACGTCGTCTTCGATGCGGTCGAAGGTGAAGCGGAAGTACTGGCGCGCGAAGCAGGTCTGGAACTCGCCCGAGCTGGCCAGAATCGTCGTCAGGTCTCGCGCGTCGGCGATGGGCGTCTCGACCCCCGACACGTTGGGAATCACCGAGGTGTCGACCGGCTTGGACAGCGTCACCGTACCGTCGGCCGCGTAGAGCGTCTGCTCGGTGCGGTGCCGACCCAGCGCGTCGAAGTTCTCGGTCACGAACCCCAGCGGGTTGAGCAGCGGGCCGTGGCACCCCAGGCACGCCGTGCCGGGCTGTTGGGTGAGGTGCTCGACCACCTCGCGGGTGGTGAGGTCGGGCTGCAGCGTGGGCGGCGTGGCGTTCACGTTGGCCGGCGGCGGGGGAATCTTCTGGCACAGCAGCGCATTGCGAATCTTCAGGCCCTTCATCACCGGCCGCGTGCTGCCCGACGCATTCGAGAGGAACGCGCCGCGCGTGAGCAGGCCCGCGCGCTCGGGCTCGGGCAGGTCGACGGGCGCCGACACGCCGTCCCACGGCTGCGCGCCGTACAGCTTCGCCAGGTCCGCGCGGCGGGCGAACTGCTTGCGGTTGGTCAGCAGCTCGCCGACCGACCCGTGGGTGCGGGTGACCGAGACCACCGCGTCTTCCACCTCGACCTGCATCACCTGGTTCAGGTCGGCGGCCGGCTTGTCGCTGCCAGCGAAGGCGTCGAACACCGGCGTGCCCTCGGCCACGTTGAGCGGCGTCAGCTCGTCCAGCCGGAACCACTCGTGGAAGAAGGTGCGCAGCGCCCCCTCGGTGCGGGCGTCGGCGAACAAGCGCTGCACCTGGGCCTGGTACACCGAGGGCGTGAGCAGCGAGCCGTCGTCGGCCGCCGCGCGCAAGGCGGCATCGGGAGGCGACTGCCAGAAGTGGAACGACAAGCGGTTGGCCAGCGCCCACGCATCGAGCGGCGAGGGCGCCGAGGCCGTCGGGTCACCCTCTTCGACGTGGTAGAGGAACTGCGGCATGTTGGTCAGCAGCGCGATGACGTCGGCCAGGGCCGCGGGGTCGACCGGCGTGGTGCCCGCCACTTGCGAGACGAAGGTCAGCTCGTCGGCCGTCACCGGGCGACGCAGCGCCAGTCGACCGAAGCGGTTGATGAAGCCGGTCAGGCACGCCGCGTCGTCCGACGTCGACGAGTTCGTCGCGCAGGCGCCCACCACCGCGGTCAGCCGCGCGGTGCTGCTGGTCAACTGCGCGCCCAGGTGATTCCCCAGGGTGTACGCCGCGTCGACCTGCGCCTGCTGAATGGTCTGGTCGAGCCGGGTGAAGCCGCCGCGCTTCTCGCCGGGAATGCCCACCACCGCGTCGTTCGGCACCAGCGCGAGGTCGCCCGCCAGCGCGCCCAGCACGGTGGTTGCCTCGCCACTCGACAGGCCGCTCTCGTTGACCATCGCGGTGTACGCGTTGAGGAACTGCGCGCGCGAGAGCCGGCGCATCGGCAGCTCGGGGGGCGTCTGGGTCGCGTCACAGGTGAACTGCTGCAGCGACCAGGTGTTGCCCGAACCGCCGGTGCCCGAGCCGCCACCGGTTCCTGCGCCCGAGCCGCCACTCCCGGTGGAGGGCATCGAACCGCCGACGATCGAGCCGGTGCAGCCGAACCAGGTCGTCACCACCAACGCGATGATTGCCGCTCGCATGTGATTCAAGACGAAGCAGCTTGTCACGACGGCTCACGGCCCCGAAACCTCGTGGCGCACTGGGGAAGGCCGCCCCGGCCCGGGCCCTTGCCCACCAACAACCACCTTGAACCACTGGGGCTGTTCGCTTTCGTGGGCAGCGCTTGAGCCGTGGGCGTGGGGCGCTGCGTCCTGAAGATGATTCCCCTTCGGGAGTTTGTCGGAGATCGTGTGAAACTCGCCGCCGTGGCCGACAACGTGCGACAGCTCTTTCGCCAGTCGAGCGACATGCCCGATGGCGCGCTCGTCAACGCGGCGCGCGAAGGGCAGACCTGGGCCCAGGAAGCGCTCTTCAAGCGCTACGTGCGCATGGCGGTCGGCCAGTCGTGGCGCCTGATTCCCGGTGAAGACCCCGAAGACCTCGCGCAGGACGCGCTGGTGCACGCGCTGACCAACCTGCACACGCTCGAGCAGCCCCAGGCCTTCGCGGCGTGGCTGTCGGCCATCATCGTGCGGCTGGCCATGACCCGGCTGCGCAGGAAGCACCTGCTGACCCGCATCGGCCTGCGCGGCGCCGAACAGATCGACCCCGAGGCCATGGTCAGCAACGTGAACCCCGAGGCGCAGGCCCAGTTGCGCGAGGTGTACGCGGTGCTGGCGACCCTGCCCCCCGAAGAGCGCACCGCGCTGGTGCTGCGTCGGGTCGAGGGGTTGGAACTGAAGGAAATCGCCGAGCAGATGGGGCTGTCGCTGGCCACCGTGAAGCGCCGGTTGACCGCGGCCGAAGCGCTGCTGCAGCAGGGAAGTCAGGAGGACGTGCCATGAGCGGCTACGACAAGCCCACGCCGCACCTGTCGGACGAGCGCGTCGACCAACTGTGGAAGGCCACCGCTCCGCGCGTCGCGCAGTCGGCGCTGGTGTCGCGCCGCCGCTTTCAGGTGATGGCGCTCGCCGCCGGGCTGCTCGTCATTCTCGGCGTGGGCGTCGGGCTGGGGCTGCGCTCGCGCGTGCCCAGCCTCGAGCTGGTCGAAGGGCAGCTCGCCGCGGGCCCGGCGCAGCTCTCGCTGCCCGATCGCAGCACCGTGGCGCTCGAGCCGCTGGCGAAGGTGCAGCTCGAGCACGCCCAGAGCGACGAGGTCCGGCTGGCGCTCACCGGTGGGCGCGCGCGCTTCTCGGTCACCAAGAACAAGGCCCGCTCGTTCCACGTGCTGACCCGCGGCGTCGACGTGCGGGTGGTCGGCACCCGCTTCGTGGTCGAAGACCTGGGCGACGGTGTGCTGGTGTCGGTCGAAGAGGGCATCGTCGAAGTGCGCTCGGGTGACGAGCTGCGACGGTTGACGGCCGGCCAGTCGTGGCGGGCCAGCGCCTTGCCGCCTCCGCCCGTCGAGCACGCCAGCGCGGCCCCGCCCGCCCCGCCTCCGGCCGAGCCGCTCGAGGACGAGGCCGACGCCGAGCTGCTCGCGGTCGACGCGCCGGCGAAGGAGCCGGTCGCCCCCCGCCCCTCGCACCCCACCCCGTCGCACCGCCACGTGCAACCCGCGAACGCCGCCCCGCCGATTCACCCCGTCGACGCGCCGCTCACCCCGCCTGCGCCCACCGGCCCCACCGCCGACGAGCTGTTCCGCGCCGGGCTCGAGGCGCGTCGGGCGGGCCGCTCGCACGAGGCGAAGACCGCGTGGCAGACCTTCCTCGGCACCTTCCCCGACGACGCGCGCGCAGGGCTGGCCAGCTTCGAGCTTGGCCGCCTCGAGATGGACGTGGACCACGACGCGCTGGCCTCGCTGACCGCGCTGCAGCGCGCGCTGGCCGTGGCCCCCAACGCCGCGTTCGCCGAAGACGCACTGGCCCGCACGGTCCAACTCTACGAACAACGTCACGACGTCGCTGCGTGCAATGCCGCGAAGCGTCGCTACCTCTCGCGCTACCCTCAGGGCACGTATGCGGTCTCGCTCGCTTCGCTCTGCGCTCACTAGTCTGCTGGTGGTGGCCGCTCCCGTGGCGCACGCTGCGGGCCTCGCCGAACGCTGCGACGACGCCTCGCGCGCTCTGCTCTTCGTGCCGCTCGGCGTGCCCGAGAAGGCCGAAGCCGCCATGGAGACCGAGCTCGCGGTCGAGGCCCGACGGCTCTCCCTCGACCCCTGCCGCGCGGTCGGCGGCCGCCCCGCCGTCACCGCGCAGGTCAGTTGGTCGACCGGCAACGCGCGGTTGGAGGTGACGGTCGGCACCCGCATTCTGGGCCGCGACGTGGCGCTGGGCAGTGATGCCGAAGGCGACGTGCTCGAGCTGGCGCTGATTCTGGGCGACCTGGTGCGCGAAGCCGTCGCCCCCTCCACGCCGCCGCCCGCACCACCGGACTCGGGGTGGAGCGTGGGCGCCCAGGCCGACCTCGCGGCGTTCCCCTCGAGCGCCAGCGTGTTCTGGGGCGGCGCGCTGACGGTGCGCGGCCAGTGGCACCTCTTCGCGGTCGAACTGGCCGCGGGCGGCGCCACCACCCGCACCGCGCAACTGAGCGCGGGCACGCTTTCCCTGCAGGCCATCTCGGGCCAGGCGCTGGGCCTCTTCACGCTCCTTCACGGTGCGCACGCCCGCCTCCACGTCGAGGGTGGCCTGCGAGGGTCTGCTCTCGCGCTCACGGCCCGCGCCAACGCGGGCGCCCTGGCCTCGCCGCGATGGGCCCCGGCGCTCGAACTTCGCGCCGGCCTCGCGCTCGACGTGCCCCTGGGCGCAGTCCAGGTGCGAGCCAGCGTGGGCGGCACCTTTCCGGTGTTGGGCCTGAGCGCGCTGGCCGATGGGCAGTCGGCGCTGGGAGTGGTCGGCCCCGCGGCGTTCGGCGCGGTGGGCCTGGCCTTCGGCGGGGAGCGCGCACCGTGACGGCTTCGAGGTTCCGTTCGTCTGCCGCGAACTCACCGCCGAGCGATGAGGTCGTCACGCGCCCCACCCGGCCTGCCCTCCCCCCAGGCCCCTGGCTCCCCCTGCTCCTCCTCCTCACGTCGACGGCCTGTGTCTTTTCGTTCGAAGTGCTCACCACCGCCTCCGACGGCGGCGCCGACGCTGGTGCCTTCGACGCCGGGCCGAGCGGCGCATTCTCGCTCTCGGCTTCCGACGAGCACACCTGCCTGGTGCGCGGCGGCCCGCTCTGGTGCTGGGGCACCAACGCCGAAGGCCGCCTCGGCGACGGCACCACCACCGACGCGCTCGCCCCGGTGCAGGTGGGCAGCGACCAGACCTGGGTGATGGTCAGCGCGGGCACGGTCCACACCTGCGCCCTCAAGGCCGAGGGCTCGGTGTGGTGTTGGGGCGGCAACGGCGCGGGCCAACTGGGCCAGGGCGACACGACCTCGCGCACCACACCCCACCCGCGTGGCACTGCCGCAGGGCGCGACCATGGTGCAGTCCCGCCAGAGCTTCTCGTGCGCGGTGCTGCGTGACGCCTCGCTCTGGTGCTGGGGGGCGAACTTCGAAGGCCAACTGGGGCTCGACGACGGGCTTTCGACCAGCGACCACCTCTCGCCGGGGCCGGTGGTGGGCAACGCGAGCTGGGCGGCCGTCACCACGGGCCAGGGCCACGCCTGCGGCCTGCAGACCGACGGCTCGCTCTGGTGCTGGGGTCGGAACACCGCGGCCATGCTGGGGCTCTCGGTCGACGCGGGCGTGCAACTGCGCGCACCGCAGCAGGTGGGGGTCGACCGCGACTGGGCGAGCGTCGACGCGAACCAGGAATACACCTGCGCGCTCAAGAGCGACCGCTCGCTGTGGTGCTGGGGCGACCTGGCGTCGTCGACCACGCCCACCCTGCAGCCGACGCGCTTCCTGTCGGGGAACTGGCAGCGGGTCGAGGCCAACCTGTTCCACGGCTGCGCGCTCTCGCTCAGCGGCGCGGGCACCTGCTGGGGCCGCAACGTCGAAGGCCAACTGGGGCTGGGTGACAACGTCGATCGCCCGACACCGACCGCGCTGCTCGAAGGGCCGCTGTCGACCATTTCCACCGGTCGCTTTCATTCCTGTCAGCGCCGCGCCTCGGGCTCGGTGTGGTGCACCGGCGCGAACCAACAGGGACAACTGGGGCTGGGCGACCGGGTGCGCCGCAACGTGTGGACCCAGGTGACGCTGCCCTGACGGCCGACCGAATTTCCTGCACCACCAGCCGGGGCCGGGGGTACCTTCGAGCACGAGGGAGTTCGCCATGGCCAACGTCATCGAGGAGTCGAAGTCGAACCGCGCCACCTGCCGCACCTGCCGCGAGAAGATCGACAAAGGCGTGCTGCGCTTCGGCGAAGAGACGGTGAACACCTTCTCGAGCGACGGCGGCACCAGCTACTTCTGGCACCACCTGGCGTGCGCGGCGGGCAAGGTGCCGGCGAAGGTGAAGGAAGCGCTGGCCAGCTACACGGGCACCGTGCCCGAGCGCGAGAAGCTCGACGCCATTCTGGCGGCGCCGCCGAAGGCCGCGAAGGGCGCGGCGAAGGCCGCCTTCCCCTACGTCGAGCGCGCGGCGACCGGTCGCTCGAAGTGCATGTCGTGCGACGAGGCCATCGAGAAGGGCACGCTGCGGGTGGCGGTGGAGCGCGAGGTCGACACCGGCAGCTTCTCGACCACCGGCCCCGGCTACCTGCACCCGGCCTGCTCGCTCGAGTACACCAAGGACGACGACCTGCTCGAGAAGATCAAGGCCAACATGCCCGACCTGGCCGAGGCCGACCTCAACGAACTCGCCGAGGGCCTGGCCTGAATCTGTGAAGAAACCGCAACGATCGGGCGCCGGCGTGCGCGGCCTGCTACTGGAGCGTCTCTCATTCCAAGGAGCGCCCATGTCGCTGTACGCCATGTTCACCTCGAAGGGCCCGAGCGGGTTCGGGTATGCGTCGACCGCCGAGGACGTCACCGAAGGCCTGTCGCTCGCGGGCAAGACCTACCTGGTCACCGGCTGCAATTCAGGCCTCGGCCACGAAGCGTGTCGGGTGCTGGTGCTGCGTGGCGCGCGGGTCATCGGCACGGCGCGCACCGCCGAGAAGGCGAAGGCGGCGCTGACGCCGTTCGGCGGCACCACCATTCCCCTGGCCTGTGAGCTGAGCGACCCGAAGAGCGTTCGCGCCTGCGTGGAAACGGTGAAGCGCGACGGCCTGAAGCTCGACGGCATCATCTGCAACGCCGGCATCATGGCGCTGCCGAAGCTCGAGCAGGCCTTCGGCTACGAGCTGCAGTTCTTCACCAACCACGTGGGCCACTTCATGCTGGTGACCGGGCTGCTCGGGCAACTGACCGACACCGGCCGCGTGGTGATGCTCAGCAGCGCGGCGCACACCATGGCCCCCAAGGAAGGCATTCAGTTCGACAACCTCTCGGGCGCCAAGAGGTATGGCGACTGGAAGAACTACGGGCAGTCGAAGCTGGCGAACCTGCTCTTCGCCAAGGAACTGGCGCGGCGCTTCGCGGGCACGAAGAAGACGGCGAACGCGGTGCACCCCGGCGTCATCAGCACCAACCTCGGCCGGCACATGAACGCGGCGATGAACGTGGTGTTCAAGGCCTTCGGCGGCCTGTTCCTCAAGACCATTCCCCAGGGCGCGGCGACCGAGGTCTACGTGGCGACCAACCCGTCGCTGGCCGACGTCTCGGGCAAGTACTTCGCCGATTCGAACGTGGCGAAGTCGCGGGCCGATGGCGACGACGCCGCGTTGGCGAAGAAGCTGTGGGACGTCACCGAGAAGATCGTCGCCGACCTGCCGAAGTGAGCGGACTCACCCCGCGGGCAGCAGCGTCAGCTCGACGCCGTGCTCGAGCCGCCAGTGCCCGCCGTCCTTCCACCGCACCTCACCCGAGTCCCACACCAGGGTCAGCGCCGTCTCCACGAGGCCCGCTTCCCTCGAGGCGTGCACGCTGGCCGACGCGGCGATGAGCCGGCCACGCGCGAGCTGGCGCGTCGCGGTCCCCTCGGTGAACGAGACGTCGGGCAGCCGAACCGACACGTCGGCAGCAGCCAGCACCAGCAGCGTGAGGGAAAGCCTGGGCACGCGAGTCAACGTGATTTGACCAGAACCCAGCGCTCTGCGAGGAGCAGCGGTGATGTCCCGCGCCCTCCCCGGCCTGACCCTCGACGAGCTCGAACACGAGCTGGGCAGTCGTACGCGCGCGCTCGAGGCGCTCAAGTGGCTGTGGAGCCAGCGCCCGCTCGCGGCCGCGCTGCCCGAGGCCATCCCCGAGGTCAGCCACCGGGTGTGGAAGCCCTTCGCCGCGCGCACCGGGCTCACGCTCCCCACGGTGGCCCAGCGACTCGAGAGCCCCGACGGCACCACCAAGTACGCGCTCGATTTTTCCGGCACCCAGGTCGAGACGGTGCGCATTCCGGCGAAGGGGCGCAGCACCATCTGCATCTCGAGCCAGGCCGGCTGCACCCGCAAGTGCGTGTTCTGCGCCACCAAGGAGCTGGGCTTCATTCGCCAGCTCAAGGCCGAAGAGATGGTGGCCCAGTTCATGGTCGCCCGCGCCGAAGCGCCGGTGGAGGCGCCCGCGTCGAACGTGGTCTTCATGGGCATGGGCGAGCCGTTCGACAACCTCGACGAGGTGCTGCGCGCGGTGAACGTGCTGACCCAGAGCCCCGCGCCCCAGTTGCGCGCGGTCTCGGTCACCGTGTCGACCTCGGGCGTGCTGCCGGGGCTGCAGCGCTTCCTGGCCGAGTCGAAGGCCTCGCTGGCGCTCTCGCTCAACGCCACCACCGACGAGGTGCGCACCCAGGTGATGCCGCAGAACAAGACCTGGCCCATCGCCAGCCTGCTGGGTGAGCTGCGCGCCGACGCGGTGCGTACCAAGGGGAAGCGGCAGACCTTCGTCGAGTACGTGCTCTTCGGCGGGCTCAACGACACCGATGACGACGCCGACCGCCTGGTGCAGCTGCTGGCGGGCATTCCTTCGCGGGTGAACCTGATTCCCTACAACCCGTACCCGGGCACGGGGCTGCGCACGCCGTCGGAAGAGCAGGTGCGCCGCTTCCACCAGCGGGTGGTGGACCAGGGCGTGCTGTGCCTGGTGCGCTGGCCGCGCGGTCGGGAAATCGCCGCGGCGTGCGGGCAGCTGGTGCGGTCGACGTCGGGCGAAGGGTTCTCGCCCTCAGAAGTGGATGGCGCCCTCTGACTTCGGCGTGAGCTCGAAGGTGATGTCGACCTTCTTCTTCGCGGTGTCGACCTGGGTCACCGGCGTCACCTCGAGCGTCACGCCGTGTTGCCGGCCCGAGTGCTCGAGTCGCTTCAGGTCGCGGGTGATTTGCGAGCGCACGAAGGTCTGCTTCGGCCGGGTCTCGAGCGAG
>CAIWFK010000120.1 GCA_903911905.1 uncultured Myxococcales bacterium
CCCGACGATCAGCGACTTCACCAGCGTGGAATTGAAGGTCGTGCAGGCCCCGCACCCACCCTCGTTGGCGATGACGATGTCGTTGGGGTCGAGGCAGGTGCTGGTGGCCGCGCCCGAGCAGGCGCTGAACCCACCCACGCTGGCGACCTGCAGGCTCAGCAGCTTGTCCCACCGCTGGTCGATGGCCAGGCGAATGTTGACGTCGATCGCGTTCTGCGTCGGCGGCTGCGAAGTGGTGTCGAGATCGAGCGTGCACTGCGCCCGGCCGCCGCCGTTGAACAGACACAGCAGCGAAGGCGAGACCTCGGCCATCGGCAACAACCCGGTCTGAATGGTGGCGGTGATGGTGGCCTCGACGATATCGGGCGACGCCGGCGCGAAGGTCAGGCTCGAGATGGCGATGTTCAGGGTCTGACCCACGTCGCGCGCGTCGCACACGCCGTCGAGCCGCCCACAGGCGTTGCTGGTGCAGCCTGCGGTGCCCGTGTCGCCGATGGCCAGCTTGGTGGCGGGAATGCCGCCCAGGTTCACGTTCTGAATGCTGCAGGGAATGGGCACGGTGAGCACGCCCGCGTCGCCCGCGAACAGGCTCAAAATCTGCGCCGAGTTCTGGTTCAAGTACTGGAAGCCGTTGACCGAGAGCCGCGCCGCGCCCGCGCTCTCGAGCTTGGGGCCCTGGTACGCGCCCTGGGGCAGGGGCGTGAAGCCGGCACACCCACCGCAGCTCAGGCCGCTGCCGCACGAGACGATGAAGGTGGCGATCACGGCCGTGAAGAGGAACCGACGCATCGGGCGGGCATAGCAAATGTGCCACCGGAGGGGTGAGGCAGACGGCAGTTTGTCTGCCTCACGGAGGAGGCGGCACGAGCGAACCGCGCCGGGGGCGAACAGGTCAGCGCTTCAGGTTCGAGCGCTTGAGGCGTCGCTCATGACGCACGACGTGTACGATGACCGCGCTTCGGCCGTCGACGCGGTAGAACACCCGCAAGGGTGGCTCGATGAGTTGTCGGGAATGGCCGCCGCGCAACTCGCGAGGCACAGAGCCTGACAGCGAGTGCGCGGCGAGCTGGGCAACGCGGTGGAAGCCCCGGGCCACCAGCCGCCGAGCAGCCTCAGGGTCTTCGAGGGCGATGAAGTCGGCGATGGCGTCGAGGTCGCTGAGCGAAGGGTCAGTCCAAACTACTTGAGCCATCGCGACATCTTCTTTTGAGCCTGCGCGTGGGTGAGCACTCGGCCCTCTTCATACGCGCGCTCGCCGCGAGCGATGCCCTCGAAAAGCGCCAGCCGCCGCTGCAAGGCCTCCCAACTCTCGACGTCGACCAGGTACGCGCTCGGAAGGCCGTGCTGGGTGATGGCGATGGGACGACGCGTACGCTCGACGTCGGCCAGCAAGCGGGTCGCCTTGCGCTTGAGGGCGGTGACGAGTTCGGTGCGCATGAAGTGATACTGAAGTGCCACTCCTCCGTGTCGCAAGGTCTGTTCAGCCGGCGAGCACCACCTGGAAATGCCCAAGCAGTCCTTCCGCCTGCGCGCGGTCGATCACCGACGCCTTGAAGTTCAGGTTGAACGTCACCCGGTCGCGGTAGCGAATGACGGTGAGCACCACGCCGGTTCGCGGAGAGACCGGGGTGGTGATGAGCACCTCGTCCACCGACCAGCCCGCACCTCCCAGCACGGGGAAGTCGAGCGAGATGAGGTTCGAGAAGTCGAGGTTGGTCAGCGCTCGTGGCTGCTCGTAGACCGCGCGGTGGATCTCTTCGAGCGTCAGCGCCGCCACCACCTGCATCTGGCTGAGCTGCCGCTTCTGGGCCTGCTGCCCGTCACGCTGCAGCGCGACCTGGGCCTGCACGCTCGCCGCCAGCGCTGGCACGCCGAGCTCGCGCCCCAGCTCCAACCACACCGGCATCGACCCCAGGTGGTTGGCGAACGAGGCGAAGGTGGGGTCGCGCGGGCGCAGGTCGACTGGCATCGTCAGCAGCGTGCGCCCCACGGGCAGCCCCGACTCCGCGTGCCAGCGCCGGTTGGCCTCGGCCCACGCGGCGCAGAGCCACGAGTTGAGGCTCACGCCCAGCGTCTTGCGCGTGGCCTGCCAGCGCTCGTACTCGCCGGGCGCGACGGTCCAATGCAGCGTCTCGTTCTCTCCGCGGTACTCGAGGCCGACGTTCTGGAGCAACGGCACGGTCGGCCGCAGCAGCGCCCGAGCGACGTTGCGCAGGTGCAGCGCGTGCCCCGCCAGGGTCCACGCCGTGCGAGGGCCGCCGAGGGCCTCGGCTTCTCCTCGTCGAGGTACGGCAGGCAGGTCGACCTCACGCCCGGTTCGCGCCGCCTCGAGGAAGGTCGCGAAGTCGGTCAGCAGCCCGATGAAGGCTCGCCCGTCGGCGATGGCGTGGTGCTGGCGAAAGGCCAGGCAGGTCCGCTCGTCGCCCAGGCGCAGCATGGTCAGCGTGACGGGGAATTGGGTGAAGAGGTCGAGCGGCCGGTTCTTCAGCTCGCGCTCCACGGCGCCGAGCTGGTCGGGTGTCTGACGCAGGTCGACCACCGAGAACACCTGGTCCACGTGAAAGCCCGGCACTTCGGCGTAGCGCAGCTCCCGACAGTACGGTGCGACTCCGTCGAGCGGCTGGGCCTGCTGACGCAGCGACGGGAAGCGGCGCGCGCACGCCTCCATCGCCGCCCGCACCTGCACGGGGTCGAGCCTGCCCGTGACCTGCAGCCGCCAGGTCGGCGTCACCGAGCAGCCGCGCGCCACGTCGGTGATGGCCAGGCCCGCCTTGTCGGTGGCGTCGAAGGGGAAGACCAGGCCCTGCGGCGTTGGCGGGGGCGAGAAGGTCACTGGGGGCTCGGACCGTGCACCGGCGAAGGCAGCGGTCAGCCCTGCCAGTACACCCACCACCACGGCGAAGAGCACCTTGCCGGCCAGGAACGCCGCGCGCGGCACCGTCGGCCCGGCCCAGGTCGAGAGCGCCAGCACCACGGGCACGCCGGCGACGGTGACCCAGGCACACCCGAACGCGAAGGCCGAGGGCCACCGGTGTCGCATCGCCCGGCGCAGCGCTTTCGAATCACCACCCACGACCCGGCCGGCCTTCGCTTCGACCTGGCCTGCGCCCACCACCAGCAGCCAACTGCACGAGCCGATGAGGAAGGCGCCCATGAGACAATCGAGCCCCGCGCTGCCGTCTCCCAGGCTCGGCACGTCGCGGCCCGGCGGGTAGACCAGCGGCCCCACCAGCGCGTTGAGGACCAGGTTCACGACGGCGGCCGGCAGGGCGACCCGGAAGACGTAGAAGCGCTGCGCGAAGGACACCCGAGCACTGTGCCACAGCGACGGTGGCCGACGTCACGCAGGTCGACACTCGTCTTACGGTGGACTGCGCCTCAAGGTGACGCTCGCCGGCGTGACGACCCGCGCGGGCTCGAAGGTCTGCCGGCCGTCCCACGTCGAGGCGCCGAGCACGCAGCCGCCTTCGGGCGCGTACTCGAAGACCGCGCGGTGCCGCCCGTCTGCCAGCTTCGGCCCGAAGGGCGCGACCAGGTGTCGCTGGCCACAGGTGGCCTCGACGTTGGCCCGGACCAACGGCTCGTCATCACCGTCGAGCAGCTCGGGCTCGGGGTCGAAGCTGGCGAAGACCTCGAGCCGACGCGCCCGGGGCAACTGCAGCCGAATCGCGAGCGGCTCGACGCCGGCGTCGAAGGTCAGCTTGCCCAGCCCCGAGCGCCCCACCCACAGCCCGGCCGACAGGTCGACCCCGGCGGGCAGACGGTCGACCTCGACGGTCGAGGGCTCGGTGAGCACCTGCTCGAAGCGGAAGTCACCGGCCCACACCACCAGCCGGGTCTTCGACAGGAACGCGCCGCCATCGCCCTGGCCTTCGACCACGACGGTCAGCCCCCGTGCGCGGCGCAACAGCAGGTCGATCGCAGGCGCGGCTGCGGCCTGCACGGCACTGCGCGCGTGCCCCGGCGCTTCGAGCGTCAGCCAGGCGCCCGGGCTGGTCGGCCAGCGCACCGCGCAGCGCCCGTCGTCGTCGGTGGTGCACCCGAAGGGCCGTGGGCGGCGGTGCTCTCCGGGCGTGCTCTGTCGGTCCGACCGGCCGGTGACGATGGCATGCGCGATGGGCGCGCCCTGCTCGTCGTGCACCCGCACGGTGACGTCGCCTCCCTGCACCAGCTCGACCGTGTCATCGTCGAGCAGCTCCCAGGCCAGGTCGGGTGAGCCCAGCGCGAGCCACAGGTCGCACCGCCCGGTGTCGGGCAGCTCGAGTCGGCGCGCACTCGTGGTGCGGCCTTCGAACCGCGGTCCACAGCGCGAGGTGACCGTCACCGGCAGGTCGACCGCCAGCGACGGGTCGCCTTTGGCCACGGTGAAGGTCAACGGGCGCACGGTGCCTTTGGGAATCGGCGCAGGGGCCGGTGGGCGGCTGGAGCGGGAAGGGCCCGGCGGGGAGTCGGCCTTCACGGGTGGTGGGGGAATCACGTCGGCCGGCAGCAGCTCCCACGCGACCATCGCTGCCAGTGCCGCCACCAGTCCCGCGGCCAGCCGGTTTCTCATTGGACCGTGGGGAGTGTAGCGCGCGCGTCGACCCGGGCCCGCCTGAAATACCAGCTCGCGCCCGAAGGTTTTCAACCCCACACCGTCCCACAAGTCGCGGGACCCACCGTTTCGTAGTGAAGTGATTCACGCGCATGCGCTCTCTCTTCGTCGTGGTCTTGCTGGGCTCGGCCTTCGCTGTCGCTGGAACTCCACCGCCTGGCGCGCGGGCCGCCGAACGGGAGGCGCTCAAGGCCGCGCTGCAGTCGGTCATCGACAAGAGCCCGCTGAAGACCGCGCGCGTCACGGTGCAGGTCAAGAGCGTCGACGACGGCACGGTGGTCTTCGCCCGCGACCCCGACGAGCTGCTCAACCCGGCCTCGAACGTGAAGCTGTACACCGCCGCCGCCGCGCTGGTTCGCCTGGGCGCCGAATACCGCTACGAGACCGAGTTCCTCACCGACCCCGACTTCAAGGACGGCAAGGCCAAGACCCTCTACATTCGCGGCAAGGGCGACCCCACCATCAACACCGATCGCCTGTACGGCATCGTCAGCGAGCTGGTGCACGCAGGGCTGAACAAGGAAATCGGCGACATCGTGGTCGACGAGTCGTTCTTCGACACCGAGCGCCAGGCGCCGGGCTTCGAGCAGGAATACGGCGACAAGGCGTACCTGGCACCCACCGGCGCGCTCTCGCTCAACTGGAACACGGTGGGCGTATACCTGCGCCCCGGCGAAAGTGTGGGCGCGAAGGCCACCGTCGAAATCGAACCGCCCAGCGATTACTTCGTGGTCGACGGCGAGGTCACCACCGGCACCCGCACCCAGCGCCGCTTCACCGTCGGCTCGAGCGTCGACAAGGACCGCGTGCGCCAGAAGATCGAGGTCGGCGGGGTGGTGCCCTTCGAGAAGGGCGTGTGGAGCGCGTGGAAGAAGATCGACCAGCCGGCGCTCTACTTCGGCTTCACCACGAAGGAGCTGCTCAAGCAGCGCGGGGTGAAGGTGAAGGGCCGCCTGCGCGTGGGCACCGTGCCGCCGGGCCAGAAGATGCTGCACGTGGCCCAGAGCGACACCCTCGACATCGTCTTGAAGAAGATGAACAAGCACAGCTCGAACTTCGTGGCCGAGCAGCTCATCAAGACGCTGGGCGCCGAGCAGCGCGGCGCGCCGGGCACCACCGCCAAGGGCATCGACGTGGTCGAAGACTTCCTCGAGAAGGACGTGGGGCTGGCCCGCGGCTCGTACGTGATGAAGAACGGCTCGGGGCTCAACGACACCAACCGCTTCTCGGCCGCGCAGACCAACCGGCTGCTGGTGCACATGCTCGAGCGCTTCCCCGTGATGCCCGAATACCTCTCGTCGGTGGGCATCGCCGGAAAGGACGGCACGCTCAAGTACCGCTTCGAGGGCAGCGACGCGGTGGGGCGGCTGCGCGCCAAGACCGGCACGCTCGAGAACGTCTCGGCGCTCTCGGGTTACGTGCAGTCGGTGGGCGGCGAGCGGTTCGTCTTTTCCATCATGGTCAACGACTTCCCCGGCCGGGCCAGCACGGTGGTGCAGCACATCGACGCCCTGGGCGTGGCGGTCGCCAGCACCGGCACGCCGGGAGGCCCGCAGGCGGCGGTGGCGCAGCTGACGCCGCCGTCGGTGGTCGGGCCGTACGAAGAGCTCAAGGCCCGAACCAAGACCTACGCGGGGCTGGCGCAGAAGGCCGATCGCCGCAATGTGGCGTTCCTGCGCATCGCCTGGCGCACCGAGAAGGACCCCGCGGTGCGGGCCATCATCGCCGACGCGCTCTACCAGTCTGATTCGCGCGAGGCGGCCAGCGTGCGCATCCTGCTCGACTCGGCCATCGCCACCGACGAGGTGTACGGCCGGCTGGCCAAGGCGGCGAAGGACTCGGGGCTCGATACGCCGCTGTTGCCCGCGCTGGTCGAGATCGCCTCGACCGGCAGCGTCGACGCCACGGCGCGGCTGTTCGACTTCGTGAAGTGGGGCGCCAGCGACGAGACGCTCTCGCCCTGGCTCTCGGAGCAGCTGGCGGTGGTCGCGACCGACGCGCCGATGGAGGTCATTCTGGCGCTCAAGGGCCTGAGCGACGGCGATCGCCCGCTGGCGGTCGACGCGCTGGTGCACGGCCTGGTCAAGGCCTCGCAGCCTTCGGCGCCGCTGTGGCCCATGCTGCGCACCGCGCAGGGCTCGGGAGACCCGGCCACGGCCGAGTTCGCGCGCGGGCTCGAGGTCACGCTCTCGCAGAAGATCGCCGAGGCGCGCGCACCGCAGGCCGCGCCCATCGCCTCGACGCCTTTGCCGGCCGCCAAGCCGTTGCCTCCGCCGACCTCGCCGCCCACGCCGGGAGGTGGGTAGCCATGAAGTTCGTGGTCAAGCAGAAGGTCTTCTGCCTGGGCGACGACTTCGCCATCAAGGACGAAGACGGCCGTGAGCGGTACTACGTCGATGGGCGCGCCTTCACGCTGTTGCGGCACAAGCTGTCGTTCCTCGACGAGCAGAAGCGCGAGCTGGCCTTCATTCGCGAGCGGCTGGTGGCGTTGACCCCGTCGTACGAGATTCACCGCGACGGCGAGGTCGCGGCGGTGGTGAAGAAGGACTTCATCAACCTGCTGCGCGTGGGCTTCACCGTCGACGTGCCCGGCCCCGACGACCTCGAGGCCACCGGCAGCCTGCTCGACCACGAGTACACCTTCCGCCGCGGCGACCGGGTGGTGGCCGAGGTCTCGAAGCGGTGGTTCTCGTTGACCGACACCTACGGGATCGAGGTGGCCGACGACGAAGACGCGGTGCTGATTCTGGCCAGCACGGTGGTCATCGACATGATCTGCCACCCCGACGCGCAGCCCGCGCCGAAGGTCGTCGAAGAGTAGGGTGGTTCACTTCACGAAGAGGCCGCGCGGCCAGTTCGTGCCGCTGTGACCTAGAACAGCCGGGTGTGACCGTTCTGGCAGATGAGCGAGCCGTCGGCGCGCGCCTCCATCTGGCGACCACACGCGCGACAGGTCGGCGCAGCCTTGGGCGGTGAGGCCTTCGCCGCGCTGGTGGGCGCCAGCTGCATCAGCTCGTCACGCACCTTCTTGAGCAGCTCACCGCGCACCCCGCGGTACTTCGCCTGGAAGCCGTCGAGCCGCGCCATCATCTCGAGGAACATCGCCTGCCGACCGTCGTCGTTCACGTGGGCCATGGGCGCAAAAATGATCTCCTCGCCAGCCCTTCGCAACCCCCTCTGGAACGCCTGATCGCGCGCGGAAGCGAAGCCGCGTCGTCTCGTCGTTTTGCGGGGCGGGCCCTGATCGCCTTTTTTTCAGGCGGCTTCAGGGCAAGGCAGGCGCTGACGCGCTCAGCGTGACCTCGGGCGCTGCCTTGGAGCGCCTCAGCAGCGGCGACATCGCCACGATGGTCGCCACCAGCAGCACCACCTCGAGCGAATAGACCGAGGTGTACCCGAACGCCGGCGCGTACTGCGGCACCGCGCCGTTGATCACGTCGTGCATCGCGCCGCCGAAGGCGATGGCCACGCCGGCCGCGCTGGCCTGCACCGCGCCCCACGTGCCCAGCGCCAGACCCCGCTGCGCGATGGGCGCGCTGTTCATGGTCGCCGTCAGCGTGCCATGGGCGAACAGGCCCGCCGCGAAGCCAATGGCCAGGGTGCCCAGGGCGAAGAGCAGCGCCGAGTCGAAGGGCGCGGCGAGAATCACCAGCAGGAACGCCGGCACGCCCATCATCGCCCCGCGGCGGGCCAGCCCATACGGGTCGGCGCCGCGGCTGAGCACGCGAGAGGCGAGCCCGAACCCGAGCAGCCCGCCCAGGGCGAACGTGGCGGTCAGCTTGGTGGTCGAGGCCACGGTCAGGTGCAGCACCTTGCCGCCGTAGGGCTCGAGCAGAATGTCTTCCATGCTGAAGGCCATGGTGCCCACGCCAACCGACACCAGCCGGCGAACGGCGCCTGGCTCACCCGCCGAGAAGCTGTGCCACGCATCACGGAAGGTCGGCGCGCGCTCGGGCGGGGCGTCTTCACCGCCACGGCTCGGGCGCCGGGCTTCCTGCTTCCAGAGCGCGATGAGGTTGAAGAACATCGTCGCCACCGCGGCGCCCTGAATCACCGAGATGAGCAGGGCAGGGGTGAAGTCGACCAACAGCGTGCCGAAGATCAACGCGCTGACGATCATGCCCATCAGCAGCATCACGTACATCAGGCCCACCACCCGCGGTTGTTGCTCGGGCGCGGCGAGGTCGCACGCCAGCGCGAGCCCCACCGTTTGAATCATGTGCATGCCCGCGCCGACCAGCAGGAAGGCCACGCCTCCGCCAACCCAGCCGACCCACGGGCTCCACTGCGCCGCGTTGCCGCCGCCGCTGAGCACCAGCAGGGCCATCGGCATCATCGCGAAGCCGCCGAACTGCAGCATCGTGCCCTTCCAGATGAAGGGCACCCGCTTCCACCCCAGGCGCGAGGTGTGAACGTCTGACTGAAAGCCGATCAGCGCGCGGAAAGGCGCGAAGATGATGGGCAGGGAAACCATGAACCCGACGATCCACGCGGGCACGTTGAGCTCGACGATCATCACGCGGTTGAGCGTGCCGACCAACAACACCAGGGCCATGCCGACCGACACCTGGAACAGCGAAAGCCGCAGCAGCCGCGCGAGGGGGAGGTCTTCGGTCGCAGCGTCAGCGAACGGCAGAAAGCGCGTGCCCGCTCGGGCCCAGCTGCGCATCAACGAGGTGCTCACGCGATTCATCGAAGGCGTCCTCGAGCAGGAAAAAATACCCGAGCGAGCGTCGCGCGTGAACGCGGCGCCCGCTCGAGTTGGTTCGTCACGGGGTCTTGGCGTGGCCCTGGAAGAAGGCCGGCATCCACGTGGTGTGCGTGAGCACCGCGCCGTGGATCAGGAGCGAGATCACGAGGACGGTGCCCAGGAACAGCGGCAGGCCGACGGTCGGCTTCACCACCAGCCAGATTCTTGCTTGGTTCATGTGTCGTTACCTCAGTGCAGCCAGGGGGAATAAACGTACGCAAGGAAGTGCGCGAACACCGCGATGACGAAGAAAATACGAGCTCCGTCGATCACGTGCTTGTGCAGCTCCTCAGCCTCTCGAATCGTCAAGCCGGTCGGCCAGACCCGGTTCGGATCGTCCCGCGTGTCATCTGCCATTGTTCTGCCTCACTCTGATCGGGTTGCTGTTTCGCCCTCGACCGGAGAGCACAACGCCCACCGGTCGATGACGTGGTGTACCGTAGAAATGACACCTTCGAGTGTCAAGGTGATTGGACAAAATGGATCAGACTCTCACGCCGCGATGCGTCAGACGCGGTCAGCGCGGCGGCGGGCCTCGCGCAGTGGGCGCCACAGCCGCAGCCGCGTGAACCAGGGCAGCCGGTCGATGAACAAGGTGCCGTCGAGGTGATCGAGCTCGTGCAGCAAGCAGACCGCGGGCAGGCCCTCGAACTCGCGCACCCGCAGCTCGCCCGACCGATCGAGGTGGCGCACCTGCACCCAGGTCGCGCGCGGCACGCTGGCCACGATGCCCGGCACTGACAGGCAGCTCTCTTCGACCATGCCGGGGTATTTCGTCGAGAGGACTTCGGGGTTGATGAAGGCCTCGACCGCGGCGCCCGCACCCGACACGTCGGTCACCACCACCCGCACCGCCTCGCCCACCTGCGGCGCCGCGAGGCCGATCGCCTTGCTGGCGGTCATCAGCTCGATCAGGTCGTCGATCAACGGCTGGACCGTGGCCACGTCCTCCACGGCGACCGCGCGCACCCGAAGGCGCGCATCGGGGTATTCGAGGACGGAACGGCGGGCCATGAAAGTCACTCCCGGATCAGACGAAGGTTGCCACACGGCGGCGTGGGACTGTAATGTTTGGTGGACACGCTTTTGTGTCAAGCTGAATGGTCAAATCGTCATTGGGTGCGCCGCTGGGTCGACTCCAGTAAGCTCGCCATCCGCTCGCAACAGGAGGTACGTCATGGCACTGGGTTACAGGCTGGTGAGCAGCACCGAGACCGATACTGGCAAGGGCCTCTTTTCTGAGGTGATGGGCATTCCCCTCTTGATGCGTGGTGAGTCGCTCACCAGCCTCTGGCCGCGCACCCTGCGCTCGTGGGAACCCACCCTGTGGAACGGCCGCACCCTCGGCGAGTTGATCGGCCTGCCGACGCTCTTGAGCATGAACCCCATGTCCGGCCTGATGTCGGGCACCATCTTCGGCAAGCTGGGGCTGCCCGAGCTCTGGCGCTAAGCCAGTCGTCGCCTCGACTCGTCGCCCTGGTCGCTCCCCTCACGGGCAGTCGCCAGGGCGTCGTCGTGTCTGGAGGCTGAAAATCGGGCCCAGATGCTTGCCGGGTGTGCCGAATGTCAGCCCCTCGTGATAGTAATCGGCCTTCACCAAAAACCACCCCGGAATGGGGCGGTCCTCGAAAGGCAGGTCTCACATGGCAGGCGGAGTCAACAAGGTCATCCTCATCGGCAACCTGGGCGCAGACCCCGAAGTGCGCTTCACCCCCGGTGGCCAGGCAGTGGCCAACTTCCGCGTCGCGACCAACGAGTCGTGGACGGACAAGAACCAGCAGAAGCAGGAACGCACCGAGTGGCACCGCATCGTGGTGTGGGGGAAGTTGGCCGAGCTGTGCGGCGAGTACCTGAAGAAGGGCCGCCAGGCGTACATCGAAGGCCGGCTCCAGACCCGCGAGTGGACCGACAAGGAAGGCAAGAAGAACTACACCACCGAGGTGGTCGCCAACCAGGTGCAGTTCCTGGGCGGTGGCGCCGGTGTTCGCGGCGGTGGTGAGGGCGGCGGCTACAAGGGTGGCGGTGACGCCGGTGGCTCGTCGGGCGGTGGTGATGCCGGCGGCTTCGGTGGCCCCGATCAGAGCGGCCCGCCTCCGGGCGACGACATTCCGTTCTGAGCAGACGAACGACGCCCTCCGTGGCCGCACTTGACGTCGCGGCCCGGAGGGTGGTTCATCTTGAATGGCCTGACGGCAGCGCACGTGAGTGGCTGCTGGCAGTACGGGGGTCGATGCCGGTCGACCTCCGGGTGGTGAAGGGGACATGTCGCCAATGAACAGCAGAGCCTTCGTGCTCGGCGTCGCGGTGGGGCTGGTGCTGGCCCTCGCGCCCTCGTGTTCCGGTTCGCACCGCTGCACCAGCTCGACCTGCCCCACCGGGTGCTGTGACGCCACGGGCACCTGCGTGAGCGCGCCGGCCAACACCTTCGATTCGACCTGCGGCTCGGGCGGCTCGGCCTGCGACGACTGCACCGCGCGCGGCACCGCCTGCAACCCTGCGACCTTCACCTGCCTGGGTGACGCCGGCACCGTCGACGGCGGCGGGTGCGCCAGCGGCTGCAGCCTGCCCAACGCGGTCTGCGCGCCGGGCACCACCACCAACAACTGCGGCGTCAACGGCGCGACCTGCGCGGCCTGCATGCAGGGCGAGACCTGCGTGGCGGTGCCTGGTGGCGGGCACTGCGTGAGCACCCGCACCATCAAGCACGTGGGTGACCCCTGCGCCTCGGCCGCCGACTGCAAGGTGGGCCTGGGGCCCGACGCCCTCTGCAAGCTGACCACCTCGAGTGGCAACGGCACCTACCTGGGCGGGTACTGCACGCTGCCGTGCCTCAATGCCGCGTGCCCCACGGGCAGCACGTGCGTGGTGGCCACCCGTTTCGGTGAGGCCGACCAGATCTGCCTCGACGACTGCGGCAGTGGCGACGCGTGCCGCTCGCCCGGCTACGCCTGTTACAAAGGCGAGTGCTGGATCAACCCGCTGCCCATGCAGGACGCCGGGCCTCCGGCCGACAAGGTGGGCCTGCCCTGCGCGACGGACGTGGCCTGTCAGCACCCGCCCGACCAGGGCGGCGTGTGCCTGACCCGCAGCCTGGGGCTGACCTGGCCTGACGGCTACTGCTCGAAGTCGTCATGTGTCACCGACGACGAGTGTTCGCCCGACGCCGGCGCGCTGTGCATCAGCTTCGGCGCGGCGACCCGGTGCATCGCCCGCTGCGGCGTCACCACCCACCTCGACGGCGGCCAAGCCGACTGCCGCACCGGGTACCGCTGCGAGGGCTATTCGACCCGGCTGCCCGACGGCGGGCAGGTGCCCTCGAACGACGGCATCTGCGTGCCGCCGCCGCCGCCCGCTCCGGCCAACACCGGTGGCGCGTGCAGTTCGACCGCCGATTGCCTGGTGCCCAGCACCACGGTGGCCGACTGCATCACCGAGCTCATCGGTGGCGACGCGGGGTACCCCAGCGGGTTCCCGGGTGGCTACTGCTCGAAGCTGGGCTGCGCGACCGACAGCGACTGCTCGCCCAACGACGCGGGGGTGTGCCTGGAGATCGGGCTGACCCAGACGGCCTGCTTCGCGCGCTGCCCCCAGGGCGGCGGCGGGCGCACCACCTGCCGCGCCGACTACGTCTGCCTCTCGTACGGGCTGCCGCTGGCCGATGGTGGGGTCCAGGCCTCGGCCGACGGGTACTGCACGGCTAGTTGCACCATGCCGGGCGCGGGCTGCCTCAGCGGTTCGTGCAACGCGGCGACCGGGTACTGCCAGTAGGCACGGGGTGGCACCGGTAAGACAGCGGTTGCCAACGACTCCCGGCTTCTGGCATTCGCGGGGAATGGCTGACGGAGTCGTTCGCGCGTTGATCGAAGGAAACCTGCTCGTCTCGTTGACGGTGGTGACCGAGGCGGCGCGCGAGGCGCGGGCCCGCCACAAGCTGCAGTCGGTGTCGGCCTCGCTGCTGGGTCAGGGACTGGCGGGCGGGGTGCTGCTGGGTTCGCTGCAGAAGAGCGAGTCGCGCATCAACCTGCAGGTCGAATGCGACGGGCCGCTGGCGGGCTTCTTCGTCGACGCCACCGCCGGCGGAGACTGCCGTGGCTACGCCAAGAACCCGGGCCTGGAAATCGAGCTGGGCGAGGGCCCGTTCCGCTGGCGCGCGGCGCTGGGCAATTCGGGCTTCCTGTCGGTGCTGCGCGACGTGGGCGAAGAATTCTACCGCAGCTCGGTGCAGCTCGAGGCGATGAGCGTGGCGGGCGATCTGGACCGCTACTTCGCCATTTCCGACCAGGTGCCGACGCGGGTGGCGATCGACGTGCGACACGACGCGGCCGAGGTGTTGGGTGCGGTGGCCGGCGTGCTGGTGCAGTCGCTGCCGCAGGGTGACGTGAAGGCGCTCGAGACCATCGGCCAGACCCTGTCGACGCGGCTGACCCAGGCGCTGCAGCACCAGCCCGAGGCGACGCCGCTGGGGTTGCTGGCCGAGCTCTTCCCCGGCGCCGAGCCCACCATCGAGTACCCGGTGGCCTTCCGCTGCACCTGCTCGCGGGAGCGCGTGATGCGCACCATGCTCTCGCTGGGCGCGGCCGAACTGCAGGACATCGTCGACACCATGGGGTCGACCGCGGTGACCTGTCAGTTCTGCGCCACCAAGCGCGAAATCACGCTCGGTGACCTCTTCGACCTGCTGGCCCAGTTGGGTGTGACCCAGCCCAACTGACCAGACCTCCAGCCGTCACTGGGCCGAGTCGACCTTCTTGAGCTCCTCGAAGCCGGGCAGGGTCGACAGGTCGGGCACGATGGTGATCTCGATGCGGCGGTTGTTGGCCTTGGCCTCGGCCGACGAGTTGGCGGCCAGCGGGCGGGTGTCACCGTAGCTGGCGGCGCTGACCCGCGTGTCCGAGAGGCCGGCCTCGATCATGGTCTTGACCACCGTGATGGCGCGGCCCGACGCCAGTTCCCAGTTGCTGGGGTACTGCGCGGTGGCGATGGGCACGTTGTCGGTGTGGCCTTCGACCTGGAACGAGCGCTTGGGAATCGACGAGAGCACCTGGGCGACCTCGGCGATGGCGTTCTTGCCTTCCTTCGAGAGGCTGGCCGAACCCGAGGCGAAGAGGATGTCGGTCGCCAGCACCACCACCATGCGGCCGTCGACCATCTTCACCTTGAGCTTGCCGGCGTCGATGAGGGCGCGGAAGCGGGCGAGCAGGTTCTTGAATTCCTGCACGCGGGCCTCGGCCTCGGCGCGGCGCTTCTCGAGCTCGGCGAGCGCGCGGGTCATCTCTTCGACCGAGGCCTGCAGCCGGCTCTTGTCCTTGGTGGCGGCGGCGATGTCGGCGGTCATGCGCTCGATGCGGGTGGTCAGGTCCTTCACCTTGTCCTGCTCGAGGGCGAGGGACCCGGCCAGCTCGCGGTTCTGATCGTCGAGCTTGCGCTGCTTGCGTTCGAACTCGGCGATGGCCGCGTTCTTCTCGGTGACGTTGGTGTCGAGTTCGTCGCGCTCGGCCTTGAGCGCGTCGTAGGTCTTCTGGGTCACGCACGAACTGGCCGCGAGCAGGGCGAGGATCAGGGTCGGTCGCATGGCGCGCATGGTGCTGGTTTTCAGGGGCCAGAGCCAGCGCCGCGAATGCGAACGCCTACTGCGCGAGCATGCGATCGACCGGCTTGCTGAGCTGCGCCAGAATGAACCCCGGCGCCAGGCGGCTCATCATGCGCAGCGCGTTGGCCTGGCCGGGGCGAATCTCGAGCTCGTCGTTGGCCAGACCCTTGATGGTGGCGGCGACCAGTTGCTCGGTGGGCATCACGGTGACGCCCTTGCGATCTTCGGCGGTCATGGTGTCGGCCAGCAGCTCGGTCTCGGTGGCGGGCGGCGCCAGCTCGAAGACCTGCACCTTCGTGTTCTTCAACTGCACGCGCAGCGACTGGCTGAAGGAATGCAGGCCGGCCTTGGTCGCGCAGTACACCGGGCAGGTCGGCAGCGGCACGAAGGCCAGCCCGCTCGAGACGTTGACGATGGCTGCGCTCGCCTGGTTCTTCAGGTGGGGCAGGAAGCGATGCACCATCCACATCGGGCCCTTGAGGTTCACGTCGACCTCGTTGGTGAACTGCTCGGCAGTCAGCTCCTTGTGCACGTTGATGGTGCGCATGATGCCGGCGTTGTTGATGAGCACGTCGAGCGCGGGGTGCTCGCGGGTGACCCGCGCGTGCAGGGCGTCGATGTCGGAAAGCACGCTCACGTCGCTCTTGATGGTGACCAGCTTCGGCTCTTCCTTCTTCGCGCGGTCGAGCTTGGCCTGGTCGCGGCCGGTGACGATGACGGTGTTGCCGCGCTGAACCAGCGCCCTGGCGAGCGAGAGGCCGATGCCGCTGCTGCCGCCAGTGACGAGAATCGTGTTGCCTTCGAGCTTCATGTGGGCCCCTTCAGAAGGTGAAGGAGCCCTCGTAGCCGAGCCCGCCCCCCCGGGTCGCGGTGGTTTTTCGTGATTCGACCTGCCTGAATGGGGGCGCAGCGTGGGGGTGACGCCAGGAGGCCAGCGCACGCCGTTGCTCGACGCGCTCGCCGCGGTGCTCGACGCCCAGTTCCCAAAAGGTCCCTGATGCGTGCTCTGGTTGGTCTGGGTGTCGTTTTCCGCGACGGCGCTGGCGGGTGAGGGCTTCACGCTGGTCCTCACGGCGGGCGAGGCCTGGCGTGACGCCAGCGCGTACAAGCACGCCTTCGTGCTGGCTGGTTCGCGCCTGACCCGCACCGCGGCCGCCGAGGGCATGACCAGGCTGCTCTCCAGCGACCTGCAGCCCGTCTTCGTCACGTTGGCCTCGAACACGGTCATCGACGAGGCGGTCGCGGCGCTGATGGCCAGGCCCGAGGAGCCGGCGGTGGCCGAAGCGCTGGCCGCAGTGCTCGCGTCGCCTGACGACCGTGGGCCCGAGCCGACGCTGACGAGCGCGCGTGATCACCGGGGCTGCCTGGTCTCCGCGGGCCTGCAGCGCTGCGCCGTCGCGATGGGGAAGGACTCCACCGTGCGTCTGAAGGCGCTCGAGGCGCTCGGCGCCGCGCTCGAGACCCGCTTCAGCGCCCCTGACCGTCGCTTCCCCCTCGACCGAGGCCACGATGAGTGAGCATCGACCGCTCTCCGAACTCGTTGCCGCGGCCCTGGCCAGTGATGGACCCGACCCGGCGGCCTGAGAGTCGATCTGGTCGCTTCGGCAGCGAGGCGACGCGCCGACCTTCGACGCCGCGGTCGAGTTGATTCGCTCGCCGGTCGACGAGCATCGAGGCCGGGGCGTCGACGTTCTCGCGCAATCGGGAACGCCCAGGCCGAGCGTCGAACTTCGAGCCAGGGGTGCCGACGCGATTCCGAGTTGCTTGCGCGCGAGCAGTCGCCGCTCGTGCTGCATTTCATCGGGGTTGCGTTGAGCCATCTGCGTGACGCGCGCGCGGTGAGCGTGCCGACCGCTCCTTCGAGAGGTCCCTCGACGAGGCGATCGAGCGCCTCGAAGCGGTGCAGAGCGGCTGATTCCTCGACGCCAACGCCGACCGGCAGAGCGGGGACCTGCACCCGGGAGCGATCTGGTCGCTCCCCCGACGCCGTCGATGGCGACCTCGACAGAGAGGTTCACCCGCTTCGGCCCGACGGCTCCGTCGCCCTGGTGTTGGCGGCCGTGATGCTTTCGCCTCGAAGGGGGCGGTGCGGTCATGGCTCGTTCGCACTGCAGCTTCCCACCAGCCCCTCGCCCCGACGCTCGAGTCATTCGTGGTCGACGACTCGTCCAATCGTCACCCGCGGGTCGTAGCCGGCCAGGGCTCGCCACAGATTGAGCACCAGCTGGTCCGGCCGACACGCGACCTCCTCGGCCGTGGTCTGCACCACCCTCCAGTTCAGGCCGCTCAATGCAGAGACCTGCTCGAGGTCGCGCCGCCAGCGCTGCGTGTTGCCGTGAAATTTCGCGCCGTGCGCCAGCAAGGCCACCCTCGGTCGGTTCTTTGGCCACGCGAAGTCGAGCCTGGCGATGAACCGTGCGCCATCGACCACCTCGACCCCCGCCGTCGGCGAGGGCAGCCCCGCACTCCGAAGCAGCCGCCGCACCTTTACCTCGAGCGCCGAGTCCAACGCCGCGCCCCGCTCAGCCAACAACGCGTCGAGCGTCGCCAGACCAGCGTGCCCATTGCGCGGCCACCCCTTCATCACCCGCTGCACCCAGCTCCGAAGGTCGGGCGCCTGACGCAACGCCGAGTCGAACACCAACTCCATCGCCTCCGGCTCGAGCACCTCGGCCAGATCGATGATGGTGCGCGCGAGGTTGGTGCGGGGCACGCCGGCCCGCTTCGCCGCGTGGCGCGCGTCCAGCGTCCGGCTCCGGTGCACGATCGCGAGCCGGCTCGTGGATGACGCCGTGAACGGCACGAGGACCTCGATGTCGCGAGGAGGCGTGCGGCCGAGCCCGTCGAGCCCGAACAACCAGCCCGCGGTCCGGTGTGAGGCCAGGCCACCGGTGGCCAGGCACGCGGCCCACACCCGCTGCTCCCACGTCTCAGGCACCCCCGCCAGTCGATAGAGCCCGCGAATGACCTCGTGCAGCTGCCCCACCCCCAGGCGATGCGTCACCTGATGACGGCTGAGCCCAAGCTCGAGCAGTTGGGCGCGCGTGACCATGCCCCCCTGCGCCTTCGCCCGGGCGGCGATGGCATCCCAGCCAGTTCGTGAAGTTTTCGACCGCCCCATCCGGTCGAGTTCTCCACGAACACGGTCGAGGCGCAAGGGGGGCGTAGGACCTCGCCGAGGTCGAAGGGGCTGGTCGTGGACGGCGCGGCGATGGGTCCATGAACGCCACCGCCCCCCCGAGCCAACGCCTGAAGAGGGGGGGCTCGGCTCGAGCCCGTCGCCAAGAGGTAGGGCGATGTGCGATAGCGCCCGTCATGACCCGTTCGCTCGCGGTGGTGATGCTCGTGCTGGCCGGCTGCGGCGTGCAGGACGCGACCTTCGACGACGGCACGGGGGACGCCGAGGTCGCGGCGAGCGCGCTGGCCAGCGACACCGCCGACCGCGCCTGTGGCGTGGTGCTGCGCACCGTCACCCACGACGGCACGGCCTGCACGACCGCCGGCGTCTGCTGGTGGGTCTTCACCGGGGTCATCGACGTGGCCGACGCGAAGGTCGCGGCGGGCTTCAAGCCGGCGGTGCTGGTGAAGAACGGCGGCGTGACCGGGTGGACGAAGGTCACCGCGACCCGCTCGACCGACGCGGCGCCGAAGGGCTTCACCCGCTTCACCTTCCGCGCGACGAAGAACACCGTGCGCGACGGCCTCACCGCCACGGGCCTGGGCGCGTCGAGCGTGGCCTTCTCGCCGTACATGTCGGCCACCAACACCGGCCGGGTCTTCGATCACAACCGCCTGCCCGGTGCCCTCGACGCCTTCACGGTCAGCCAGGCGACCGGCTGGGCGGTCGCGCCCGCGCCGCAGGTCTGCCCGGGGACGCCCGACGTCACCCCGACCCTCGACTTCCAGGGCAGCTGGCAGACCGAGCAGCACGGCGCGCTGGTCGCCGGCGGCAAGGCCACCATCACCTACGCGCTGAGCCGCCTCGAGACCTGCCGCGGTACGCACGACGGCTTCCCCGCGTGGGACGTGCAGGCCTTCGTGCGCTTCTCGCCCTCGGGCACCACCATCAGCCAGTCGGTGCGCGGCTTCGACGCGCCGGGCGGCGTGCCCACCAATTCCAACCCGACGTCCCTTCCCTTCACCTTTCAGGTGCCGGCGGGCTCCACCTCGGCCGCCATCTGGTTCTCCAACTTCACCGGTGCCGGCAGCTCGTGCGAGGCGTGGGACTCGAACCAGAGCGCGAACTACGTGTTTCCGGTCTTCTCTTCGCTGCCCGCGGTGGGGTGGGTCGGCAACGCGGGCTCGAGCTTCTCGCGTGACTGCACCCGCCGAGCTGGCGTGCCCGACCCGGTGACGGTCGACAGCTACCTGCAGCAGCGCGCCTGCGCCTTCGTGACGGCCGACGTCTATGCCGGCGGCCTGACCGACGCGGCCGAGCAGCACCCCGAGGCCCTCTACGCGCAGGCCCAACTGACCCTCGACGATGTGGCGTGGAAGACCACCTGGCTCACGGCCGACGGGCGCGACGGCAACAACGACCGCTTCCGCTTCACCGTGCCGATGAGCGACCTGTACGACGCCGCGAAGTGGCGCACGCTGAAGTACACGCTGCGCTTCTCGACCGACGGCGCGACGTGGACGAGCGACGTCACCCGCACGCTCGGGCGCGACCCCAGCTTCTGCAACCCGGCCTGGGGCGACTGCGCGCTGTAGCGAGGAGCTCGAAGCGAGGCGCTTGCCGTCGGCACCGAGTTCCGGTCTGGTGCGCCCGTGTCTTGCTCGTGCCACTCCAGCGCTCGGCCGACCGATGCGACTGACCTCGGTCGGTCTTTCCTGCGCGCCTCGGTGGCACGGAGTTCGTCTCGCCTTCGAGGTGCGTCATGGAACGTCGACAAGCGCAGTGGTGGGTGATGGCAGGGGCGTTGCTGGCCGCCTCGGTGGCCCACGCGGCCGACCCTGAACTCAAGTTCGAGCGCTACCAACTCCCCAACGGCCTGACCGTCATCTTCAGTGAAGATCACCGCCTGCCGCAGGTGGTGATCAACATCTGGTACCACGTGGGCGCGGCCGACCAGTCGAAGGGCCGCAGCGGCTTCGCGCACCTCTTCGAGCACATGATGTTCTCGGGCTCGAAGCACGTGCAGCCCTCGCCCTTCGCGCCGCTCGAGGCCATCGGCGCCACCGGCATCAACGCCACCACCAGCTTCGACCGCACGAACTATTTCGAGACCGTGCCCGCCAGCGAGCTGGCCACCGCACTGTGGATCGAGAGCGACCGCATGGCCTTCCTGCTCGACACGCTCGACGAGAAGAAGCTCAAGGTGCAGCGCGACGTGGTCTCGAACGAGCGTCGGCAGCGCTACGAAAACGCCGCGGGCGGCATGACCTTCCTTCGCACCTGCGACCTGCTCTTCCCCCAGCCGCACCCGTTCTACGAATGCGTCATCGGCAGCGTGCCCGAGATTCAGGCCGCGACCACCGACGACCTGAAGTCGTTCTTCCGCACCTGGTACGGGCCGCAGAACACGTCGTTGGCGGTGGTGGGCGACTTCGACCCGGCCCAGGCCCGCGCGCTCATCGAGCAGTACTTCGGCCCCATTCCCAGAGGCCCCGACGTGGTGCGCGCCACGCCGCCGCAACCGGCGATCGCCTCGGTGGTGAAGGAGACCGTCGCAGACCCCGTCGCCGAGCTGCCCTCGCTGCAGGTGTCCTTCGTGGGCGTGAAGCAGAACGACCCCGACGAGCCGGCGGGCCAATTGTTGGCCACCATTCTGGGCGGCGGGCGCACCTCGCGGCTGTACCAGCGCCTGGTCTTCGACAAGCAGGTCGCCAGTGAAGTGTCGGCCGGGCTCGCCACCACCGGGCTGGGCGGTTGGTTTTCCATCGACGCGCGGGTGAAGTCGGGCCACGACGTCGCCGAGCTGCTGCCGCTGGTGCAGGCCGAGCTCGACGCGATTCGCAGAGACGGCCCCACCGCGGTCGAGCTCGAGCGCGCCCAGCGTCGCTTCGTGGCCGGCCGGGTGCGCGCCATCGAGCGGCTGGGCTCGCGCGCCGACCTGCTCAACAGCTACCAGACCTTCCTGGGCGACCCCGGCTTCCTGGCCAAGGAC
>CAIWFK010000121.1 GCA_903911905.1 uncultured Myxococcales bacterium
CGATGCCGAGGGCCTTGATGGTGGCAGTGACGTCGTTGCCGTAGATGCCGTCCCTGTCGCGATGAAGGAATCGCGGGGCGCTGTCCCAGGGGAAGGCCTCGCGAAGCTGCCCGGAGACCCACGCCGCCGTCGGGTGCGCGGTGACGGCAACGTGGCGAATGCGTCGTCGCCCGTGCTCGAGAATGACGAGGCCGTAGAGCAACCGGAAGCTGGCGGTGGGGATGACGAAGAAGTCCATCGCCGCGGCCTGCGTGAGGTGATTCCTCAGAAACGTGCGCCACGCCTGCGACGGCGGCTTCGCAGTGCGCGGGCCCTTCGGCATCAACTTGGCGACGGTGGACTGGGCGACACGGAAGCCCAGCTTGAGCAGCTCCCCATGAATTCGGGGAGCGCCCCAGCCCGGGTTGTCGGTCGCCATTCGTCGGACGAGGTGACGGACCTCACTGGGCACGGGAGGCCTCCCGCCTCGGGAGCGCCATCGCCAGAAAAGACGAAAGCCGGCCCGGTGCCAGGCGATGACGGTGGCGGGCTTCACCACGTGCAGGGCGTCCTTCCACTCCGGCCACACCCTCGACAGGGCGACCCAGAAGAGCCTGTCGAATGTGCGCAGGGCCGGGCGGGGTGTTGCCTTGTGCAGCACCGCGAGTTGCTGACGAAGGGCGAGGTTCTCGAGCAGCAGTTCCTGCCGACTCACCAACGAGCGTCGGGCGGTCGCGACGAGCGCGCTGAGCCGGGTCAGAAGCGAAGACATCAGGGGCGCATGTGGCACGAAAAGGGTGAGCGCGTGGGTCAACGTGCGCCCGCCGATGAGCCGTGATGACGACCTGATGAGACCCGCCGTCGAATCAGCGACGACGTCGCCAGTAGCCCGGCCGCTTCCGCTGGTGAGAAACGGCCACGACGATGATCGAGCGATCTCCAACGCGGTAGACCACGCTGAACGGGAAGCGGCGCAGCACGTAGCGTCGGGTTCCGTGGGCGGATTGCGGCCAGCGCTCAGGCGCTCCCTGGATTTGCCCGATGGCTCGGTCGAACTCGGAGAGGAACCGGGTCGCGGTCGCGCCGCTCCATTGCTCGTAGCGCTCGAGCGCGGCGCCGAGCTCGGCCTCGGCCAAAGGGTGCAGCTCAACGGCGAAGGTCATTTCCGGTTGAGGAGCCGTGCACGAGCCTCTGACCAGGGGACAGTCTTCACGGCACCGCTGTCGAGCTCGGCGAGTCGCGAGGCGATCTCACGAGACCAGTCGGCCTCGATGCCCTCGTCGACCTCTTCGTCGAGGCTTTCGAGCAGTCGCCCAGCCAGGGCAGCACGTGCCTCCTCTGGAAGCGCCATCGCCTTCTTCAGGAGGTCTTCGAGGTCGGAACTCATGCCTCGCGAAGTATACCCGAGGCGACCGTGCGGCGCTCTGTGCCGGGTGGGACCACGTGCGCCCGCTGATGAAGAGCTGATGACGCGCTGATGAAATCGCCTGCGACGAAAGCGCTCGCAGACGTTCTCCTGCGACGGGGGCGACGAGGGAATCCACGAAGTTGTCACTTCCCCTCGAGCTGTCCCTACCGAAAACCTCAAACGCGACGTGACGATCAGCCTCTCGACGCGAAAGCCGGGCGCTGATGTCAGAGGGTCAGCCGAACGCCGCGCGAGAAGGCGCTGATGTTGGCGGCGACCGCGACCAACTCGACGCCGTTTACGAGCTCAAACGCCTCGGCGCGCGCGAGCAGACACACGTCGCCTGTCACGAGGACTCCCGCGAAGACGAGCCGACTACACGGCGTGACGGAAGTAGCGCTGATGCAGGCCGCCGAGGACCTCGCGGGCCTGGAGGGGGCCGTCGGACGACAGGCTCCATGGCGCGGAGCCCACCACGCCCGGCACCTTCGCCCGCGAAAGCTCGATACAGGTCGACGCGATGCGCCCACGCGTGCTTAGCCGTCAGGACGATGACGTTCGACGAGCTGGGGCTTGATGCGGAATTGGTGCAGGCCGTGAAGGCGGAGGGCTACACGACCCCCACGCCCATCCAGGTGCAGGCGATCCCGTACGTGCTGCAAGGCCGCGACGTGCTCGGCTGCGCACAGACTGGCACGGGGAAGACGGCGGCGTTCGCGCTGCCGACGCTCCAGCGCCTGGCGGCGTCCACCCCCGGGGGACCTCCGAAGATTCGCTGCCTGGTCGTGACGCCGACGCGCGAGCTGGCCACCCAGGTCGCCGAGAGCTTCGAGACCTACGGGAGCGGCCTCGACCTCTACGTCACGGCCATCTTCGGCGGCGTCGGCCAGGACAAGCAGGTGAAGGAGCTGCGCCAGGGCGTGGACATCCTCGTCGCGACGCCGGGTCGGCTGCTCGACCTGATGAATCAGCGGCTCGTGTCGCTCCAGGCCGTCGAGGTCCTGGTGCTCGACGAGGCCGATCGCATGCTCGACATGGGGTTCATTCATGACGTGAAGAAGATCCTCGCGGTGCTGCCGACCCAGCGGCAGACGCTCTTCTTCTCTGCGACGATGCCCGACGAGATTCAGTCGCTCGTCAAGAGCATCCTCAAGAACCCGGCGCGGGTGGCGGTGGCCCCCGTCTCGTCCACCGCGGAGCGGGTCGAACAGAAGGTCTTCTTCGTTCATGGCGGCGACAAGCGCTCGCTGCTCGTGAAGCTGCTCGAAGACCCGTCAGTCGCCCGCGCGCTGGTGTTCACCGAAATGAAGCACGTCGCCAACCGCGTCATGGAGCACCTGGAGAAAGCGGGGGTGACGGCGGCGGCCATTCACGGCAACAAGTCGCAGAGCGCGCGTGAGCGGGCGCTCGAAGGCTTCAAGACGGGGACCGTGCGCGTGCTCGTCGCGACGGACGTCGCCGCGCGCGGCATCGACGTCGAGCAGATCTCGCACGTCATCAACTACGACCTGCCGAACGTGCCCGAGACCTACGTGCACCGCATCGGTCGCACCGCGCGCGCCGGCACGTCGGGCGAAGCGTGGTCGTTCTGCGAAGAAGGCGAGGACCGCGACTTCCTCCGCGACATCGAGCGGGTGACGCGACAGAAGATCCCCGTCGCGCCGACGCCAGCGCTGCCGCCGCGAGCGTCCAGAGACGAGCAGGACCAGGGTCCCCGCGGGCGACCTCCGGGCGGTGGTGGACGAGGAGGAGGCGGCGGCCACGGAGCACGCAGCGGGCAGGGCGCGCGGAACGGCGGCGGTCAAGGCGGCCAACGCCCGGGAGGCGGCGCAGGGCGCAGCGGACAAGGTGGGCGGAACGGCGGTCAAGGCGGCCAACGTCCCGGTGGCGGCGACGGTCGGCAGGAGCCGTCGCGCGGTCAGCCGTCCGGTGGAAGCGGTCGCCCAGGGGGCGGAGGACGCAGTGGCGGTCGGCGAGGCGGGCGTGGGGGCCGAGGCGGAAGGGACCCCGGCGGCCCGTAGCGAGACCATTCGCTCCAGGAGCAGCGACCGCCCCCGGTTCTCCTTCCGCTTGTTCGATCGCGGCGCGTACAATCTCCCAATGGTCGTCTTTCCCCTTCTGGTCGCCACTGTCCTGGCCGGGGCTCCGCAGGTGCGGCTTGCGGCTCCCGGCTTCAACCACGTCGGCGTCGATGAGCGGCTGGCCGAGTTGTTCAGCGACCACCTCGCCCAGCAACTGGTCGTGCACGGCGTTGCGGTGGTGACCCGCGGCGACATCGGGCACCTGCTGAGCCTCGAGCGCTAGCGCCAGTTGCTCACCTGTGCTGGCGAGTCTGGCGAGTGCCTGACGGAACTGGCCAACGCTCTTGGCGTCGACGGGTTGATCACGGGCACGGTGGGCAAACTCGACGCAGGCTACCTGGTGAACGTGAAGATCGTCGCCTCGGGCGACGGCCACGCAATGGCCGCGGCGTCGGGCCGGTTCAAGACCGACTCCCAGGTCGTCGACTGGTTGACCTCCCTCGCCCCGGAAATGGCCGTTACGCTTCGCACCGGTAAGGCGGGCGGCCCGGTCGAGGTCGCCGTCGGCGAACACGCACCCAGCACCGTTCGCTCCACGGCGTGGGTGCCGCTGGTGGCCGGCGAGGTCGTGGCCTTGACCGGCGTGGGGCTGCTGATTGGCGCCAACATCGTCGCGGGCACCGTGCGCACCGGAGGCCCGGCGCTGGCGAGCTCGCTCGACCCCACGCTTCAGAGCGGCCGCCTCTACGAGAAGCTCGGCTGGGTCGGCGTGGGCCTGGGTTCGGCGAGCCTGCTGGCCGGCGTCTTGATGTACGCCCTGGGTGGCGACGCCCCGAAAGTGGCGCTGCTCGTCAGCCCCCGCGGCGGGTTCCTGTCGGTCGAGGTGGCCTTCCGATGATGCGGCGAATGGCGGTGGTGACCAGCCTGCTGATGTTCGGTGGCTGCGTCGACTTCGATGGCGCGCTCGCCGAGTACTGCCGGCACAACCCTGGCCTTGGCCTGCCCCAATGCGACGCGGGCGTGATGTCGCCCGACGCCGGAACCGACGCGGGGGTCGATGCTGGAAGCGCCGACGCTGGAACCGACGCTGGTTCGGGCGCCGGAACCGACGCGGGTACGGACGCAGGTCTCGTCGACGCCGGTCCCGACGCAGGTGTCGTCGACGCCGGTCCCGACGCAGGTGTCGTCGACGGCGGTCCCGACGCAGGCAACACCGCTTCGCCCACCGTGCTCATCGGGCCGCGCGCTGTCCCGTGCCCGGTCGACAATGGCGTCGTCAGCGCGGTCTACGTGCTGGCCAGTGGTGGCACGGACACCCCCGGTGCCGGCGCCCGAGGCTCGCCCTTCAAGACCATCGGCTACGCGCTGGCGCACGCGAACGGGGTCGCAGAAGTCCGCGTGTGCAGCGGCGTCTATACCGAGCGCGTCGTGATCAGTAACCCGGTCGCGCTCAAAGGAGGCTACGACTGCACGACCGGTTCTCGCCCCGCACTCTGCTTCGATCCCGACGCCGGCCCGACGTACTTCGCGCCCGGCGCCCCGGCCTCCACGACGCTCATCGTGGACCCGAGCACCCCCGCCGCCGGCATGCACACGGTCCAGGTGACCGCCACCGGTTCGGTGGTGATCGATGGGTTCACGGTGATGGGCCCCGACGCGGGTTCGAGCCAGGCCAACGCCATGTTCATCGCCGGCGGCCAGACAATCATTTCGAACAACCGCATCCTGGGAGGCAAGGCCAACACGGCAGACTGGTTCGCGACGTCCGGCATCCACTTCGAGACCAGTGCGTGGGACACTTCCGAGGTTCGAAACAACGTCGTGAACGGCGGGTCGGGGTCTGCCACGACCGGCCTCGGCGGCCCCTACGCCGGCAGCCTCGGCATCTTCCTTACGGGAGGCGTTCACGCCGCCAACATTCACGACAACGTGATCGAAGGCGGGTCTGGGGCCTGCGCGGGGGGCTGTTATTCGAGCTCGTCGGGCATCTTCGTCGACCACCCGCAGTCGGCGGCGAGCATCGAATGGAACCAGATCAGCGGAGGTACGGGCACCACGACTTCGTCTAACAGGGTGTTGAAAAACTCGCCCTGGACGATCGACGAGGCGCCGGCCGCGTGATCTTGTCGGCGCATGCGCGGGCCGAAGAAGACGCAGCAGTCGATGCTGAGCTTGAGAACG
>CAIWFK010000122.1 GCA_903911905.1 uncultured Myxococcales bacterium
CATGCCCACCCTGGTCATCGCCGGGCAGTACGACACCATGGAGCCGGCGCACATGAAGTGGGTCAGCACCCAGGTCAAGCACGGCAGCTACCTGCTGTGCAGCCAGGGCAGCCACCTCTCGATGTGGGACGACCAGAAGACCTACGGCGAGGGGCTCACGAAGTGGCTCAAGGCCGTCGATGACGGCAAGCGCACCGTGATCTTCTCCAAGTAGCCTTCAGAACAGCTCGGCGTCGCCAGTGGCCAGCTTCGGGGCCGAGATCGACTTCTCTTCGTTCTTGAGTTCGACAGACTCGCGAGAGATGTCGCGCAGGAAGGCCCGGCCGGAGTGCGGGTGGAACCGCACCTCGACGCCGGTCTCGCCACCCAGCCGCGACGCGGTGACCGGAATGCCCTCGGTGCGCAGGAAGTTCTCGGCGAACTCGGCGTTCATCTCGCCCACCGTTGGGCGCCGGGTGATGTGCGCCAGCACGTTGCCGCCGCCGAAGAGCTTGCCCTTGAGGCGCGAGCGATCGGCGCCCAGCTTCATCAACGAGTTGATGAGCGTTTCCATGGCGTGAATGCCGAAGCGTTGCCGGTCGATGGGGTCGTCTGACCCGCTGCTGGGCAACAGGAAGTGGTTCATGCCGCCGATCTTCGCGACCGGGTCGTAGAGGCACGCGGCGACGCACGAGCCGAGCACGGTCTTGATCTCGACCGGGCTGTCGCTGGAATGCGCCTCACCGGCGTTGATGTTCACCACCTCGAGGTTCTCGGACTCGCCGGGCGAACGCACCCGAGCCGAGGGGCGCGGCAGAGGCGCGGCCGACGGTCGCGGAGGCATGGGCGCCGAGGGAACGGGCGCCGGCGGTGGCAGCGTCGCGACGGGCAGGGCGAGCACCGGGTGCGCCAGCGGCGGCATGGGCCGCAGCCCCGACGCGCTGCTGCCCTGGCCCTTGATGCGGTAGATGCCGCCCTGGAAACCTTCGAGCCGATCGTTGAGCCAGTGCAGCACCTCGGCATGACCGACGAAGATCCACCCGCGGGGAATGGCCTGGTTCAGCAACCGGGTGAAGAGCTTCTGCTGCGTCGGCAGGTCGAAGTAGATGCTCGCGTTGCGGCACATGATGAAGTCGAACTTCACCTTGAGCGGCCAGTGGTCGGAAATGAAGTTGAGCTGGCGGAAGGTCACCCACTTGCGCAGCGAGTCCTTCACCCTGACGTGACCGGTGTGGTCGCGCACGAAATGGAGTGACACCCGCTCGGCCGGCATCTCTTCGATGTCCTGCGGTCGGTACACGGCGCGCTCGGCGCCCGCCAACACCGCGGTGTCGATGTCGGTGGCCAGAATCTTCACCTTCCACGTCTCGAGCTGCGGCAGCGTCTCGGCCAGCACCATCGCGATGGTCCACGGTTCCTGGCCCGTCGAGCAGGCCGCGCTCCAGATGGTGACCTCGCGCTTGCCGGTCTGCTTGGCGCGCTCGACCAACCACGGCACCACCGTCTTCGCGATGTAGTCGAACTGGTGGCCTTCCCTGAAGAAGCTGGTCTTGTTGGTGGTGACCGCGTTGATGAGCGACTGCTGCTCGGCCGCGAACCCGTCCTTCGTGGCCAGCCGCGCGCGGTAGGCCCCGAAGTCGTGCAGCCCCAGTTCCCGCAGCCGCGTACCGATGCGCGAGCTGAGCATGGTGCGCTTGGAGTCGGACAGCG
>CAIWFK010000123.1 GCA_903911905.1 uncultured Myxococcales bacterium
CGCCGGTTCGGGAGCGCGACCGGGCGCGAGCACCTCGAACTGGCCGGGCCCGAACGAGGCCACCGTCTCGTGCGGCGACAGCTCGGCGGACAGGGCTTCCTGCGCAGCTCCGGGCGCGGCCTGCACCTGGAAGCGCATGATGGCGAAGGGCGGCTTCGTCGACTCCGCGACCTCGAGGAACCGGGCGTGGGTCAGCAAGGTCCACGGGCGGGAGGGCCCCGAGAGCGCGTCGGGCTGCAGCACCAGCAGCGACGTGCCCAGCTCGATGGAATCTCCGGCCGACAGACTCACCCGTTCGGCGAGGGCCAGCTTGCGGCTGCGCACCGTGGTGCCGTTGGCGCTGCCCAGATCGGTCACTTCGACCGACCCCCCGTCGAGCACCAGCCGGGCGTGGCGTCGCGAAGCCGCGGCGTCGTCGAGCCGCACGTCGGCTTCGTCGCCGCGACCGATCACCACCTCGCCGCGAGGAGGCAGCGCGTGCGACGACGAGCCCGCCTCGTTGACGATCACCAGCCGCCAGCGCCCCGTGGTGACGGGCTCGGGTTTCTCGGTGAGTCTGACCGTCTCGACGTCTTTCACGCCTGCCTCGGCGGGCTGCCTGATCTGCACCATCGCGTTGGCGAGCCTAGTCGGCTTTCAGGCCTTGCGTGCCTTGATCGCCGCCACCACGTACGAGACGCCCAGGGCCCCGGCGAGGCCCACGAAGAGCAGGTTGTTGCCCGCCACGCCCGAGCGCAGGCGCAGGCCGACGATCGCGAAGCAGGCGATGGCGAAGCCCACGTTCTTCGCCGCCAACGACACCGGCGCCACCTTCGAGAACACGTACGCGACGGCGAGAATGGCGACCGCGACCCAGTCGATGCCGATCATGACGACCCTTTCGTCAGGCGGTGGGGGCCTGATCCTGTGAAGACGACGACAGCTTGCCGGCGATGTCCGAGAACGAGGCGTTCGAGGCCACCATGAAGACCAGGCCGAAGAGCACCTGTTGCAGAATCTGAATGATCCACAGCACGTTGGCGTAGGCGAGCCCGCTCGAGCCCACCACGTCGGCCGGGACGAAGACCCCCAGCGCCAGCATGATGAAGGCCTGGAAGGTGCCCGCGCTGCCGGGCGCCGCGGGAATCATCATGCCGACGATCAGCACACAGAGGACCACGAACCCCTGGAAGAAGGTGATGTGCAGCGGCTGACACGACAGCTCGGCTCCGTGACCACAGTCGAACGCGTTGGCCACCATCGACATTCCCCACCCGTTGAGCGCCCAATACAGCGCGGTCCAGACGAAGAACTCCGCCATGTTCTTGCCGTCAGGCAACTGCTTGAGCGCTCCCACGAAGCCATCGATGACCCCGATCACCTTCTCGGTCAGGCCCATCGAAACCCGGCCCACGGTCGCGCGCAGCAGGCGCACCACCAGGTCGTGCCGCGCCCGCGCGATCAGCAGGAACACCAGGCCGCCGCCGAACACCGCGGCCATGCCGTAGGCGCCCAGACGAATGCGGCTGATGTCGGCACTCTCGCCGGGAATGAAGATCATCAACGTCAGCAGCAGCATGGCGATCAAAACGCCGTCGACCACCCGCTCGAAGACCACCGAAGCCATCGCCGCGCTCCGGCGAATGTTCGAACGCTCGGCGATCAAGAACGGCCGCGCGAACTCCCCCAACCGGAAGGGGAGAATGATGAGCATCATGAAGCCGATCGCCGAGGCCTCGTTGAGCTTCTTGAACGGCACGGTCTCGATGCCCGACAGCAGGTTGCCCCACCGCTTCGTACGGGCAAGGTGAATCAGCGTCAGCATCGCGAGGTACGGCGCCATCCACCACCAGTTGGCGCTCTTGAGCGCGACCAGCATCTCGTCGAGCACGCGCACGTTGGTCTTGGGGTCGATCTCGAACACCCCGCGGAACGTCCACCACATGCACCCGATGGTGATGGCCAGGCTGACCGCGAACTTGATCCAACGGCTCATGACCACCCGCTCCATTCCCGAGACGCCTGCCGGCCTAGCACCTTCACCCGCGCCCTCAAACGCCCTCCCCCGCCAGAAGCTTCCGCGGCGTGGTGTCGAAGAGCTGGGTCAGCCCCTTGTCGCCGGCCGCCTTGCGCAGCGCCTGGAGGCTCTCGCCCACCCATTCCCCGGCCTTCACCGGCGAATGCAGATCGGTGGCAGCGACGGCGTACAACCCATCGGCCAGCAGCTTCGAGGCGACCTTCTGGGCCGTCTTGCCGTAGCGACCAATCAATGCCCCCACGTCCAACTGCAGCAGCGCGCCCGCATCGACCGCGGAGCGGGCCCGCTCGACCTTCTCGAACTCCATGCAGCGCTCGGGGTGGGCGATGAGCGGCGTGAGCCCCTTGAGCTTCATGCGGAAGATGGCGTCGAGCAGCCCGGGCATGGGGCCGTGGTAGGGCGCTTCGATCAACACCACGCGCGAGCCTGCGACGGTGCGTACCGTGCCGCCCACGAGATCGGCCTGGAACGCGTCTTCGAGGAAGAAGTTCTCGGCGTTGGGGTGCAACGCGACCGTCAGCCCCACCTCCTTCAGCGTGGTGCGCAGCGAGGCCAGCGCCGTCGAGCAACGCTCACGAGAAAGAGACGGGTATTCGGCTCGATGATGCGGGCTGGGCGCCAGCGTGTCGAACCCCAGCAAGACCAGCGCGCGCGCCATCTCGATCGAGTCGTCGAGCGACTTCGCTCCGTCGTCGACGGCGGGCAGCAGGTGCAGGTGCAGGTCGACCAGGCCCATGGCGATCAGCGCCAGTCGGCGAACACGCCCAGGTTCAGCCCACCGACGTAGGTGTTGCCGGGGTAGCGGTTGGGCGAATAGGTCCACGGAGAGGCGTAGCCGAAGTACAGGCCGACGATCAGGTGCTTCTGCAGTCGCAAGCCCACCTGCAGGCGCCCCTCGGCGTAGCCCAACACCCGGCTCTCGAAGGGGTTGACGCCGCCGCGGGTGAACGCCGCCCGGTACCAGACAGGCCCCAGCCCGAACTGAAACCCCCAGTGGAACAGCTCGTAGGTCGATCGGTAGCCCAGGCCGATCATCGCCACGTGCTGGTAGTGCGCGATCATGTTGGGGGGCAGCACCGCGCCGATGGCGGTACCCAGTTGGGCGAGCAGGACCAGGTCGTTGCGAGGCTGTTCGACGATGCCGAAGTCCCATTGCAGGCGCACGTCGGGCGCGACGATGCTGGCGTCGGTGGCCATCAGGAGCCCCACCTGCGCGCCTCGCGGCACCCATGCCGGAACGGGGTGATCGGCGGTGCAGACCAGGGCCAGCGCCAGCGAGAGAACGGTCATGCTCGCGTTTCGCCCTTCCAAGCCGTGCTTGTCAACGCCCCGCTTGGGTTCTACAACCGCGAAACTTTCCGAGCACTTCGCTCGCTGGAGGGGCTTTGTCGACTTCGCTCCGCACGTACGTCTTTCTGGACAGCCTGCAACCTCAGCTCGCCGCGCACATCTGTACGACCTGCCGCGGGTACTTTCCCGTTCCGTACGTGGCCTCGCTGTTCTGCGAGATCGCGCCCGGCATGGCGATTCACCGCCTGATGGACGTGGCCCTCAAGGCCACCAAGGTGCAGCCCGCGACGCTGGTGGTCGAGCGCGCGTACGGCATGCTCGAGCTGCACAGCGAGGACAAGGGCGAGGTGCGCAGCGCGGGCGACGCCATCTTGAACCAGCTGGGCGTGAAGGAAGAAGATCGCCTCAAGCCCCGCATCGTCTCGAGCACCATCATTCGCGCCATCGAACCGATGCACGCCATGATCCTCGACAAGATCCGCTTCGGGTCGATGATCGAGCCTGGCCAGTCGCTCTTCATTCTCGAGTGCGAACCGGCGGCCTACGCGGCGCTGGCGGCCAACGAGGCCGAGAAGGCGGCGAACGTGAAGCTGGTCGACGTGCTGCCCTTCGGCGCGTTCGGTCGGCTCTACCTGGCGGGCTCCGAGTCGGAAATCGACTCGGCGGCCGAAGCGGCGCTTTCGGCGCTCAAGGCCATCTCCGGCAAGGAGCCGGCGGCCTTCAAGGACAAGTGACTTTCGCTTTCTCGCTGAACAATTTTTGACGCATCACTTTTCACCAAAGAGGCACTCCACATGGCAGACGCACTGGGAATGATCGAGACGAAGGGCTTCGTGGGCATGGTCGAGGCGGCTGACGCCGCGGTGAAGGCCGCGAAGGTCGAACTGGTCGGCTACGAGAAGATCGGCGGCGGGTACGTGACCATGGTCGTCCGTGGCGACGTCGCGGCGGTCAAGGCGGCGGTCGAAGCTGGCGCCCGTGGTGCCGAGCGCGTGGGCGAGCTGGTCTCGACGCACGTCATTCCCCGCCCGCACGTCAACATCGACCTCGTCCTGCCCCTCGGCCGCCTCGATCAGGCGAAGGCCGAGAGCGGCCAGAAGTAACGGAGCCATCGACCGATGCTGCTCGGCAAAGTGGTGGGGACGGTCGTCTCCACCCGCAAGGAGCCCGTGCTCGACGGCTCGACCTTCCTGCTGGTGCGGGGGATCGACGCCGAAGGCAAGCCCACCTCGACGCTGGTGGTCGCGGTCGACGCGGTCGGGGCCGGCGTGGGTGAAGTGGTGCTCTACGCCTCGGGGTCGTCGGCCCGTCAGACCGAACGGACGAAGGACCGGCCGGTCGACGCGGTCATCATGGCCATCGTCGATCAGGTCGAGGTCGAGGGTCGGCTGACGTTCACCAAGTGACGATGGCGACCCGGGTCCACACGATCACCGGTCGCACCCGCGCAGCGCTCGAACAGGCGGCGACGAAGACGCGCGAGCACGCGACGACCACCGAAGGGTGTGAGCGCGTGCTCGTCGTGTATCAGGCGAACACGGCGCAGGTGTTCGTCGAGAGCAACCCCAGGGCCGTCGGCCCCAGGGGCCGCTCCCCCGAGCAGGCCAGGAGACGCACGTGAACGAAGCGCAGATCAACGCCATCGTCGAGCAGGTGGTGCGCAAGCTCTCGAAGGACCTGGGTGCCCTGCCCTCGTCGTCGCTTGCGCCCGGCCGCGCGCCCGCCATCCACAGCCGGCGCCCCGGCGTGTTCGACGACCTCGACGGCGCGACCAGCGCCGCCCAGAAGGCCCAGGAGCAGTGGGTCGCGACCGCCGTCGAGGTGCGCGAACGGGTCATCGAGGCCATGCGCCAGTGCACCCGTGACCTGGCGCCCGAGCTCGCGCGCATGGCGGTCGAGGAAACGAAGCTCGGCAACGTGGCCGACAAGGTGAAGAAGAACCTGCTGTGCGCCAACAAGACGCCGGGCATGGAAATGCTGCGCCCCCAGGCGTACTCGGGCGACTTCGGCCTGATGGTGCTCGAGCGCGCGCCCTTCGGCGTCATCGGCGCCATCACCCCGTCGACCAACGCCACCGAGACCATCATCAACAACGGCATCGCGATGGTGGCTGGCGGCAACGCGGTCGTCTTCAACGTGCACCCCTCGGCCAAGGGCGTGGCCACCTTCTTCGTCAGCAAGCTCAACGAGGCCATGGTCGCGGCCGGTGGCCCCGCCAACCTCATCACCGCGCTGGGCAGCCCGACCATCGAGACCGCCGGGGCGCTGATGAAGCACCCCAACGTTCGGCTGATCGTGGTCACCGGTGGCCCCGCGGTCGTGAAGGCCGCCATGAACTCGGGCAAGCGCGCGATCGCGGCCGGGCCCGGCAACCCGCCGGCGGTGGTCGACGACACCGCCCACATCGCCAGGGCCGCGAAGGACATCGTCGACGGCGCCTCGCTCGACAACAACATCGTGTGCATCGTCGAAAAGGAGATCTTCGCGGTCTCCTCCATCGCCGACCAGCTCAAGGCCGAAATGGCGAAGGTCGGCGCGTACGAAGTGCCGTCCAGCGCCATCAACCGGCTCGAGAAGCTGGTGGTCGACGACGGCCACCCCGCGCGTGATTGGGTGGGCAAGGACGCCACGAAGATCGCCGACGCGGCGGGCCTCAAGGTGCCCTCCGGCACGCGGCTGCTCTTCGCCGAGGTCGACCCCACGCACCCCTTCGTGCAGGCCGAGCTGCTGATGCCGGTCATCGGCTTCTGCCGTTTGAAGACCATCGAAGACTGCATCGCGGCCGCGGTGCAGGCCGAGCACGGGTTCGGGCACACCGCGACCATGCACTCGACCAACATCGACCACCTGTCGATCATGGCCAAGGTGGCGAACACCTCGATCTTCGTGAAGAACGGGCCGTCGTTCGCGGGCCTGGGCATGACGGGCGAGGGCTACACCTCGTTCACCATCGCCTCGCCGACCGGTGAAGGGCTGACCACGCCCATCAGCTTCACCCGCGAGCGCCGCTGCACCCTCAAAGACTCCTTCCGGATCATCTGACGCCCGTGAAGGCCTTCGCGGCGCCAGCCCTTGCGCTGCTCGAGCTCGAGTCCCTCGCGCGCGGCATCGTCGTGGCCGACGCGGTCGTCAAGCGCGCCGCGGTGAAGCTGTCGATCGCCGAGGCCGTGTCACCGGGCAAGTACCTGCTGGTCTTCACCGGCCCGGTGGCCGAGGTCGAAGAGTCGTTCGGGGCAGCGGTGGAGGTCGGCGGGTCGACCATTCTCGATCGCCTGCTGCTCCCGCATATCGCGGAAGCGGTGATCGACGCGCTCCAGGGGCGCTTCGCCGCCTCGGGTGACGCTGCAGTCGGCATCGTCGAGACCCACACGGTGGCGGCCACGCTGTTGGCGGCTGACACCGCCCTCAAGCAGGCGACGGTCACGCTGACCAGCCTGCACCTGGCCCGCGGCATCGGCGGCAAGGGCTGGTTCACGCTCTCGGGCGCGCAGCACGACGTCGAGGCGGCGCTGGAAGCGGTGACCCGCCTGGTGGCGCCGACGCTGCTGGTCGCCACCGAGCTGATTCAGCGGCCGCACGCCGAGCTCAAGTCGAGCGCGGTGCTGCCCTAGGAATCGTTCTTCAGGTGAGCCTCGCCTGGGGTGGCGTCGCGTGTCTCGCGGTGGCGATGTCCGCGACGGTATTGAACGACCTGCTGCCTCGAGGTGGGCGGTCGTTTTCGGAGCGCGAGGCCTTGCGCGTCGCCAGCAGCTCCTCGATCTCGTCGCGAGGCCCCGCACTTCACTGCACGCTTCGGCCACCCTCGACTCGACCCTGAGGCGTTCTGGCAGTCACTTTTGCAGTGGGGACGACAAGAGCGACTGCCAGAACGTGTCGAAGCCGTAATCACTGCTCGCCACTCGCGTGCTCAGTCGAGGAGCTGACCGGCGCAGCCAGCAAGACCATCGCCAGGAGCAGGCGACTGCCCACCATCGAGGCGAGCCGGCCTTGACCAGGCAATCGTCCTTCTTGCCCTGCACCAACTACCGTCGGCTGCGGGACTTGCCCCGACCACCACCGCGATCATCACGGCCGCCGCCCGACGACCCACGCCCGCGCTCCTCACGTTCGGGCGCGCGCGCCGGCGGCTTCATCTGGGCCGCTCCGCCGCGCTCTCGCCACAGCCGGTCGAGCACCGCGCGGGCGCTGAAGTCACCGCCGGCCGGGGCCGCCGCTGCCGGAGCCGCAGGCGCCACTCGAGGCGCCGGTACGCCTGGCGCGGTCGGCGGAGGCTGCGGCGAGCGACGCCGCTCTTCCTGCGCGGGCTTGC
>CAIWFK010000124.1 GCA_903911905.1 uncultured Myxococcales bacterium
GGACATCGACAAGAAGTACGGCAACAAGAAGGGCAGCGAGCTGTCGAACGAGGAGCGCCGCGAGCAGACCAAGGAGCGCGGCGAGGCCCTCGACAAGGTGCTCGAGAAGTACGGCACCACCGCCAAGGAATATTCGAAGTTCGAGGCCACGGCGTCGTCGGCCGACCGCGCTGCGGCGAAGGAACACGGCGCTGCCCTCGACAAGAAGGAAGCGGCCGACAAGCAGGCTGCCGAGAAGAAGGCCGCCGACGCCAGGGCCGGCAAGGGCGACCCGTCGAAGCCGGGCGTCACCGTCGAGAACGGCATCACCATCGAGCGTGGCACCGGTTCTGCCCCCAAGTAGCCGCGCAGCCGGGCTACGGTGGCGCGCATGTTGCTCGCGCTCCTGTTGCCGCTGACGCTGGCCGCGCCTCGCCTCGATTCTCCCGTCACCGACCGCGCCGACGAACTGGCGCGGCTGGTCTTGAAGCAGGGCAACGAGCCTCGCGCCGCCGCCTCGCTCATTCGCCTGCATGGCCTGCTCGACGAGGTCGACGACCTCAACCTGCTGGCCGAGCCGTATTCCGCGCTCCTCTACCGTCGCTCGACCGACCCCTTCGTGCGCGTGCTGGCCCAGGCCTTCCTGGCCGACGTCGAGCGCGCGCGTGGGAAGACGGTGCGGGCCCGCGAGCTGATCAACGACCTGGGCTTCGTGCAGGACTGGTACCTGGTCGGCAGCTTCGACAACGAAGGGAAGGGCGGCTGCGACACCGACTTCGGCCCCGAGTCCGCAGCCGACCTCCGCGCGACCTACCCTGCCGCCGGGCGCGAAGTGGGCTGGCGCAAGCCGGGTGCGAAGTCGGCCGATGGGCTGGTCGACCTCTCGGTGCCGCTGCGGCCCTCGAACGAGGCCGTCGGCTACGCGTTGACGTTCCTGCAGGCCACCGAGGAATCGAAGGCCACGCTGTCGGTGGGCACCAGCGGGGCGTTCCGCCTGTGGGTCAACAACGTGAAGGTGCTCACCAGCGATCGCTACAACGGTCCGCACGCCGACCAGCGCCTCGTCGAGGTCAAGCTGCGCCGCGGGCTCAACCGGGTGTTGCTCAAGGTGTGTCAGGCCAGTGGGCAGTACGGCTTCGCCTTTCGCGCCGTCGGTCCGCGCGGCCCGGTGCCGGCGGTGTTGCCCGAGACCGTGCCCCCGCTCGAGAAGGGGGTCGCCCCGCAGCCGGTGGTGTTGCCGACCCTCGCCGAGACGCTCGAGCGCCAGGTGAAGGCTTCGCCCGCCAACGCCGACCTTCGCGCCGACTATTCGACCGTGCTGGCCTTCACCCGCGCCTTCCCCGAGACCGAGAAGTGGCCCGAAGCCGAGGCCGACCGCGCGGCGCTGCAGAAGCCGACCGACCCGGCGCTGGCGCTGCAGGCCGCCTCGCTGCACGACGACGCCAACGAGAAGCGGCGCTTCCTCGACCAGGCGCTGGCGCTCGACCCCACCAACGTGGGCGCGCGAACCATGATGGGGCACCTGGAGCTCGCCCGCGAACACCCCAGCCGCGCCCTCGCGCTCGCCGACGGACTGCTCACCGAGCACCCCCGCTTCGCACCGGCCTGGGTGCTGCGGGTGCGCGCGCTCGATGCGCTCGGTGAGAAGGTCGCCTCGTTCCGCGCCGCGGAAGATGCGTTCGCGCTGTTGCCGGTGGTGCCCGTCATCGCCCGTGAGGCCATCGCCTCGTCACGCCGCGCCGACCGCCTCGACGAAGCCGTGGCGCGCGCGCGCATGGCGCTCTCGCTGCGCTTCGACGACCTCAACACCCGCCGGGCCCTGGCTGGCACGCTGGCCGACCTGGGCCGCGTCGACGAGGCCGTCGAGCAGTACCGCAAGGTGCTCGCGCTCGACCCCTTCGACCTGGGGGCGGTGCTGCGGCTTGCCGAGCTGCTCTCGGCGAACGACAAGCTGGCCGAGGCGCGGGCCACCTTCGAGGTCGCGCGTACGCTCGCGCCCGACGAGCCCGACGTGTGGGAACGCGAAGGCCGTGCGCTGCTGCACGCCAGCCTCAGGGAAGCCGCGCTCGCCTCGTTCCAGCATTCGCTGACGCTGCGCCCCCAGAACCCGGCGCTCAAGGAAATGCTGCGCTCGCTGCGCGGTGACGACGAGACCAGTGGTGTCCAGAGCGCGTTCGCGCTGGCCGGGTTGCTCGACGAGGCGAAGGCGCTCACCGTGAAGGACGACGCGGTGGTGCTGGCCGACGTGCATCACGTGAAGGTGCAGACCAGCGGGCTGGCCTCACACTTCCAGCAACTGGCGGTGAAGGTGCAGACCCAGCGCGGGGTCGAGTCGTTCCGCACGCTGCCCATTTCCTGGTCGCCCGACCGCCAGGAAGTGCGGGTGCTCAAGGCCCGCGTCACCAAGCCCGACGGCAGCATCATCGATTCGTTCTCGGAGCAGGACCGCAACATCAACGAGCCGTGGACCGGCATGTATTACGACGCGCGCGCCAGGGTGCTGACCTTCCCCGCGTTGGCGCCCGGGGACGTGCTCGAAGTGCAGTGGCGGCTCGACGACACCTCGAGCGAGAACCTGCTGTCGGACTACTGGGGCGACGTCGACATGATTCAGGGCACCACCGCGAAGAAGCACTATCGCTACGTGGTCGACATGCCCTCGGCGCGGAAGCTGTACTGGAACGAGAAGTCGACGCTGCCCTCGCTCACGCAGGTCACGACCGTGCAGGGCGAGCGCACGCGCTACCAGTTCGACGCCACCGACGTGGCGCGCGTGGTGCCCGAGCCCGAGATGCCGGGGTGGGCCGAGGTCGCGGCGCTGCTGCACCTGTCGACCTATTCGTCGTGGGAAGCGGTGGGCCGCTACTACCAGGGACTGGTGCGCGACCAGTTGGTGCCCAACGACGAATTGAAGAAGACCGTCGAGGCCACGCTCAAGGGCGTCGACCGCCGCGACGACGCGAAGGTGGTGGCCGCGCTCTATGGCTTCGTGGTGACCAACACCCGCTACGTGGCGCTGGAGTTCGGCATTCATGGCTACAAGCCGTACCGGGTCGATCGCGTGCTCGCGCGGCGCTTCGGCGACTGCAAGGACAAGGCGTCGCTCATTCACGCCATGCTCAAGGTGGCGGGAGTCGATTCGCGACTGGTGCTCTTGCGCATGCGCCACCTGGGCGCGCTGCCCGGCGACGTGGCCTCGCTGGCGGCGTTCAATCACGCCATCGTGTACGTGCCGAAGTTGAACCTCTTCCTCGACGGCACCGCCGAGTTCTACGGCAGCCGCGAGCTGCCGACCTCGGACCGGGTGGCCAACGCGCTCATCGTCGAGCCCGACGGCGTCAGCCGCTTCCTCACCACGCCCGAAGCGCAGCCTGGCGACAACCTCACCACCATCTCGCTCGAGGTCACGCTCAACCCCGACGGCAGCGCCACCGGCAAGGGCTCGCTGGTCGCCACGGGCCAGTCCGCTCCCGAGACCCGCCGTGCCTACGAGACGGTGGCCACCCGAACCACCGTGTTCGAGCAGCAGTGGGCGCAGAGCTTCCCCGGAGTGCAGGCCCAGCAGGTTACCGTGTCCGACCCCAGGTTGCTCGAGCAGCCGGCCAGCGTGACCTTCGCCATGACCATGCCGCGCTACGCCGAGTCGGGGCCGGGGTTGCTCAAGTTCTTCCCCTTCGGAGCCGGGCGGGCCTTCACCCAGGCCATGGCGCCGCTGGCCGAGCGCACGTGGGACGAGCTCTTTCCCGGGGTGTGGTCGACCGCGCTCCATTTCTCGTACGCCGTGCCGCCGGGGTGGACGGTGAGCTCGATGCCGGTCGACGTGCGCGAGGACTCGCCCTTCGGCAGCCTGGTCATCACCTCGAAGCGCGAGGGGGCGAAGCTGCAGGTCGACGGGGTGATGACGCTGGCGCGGGCGCGCATCGGTGCGAAGGAATACCCCGCCTTCCGCGCGTGGTTGATGCAGGTCGACCAGCAGTTCTCGCGCAAGGTCGTGCTGCAGCGGCAGGAAACGACCGCCTCGCGGTGAACCTTTCGCCGGCTCGCGGTTCGTTTCGACGACTCCAACCCGCGAGGCGACATGTTTCGAGAAGGACTCGGCAATTTCTACGAGGAAGGTGGCTGGGGCATGTGGCCCACCACCGTCTTTGGTTTCGTGGCGATGGCGTGGGCCGTACTGTTCGCCTGGCGGCGAGCTCAGAGCGTGATGCGGCCGGTGTTGACCACGCTCAGCCTCCTGGTGCTGGGCTCGGGCCTGCTGGGCACGACGGTGGGGCTGGTTGCCACCCTTCGCGGAGCCAGCCAACAGCCCGAGCCGGGCGACCGCGTGTTGGTGATGTTCGTGGGCACCGCCGAGTCGCTCAACAACCTGGTGCTGGGCTTCATCTTCGTGATGTTCACCCTGTGCATCACCGCAGTCGGGCAGTGGCGCGCCACGAGGCCGGCGGCCTGATGCGCAGCGACGAGGCCCTGCTCGAAGCGGTCCGCGCGAAGGACCTCGCCGCCTTCGACGAGCTCTATGCACGCCACGAGCGGGCCTTGTTCGGCTTCATTCAGGCGCACCTCAAGGATCGGGCCGAGAGCGAAGACGTGCTGCACGAGACCTTCGTGGTGGTGCTGACCGCTCCGCGGGTGCAGGTGCAGACGGTGCGGGCATGGCTGTTTTCCATCGCGCGCAACGCGTGCCTGAATCGGTTGCGGGCCCGGAAGCACCGCGAGCAGGTGCCGCTGGGGTTCCCCGAACCGCCGCCTGGCGCGCACGAGGTCCTCGAGCACCATCAGCAGAAGGTGGTGCTCGCTTCGGCGGTGGCCCGGTTGCCCGACGAGCAGCAGCAGCTCTTTCACCTGCGGGCGAAGGGTCTGTCGTACGCAGAGTTGTCGGACGTGCTCGCCGTTCCCCTGGGCACCATCAAGTCGCGACTGCACGAATTGGTGCGTCGCCTTCGCCAGAGCCTCGACCCATGACCATGACCTGTCAGACCGCGCAGTCGTCGTTGCTCGACCTGCATTTTTCGACGCTCGACGGTGCCGAACGCGATGCGCTCGAGGCGCACCTGGGCGGTTGTCCTGGGTGCGTGACGCAGTTCCTGGCGCTCAAGCGGGCGTGCGACGAAGGAGAAAGGGCCTCGGCGCCGTCGTCAGCCGTCGCGGCCCGGGTGCATCGCACCGCAGTGCTGGCGATGCGGGCCTCGCCCTCGAGGTGGGAGCGCCCCGTCGCGCTCGCCCTGGCGGCGATGCTCACGCTGGTGGCCATGTCGGCGGTGGGGCAGTTGTCGCACCTGCCGCCGCGGGTGGTCGGGCACTGAACCAGCTCGCTAGTTCGTGATGGCCAGAACCTCGCTGACCGTCGCGCCCCCCGAGATGGCGTCGCGCTGGGTAGCCGAGGCGACCCAGACGCCCGAGGTGATGGCGGCCAGATTCGAGGCCGCGAGCAGGGTGCGGTCGTGCGCGAAGAAGGGCGTCAGCATCGCTTCGAGATTCGACGTGTTGGTGTTGATGAAGACCAGGCTTCCGGTGACGCCGGCGTGCAGCACCAGCTCGGCAGTCTCGAGGTCGCCCGGGCTGCTGAGGGTGATGACGTGCGGGTCCTGGCGCAGGGCCATGCGCAGACCCCGGGTCAATTCGTGCGGTTCGAGCGTCACCTCGGCGAAGTGCGCGGGGCCCGGGTGGGCGAGCGGTGGGTCGGCGCGACCGACGGCGACGATCAACTCGACCTCGTGGCTGATGCGGGCGATCGCCTCGCGCCAGTTCTGCTCCGAAGGGAAGAGCAGCACGCCGTAGCTCCAGCGCATCACGTCATCGAGCGTGGCCATGCGATGAGGTTACAGCAGGCCGCATCGTGACAAGGGACCGATGACGCTGCGGGCGGTCATCGGCGGGTCTCATCGACGGTGCGGGCGTCTGCGAGGGTCGTAGGCGGGGGCGGTGGCGTCCTCCGGGCGTCCCCACTGACGGGGCGGTTCCTCGCGCGCCGCACCGACGGTGTGGTCCTCCGCGCGTCCCGCTGCGCTGTGGGATTCGTCGCGCGCCGCACCGACGGTGCGGGTCGAAGAGCTGGCCCCACCGAGAGTGCGGGATTCCTCGTTTCACGCCACCGACGGTGTGGTCCTCCGCGGTCCCGCTGCGCTGTGGGATTCATGCGCGCCGTACTGCCAGGCGCCGGACGCTGCGCTGGCCCCGCTGACGGTGAGAGCGCTTTCGTTGCACTCCACCGAGGGTGCGGGCGTCTGTGTGGGACCAACCGAAGGCGCGTGATTCCTCGTGTGCCTGGCGAGGGTACGCCCCGTTCGGACGTACCTCTGGCCTGGGCGAACCTGGTCACCCGCGCGGTCGCAGGTTCAGCTCGACCCGCGTACCGACCGCGCCCTTCGCCACCGTCAGCGTCGCGCCCTGCTGCTCGGCGAGCCGCTTCGCCAGAAACAACCCGAGCCCAGCTGACGTCGGACGGCTGCTGGCACCGACCGTGAAGAGCTTCGCCGTCACGGCGTCACTGATTCCCGGCCCGTCGTCGCAGACCGCGACCGTGTCCGAGCCCACCTCGATCGTCACGTTGGCCCCGGCCTCGAGCGCGTTCTGCACCGCCGTGGCGACGATGGCCTCGACCCTCCGCACGTCGAGCGCGACCGGCGCCTCGGGGCCCCCGGACACCACGCTGACACCGCGACTCCTGGCCTTGGCGGCAGCCACCCATTCCTCGAGCCGACCTGCGACCACCTCGTTCAAGGCCACCGTGCTGCGCTGCATCGGCCGGCTCACCAGCGCCAACTCGTCGAGCAAGAACTGGTACCGCTCGAGCCGCGTCACCACGCCCGCCAGTCGGGTCTGCACGCGCTCGATGGCGCCGTCTCCCAGCGTCTTCGCGGCGTCCATCACTCGCGCTGCCTCGGGCCGCAACTCGCCCGCGACCCGCTCGAGCAGATGCTCGAGGCCTTCCCACCGCGCGCGCTGCGCCTCGACCGGCCGTTCGGCCGCAGCGAGCACGGCCACGGTGACCCGTCGCGCGTCGAGCACCGCCCGCACCGCCAGCGCTCCGAGCACCAGCGCCACGCCCGACATCGCCCACAGCCCCGGCGCCACCGGCTCGGCGCCGAACGTCTCGACGACCACCATTCCCAGCGCCAGTGTGACCACCAGCCCGGCCATGCCGCGCTCGCCCACCACCCCGGCGAAGACCGCCACCAGCACCACCACCGGAGCCAGCGGGCCCATCACGCCGCCGGTCAGCCAACCCAGCAGCAGCACCAACAGCCCCATCGGCCAGAGCGAGGCGCGCAGGCGATTCTCTTCGACGCCGGACCACACCATCCACGCGCAGAGCACCAACCCCGCGACCCGCGCTGTGGCCAGCCCGTCACGCAGCAGCACCAGCAGGTACGGCAGGCCCGCCATCACCAGCACCCCGCGCAGCGCGGCGACCAGCGTCGGCAGGCCCGGGCCCGCGTTGCCCGGCGGCGGCTCGGGCAGGGTCGGCAGCTTCGCGGTCGTCAGCACCGTCTCGAGCCGCGCGTCGAGCGCCCACACGCTGTCGGCAAGGTCGCGCACGCCGGGGGCGTCGACTGCTTCCTGCGCCAGCCCCCGCGCGGCGACCAGCGGCCGACGAAGCCGCGTGCCGACGGCCTTGCCCAGCGCGTCGAGCTCGGACCGCAGCGCCGCGTAGTGCGCCTCGTTGCGCCCCAGTGCCGCGGTCAGCCGCTCGACCGCCCGGGTCAACGAGCGTCGCGCGGCGACCGCACCGAGCACCGCCACCACGAGCGCGCCCTCGAACCCCAGCACTGCCACCTGGTCGAACCCCATGCGCTGCGCTTCATGACACGAAGCCCGCCCGCTCGCGCGCGCGACCCGCGAGGTCTACCCGCGCGGCCCCTTCTCGGCCCACCACGAGCGCACCTGGTCGAACCGCGTCAACCTCGTCGCCGGGGGCAACCCGTCGAGCAGCACCTTGCCGTACCGCTTGGTCAGCACCCGCACGTCTCCCAGCGCCACCACGCCTCGGTCGGTGGCGGTGCGAATCAACCGCCCGAAGCCCTGGCGCAGCGCGAGCGCCGCCTGAGGTACCTGCAGCTCGTCGAACGGGCGGCCGCCCCTTTCCTTCACTGCCTCCATGCGCGCGGCCTGCAGCGGGTCGTTGGGCGGCGCGAAGGGCAACCGGTCGATGATGACCAGCGAGAGCGCCGCGCCCGGCACGTCGACGCCTTCCCAGAACGACTGCGAGGCGAAGAGCACCGACGGCGTGGCCTCGAACGCCTCGAGCAGCGCGCGCCGGGGCGCGTCGCCCTGCTTGAGCGCCGGCACCGTCAGATGCGGCGCCACCAACGCATGCACCTCGTCGAGATGGCGCAGGCTGGTGAAGAGCACGAAGGCCCGCCCGCCCGACAGGCGCAGCAGCGCGAACACCTCACGCGCGAAGCGCAGCGTCCATTCCGGGTGCGACGGCTCGGGCAGGTGCGCCGGCACGTAGAGCGCGGCCTGGCTGGCGTAGTCGAAGGGCGAGGCCACCTCGAGCGCGCGCCAGCTTCGTCCAGTCAGCCCGAAGCGCTGCACCACGTAATCGAAGCCGCGTTCTCCCGGCGTGGCCTTGAGCGTGGCCGAGGTGAAGATGACCGACTCGACCGAGTCGTGCAGATGCGTCGAAAGCGACGCGCCGATGTCGATGGGCGCCAACCGAAGCTGCACGCTGCCCCTGGGCCGGTCGAGCGCGTTGACGCCGCGTGGCGTGTCGGTGCCCCCGCGGCCCCGAAGCTGCGCCCAGAACACCTGCGACACGTCGTCGGCCTTCAGACACGCCTCGAGCGCGAGTGCGGTGTCGAGCGCCCGTCGGTGCAGCCCCCCCAGGTCGGGGTCGTCGGCCGGGCAGAGGGCCACGAAGGCGCCCAGGGTCTCGAGCAGCGCGGTGCCCTCGGGCCGCGCGTCGACCAGCGTCTCGGGCACCAGGCGCACGTCGTGCAGCCGCCCGCCATCGACGGGGGTCACCGCCTGCAGCACGCCCTCGACCCTGGCGAAGAAGGCCTCGGCCCGCGTCTGCAGCGACAGCGTCAGCGCGGTCAGCGCCGGCGTGCGCGCGTCGGTGGGCCGCACCAGCCGTAGCGTGTCGTTGACCAGCGAGACCACCCGCCCACTCGAAGCGCTCTGCCCGAAGAATTCGGTGGCCACGTCTTCGAGCGCGTGGGCCTCGTCGAAGACCACCGCGTCGTAGGGCGGCAACACGCCCAGGTCGAGGTCTTCACCCCGGGCCTTGAGCGCGAGGTCGGCGAAGAAGAGCGCGTGGTTGACCACCACCAGTTGGCAATCGGCGGCGGTGCGCCGCGCGCGGGTCACGAAGCACGACTCGAAGAGCGGGCACTTCGA
>CAIWFK010000125.1 GCA_903911905.1 uncultured Myxococcales bacterium
GGTCGGACACCGCGCCCATAGATCACGCCTGCGCAACTCACGCGAGCCGAGTCAGTGCGGGAACTGATCGCCGGGATGCGCGCGGCTGATCGAAGCCCGGCCCCCTGAACGGTTACCGACGAAGAAGGGCCCGTCCACGTTGCCAGGGAGCCGCCGGTTGGCACGAGCCATTCGCCCAATTCATGTGGAGTCGGGGCGAACCTGTCAAGCGCGCGACGATTCGGGGAACTCGCGGCACGTGGTGCTGTCGAACCGGCGGTCCCCTTTTTTGCGAGGCTCCATGATCTTCGAGTTCCTGCACGCCACCCTGTTGCCCTTCCTCACCATCGTCGCCGCGCTCTTCGGCGCCAGGCACCTGACCCGTGGTCATCGCCCCGAAGGTCATGGCGCGTTGGCCGCGAGTGCGGTGCTGGGACTCTCGGCGCTGGCCGAGGGCCTCGAGCTCGACGCCTGGCTGGAAGGTGGTTGGTGGATGGGGCTGGTCGCGATGAGCGGTGCCTACGCGGTGGGCTCAGCCGTCGCCTCCCGGCTGACCCGCGCTCCCGGACCCAGGCGCGCGGCGCTGGTGGCCCTGGGCCTGACGCTGGCGTTCGGCGGCGCGGTGCGCTGGTACGAAGTCGCCGAGGCGCGCGAGGTCGTGCAGCACGCGGCGCCCGAGGACCGCGACCTCATTCTCGAGGGCGCGTCGCGCGAGGCCTGGCGGCCGGTGCAGTTCGCGGGGCTGCTGGCCGGCTTGACGGCCTTGCTGCTGATGGGTCGACGCACCACGCGGGCCGCGCTCATGGCCAGCGCCGCCGACGTCGCTTCGGCTCGTGCCGCCGACCGAACGCACGTGCCGTTCGCGATGGGCGCGCGCTGACCCGGTCGAAAGGCCTCACCCCTGGCGCAGAATACGCTCGAGCGGCCAGCCCTTCGCCAGCTCGTCGATCAGCTTGTCGAGGAAGCGAAGCTGCTGCATCAGCGGGTCGTCGATGGCCTCGACCCGCACCCCGCACACCACCCCGGTGATGAGGTGCGCGTTGGGGTTCCACTTCGGAGCGCGCGCGAAGAAGGTCTCGAGATCGGTGGTCGAGGCGCTGAGGCGGCGAAGCTGGGCGCGGGTGTAGCCGGTCAGCCAGGTGATGACGCGATCGACCTCGTCGGCCGTGCGCCCCTTCTTCGCGGCCTTCTGCACGTACAGCGGGTACACGCTGGCGAACGACCTCGAGAACACCCGCGGCTTCTTCGGCGCTGCAGCGGCCATGGCTCCTCCCGCGTTCTGCTCAGTGCGGCAGCGAGAGGTACAGCGACCCCAGCTCGGTCGTCTGCCCTTGCGCCCCCAGCAGGGCGTCGAAGTGCGGGTCGGGGCTGATGCGCCCGGTGAACCACGCATAGCGCAAGACGTCGGCGCGGCCTTCGCACACCGCGACCAGCTCCGTCAGTTGCGCCTTCTGCTTGGCCAGCGTGTCGATCTGCGCGCCGTCGTTCTGCGAGTGCCAGTTCGAGAACTCGGTGACCCAGAATGGCTTGCCGTACTTCGCGAGGCGATCGAGCTGCCCCGAGAGGCCGTAGTCGTACCAATGGAAGCCCAGGGCATCGATGCGCGGGTCGCGCCCGCCGTTGGCCGTGCGGTAGGCGGCGTAGAACGCGTCCAGCCAGACCACCGGGTCCTGGTAGCCCGGCATGGTGCCCCAGGTGATCTGCGGCCCGACCAGCTTCACGTTGGCCGCGGTGGCCACCGCTTCGTAGCGGGGCCAGAGGGCCGCGGCAGCCTGCGGCGTGAGGTTCGACTGCCCGGTGAGGTTGGGCTCGTTCATCACCAACAGCCAGTGCACGCTCGGGTGCGCCGCCAGCCAGGCCTGCACGGTGCTCGCCGTGAAGTTGCCGTTCCACAGCATCGGCACGAACTCCATCGACGCATCGGCAGCGGCGGTCGAGGGCAGCGCGGGGTTCGGCGTGGACCCCCAGTCGTACCACCAGCTCACGCCTGCCGAGACCACGGCGAGGTCGGCGGTCGAGGCGAAGTCATAGGCGATGCCGCGCTTGGCGCTCCTGGTCGCCGGCCCGCCCGCATCCGTCGCGACGCCCGAGTCCATCGCCGTGCCTGCGTCGAGCGGCACACCGGCATCGACCACGAGCCCCGAGTCGGGTGTCCCCGCATCACCTTGCGCGCTAGCGTCGGTCGAGGGCGCTGACGCCGCGCAGGCCAGCATCGAGCACGCCGCCAACGCGAAGAAGAGTCGCATCGCCGAACCGTAGCCCCCGCGCCGGGTCGTTCCAAGCCGGGGGAACTGCGCACGCGCCAGGCCGCAGGCTCAGGCAGACAGCACGAGGTCGCGCCCGTCGTCGCCGAGCGTCAGCACCCGAACGCCCAGGTCGAGCAAGGGGCGCTTCTGTCGTTCGGCCGCCAGCGGGTCGAGAAAGAGCACCCGCACCTGTTCCACCGGCCTGCCGTCGCCCATGCGCCCCTCGCGAACCATCGCCGCGAGCCGGTCGATTTCCCACCCCGCGAGGTGTTGGTCGGGGCCGTACACCGAGGTGAATTCGACGATGCCTGCTGGCGCGAGGTACCCCACTTCCTCGAGCCGCGCCGGAGCGGCCCGGTAGATGTCGTCCTCGGCTCCGTCGACCAGCGGCGCGGGGTACCGGGTGAGACCTGGTCGCGCCGCACGCGCCAGCGCCCACTGGTGCTCTTGAATCGCCCCCAGGAACTCGGGGCCAGTCGAGGCGTCGGCGGCGCGCACGCCCAGGGAATAGCCGTCGTGTTCGCACCCATCGTCCCACGCGGCATGAAACACCGAGGGGTCGGCGTACGCCCGTTCGATGTCGTCGTGATGGGCGACGATCAACACGTGACGCTCGGCAATGGGCGGCTCGGGCACGCAGCACGCGCCGCCACCGCCGCCGCGCTGAACCGAGGCCGCCGCCAGCGCACCATGTTCCAGCAGGTGCCGGGCGATGGCCTGGGCCTGCTGCACGGCCACCCGGTAACCGTCCCTCGTGGGCAACAGGAAGCGAACCTCGCACCACGGGGAGCGCGCCTGCCTCGCGGCGGCAGACTGGTCGATCCACGCGCGGTGCTCGGGCCCGAACTTCAGGTCGAGGCAGGTCGACTGCACGGCGGCCAGATGCAACCCCAGCACGCCCTGCTGCACCGCGCCCCCGTCGGCCCTCCACGCGGTGAGCATCGGCAGTTTGGCGTGCGCCGCAGCGGTCAGCACTCCGGCCATGGCGACCTGCGGGGACAGGTACACCTGCCCGGTGAATTGGAGCGACGTGGGAACGGTCATGGGGGTTCCTCGCGAGTGCCTGACCCGCGCTCAGGGAGACACGCTGACGGCCGAGAGAATGGCCCGCGACAGTCGGTGGTAGCTGTTCTGGTTGCCACCGACGAGCACGCCCGCGCGGACCGCCCCCGTGAGCCCGGAGTTCTGCGTGCTGCCGACCACGGTCCAGGTCGCCCCAGCGTTGGTGGAATACGAGCCGGTGAACGTGTTGCCCTGACGGACCAGCCGCAGCGAGACGGGGGTCTGCGAAACGGCCACGGCGGCCAGCTCGGTCGTGGGGCCGTTGCCGCGGGAAAGGAGCACCACCCGGCGCGATGCAGGCTGCCCCGCCGGGTGCGACGCCATGAAGACCAGCGACAACTCCGGTTCCACTTCCTGCAGACTCGCTCGCATGGCCACGCCTGCGCGGTCGTCGTTTTCGGCCATCTGGGTCACCGACTGGACCGTGGCGGCGACGGTGCCGTCGGCGGCCAACGAGGTGCTGGCGAACTGACACTGGAAGCCATAGCCGGCGCCCTTGAGGGTCCACTCCCCGGTGTGGGGGTTCCAGGTGGTCGTGCCCGGAAGGTCGGGCGTGCCGATGGGGCCCGCAGTCCACCCGGTCGGCAACGCGGGGTGCGGCGAGCCGGCCACCACCGTCAACCCTGCAGGCAGCGTCGAGGGCGAATAGCCAGGGTCGGGCGTCACGCTCGGCAGCCCGGGGTCGTTCGAATAGACGCGGAAGGAATCGACTTCCATGCGCGAGGGCCAGGGCGTCGTGGAGTCGGGGTTCCCCGCCCAGAGCGCGCCGGGGTCACTGCCGCCCACCGCCAGGTCGATCAACACGTACATCGGAATGTCGACGCGATTGACCTGGGTGAGCGACTTCTGCTGGTCGACGTACCACTCGACGCGATCGGGCAGCCAGAGGAACCCATAGGTGTGAAAGGCCCCGTCGACCGGGTCGATGCCGCGGTACTCGAACCCCTCGGCCTGGTTGACGCCGGCGTCATCGGTGAAGTGCGTGGTCTGGTTGACGATGCCGGTGCGCTTCCCCAGCACCTCGAAGATGTCGTACTCTCCCTGCCCCGGCCACGCGCCATCGTCAGGCAGGAGCCAGTAGCGCGACCACAAGCCCATGCCTCTGGGCAGCCGGGCCCGCAGCTCGAAGTAGCCGTAGCGCTGCGTGAACCGGTGAGCCGACGCGATCTGCCCCGAGACGTACGGCATTCCCGAACTGAAGACGTTGGGTGGCGTGGGCCGCGCGGTGATGGTCATCGACCCGTTGGTGGCGAGGAACGCGTCGTACGGCGTCTGGGTGGTGGTGTTGGGGTCACAGAAGTACTGGCCCTGTCGATCGGCAGGCACGGTGCGCACCCCGTTGAAGTCGGCGGTGCCCCAACGCCTGCCTGGCGCACGCCCTCCGTCGACCGCGACGAAGTCGGCGGTGTCGTCGAACTCTTCGTCGAAGGTCAGGTGGAATTCCGACGCCCCGGCGTCGAGCACCATCGACCCCGCATCGACCACCAGCGAACCAGCGTCGAGCGTGCCAGCGTCGACCACGAGCGTGCCAGCGTCGACCACGAGCGTGCCAGCATCGACCACGAGCGGGCCAGCGTCGACCACGAGCGGGCCAGCGTCGACCACATCGCGTCCGGCGTCGACCGCCGCCTGCCCCGCATCAGCGACGCCCGAATCGACCGACCCGGGTTCGATGAACGAAGGGCAACCCGCGCAGCACACCACGGCCAGAGCCACGAGAATGATTCGCATGCATCAGGAGTGGCGTGACGGCGAAGAACTGGTCCACCACGCCGTCTCGCCTTCAGGGCGAAACGGCGACGTCGGTGAAGATGGCGCGCGAGAGTCGGTGGTAGCTGTTCTGGTTGCCACCGACGACCAACCCCGCGCGCACCGCCCCCATCAGCCCGGAGTTCTGCGTGCTGCCGACGACGGTCCAGGTGCTGCCGCCATTCGTCGAATACGAACCGGTGAAGGTGTCGCCCTGACGCACCAGCCGCAGCGAGACCGGGGCCTGCGCGACGCTCGCTGCGGCCAGTTCCGTGGTGGGCCCATGGCCGCGCGAGAGCAGCACCACCCGTCGCGACACGGGCTGCATCGACGGGCTCGAGGCCATGAAGACCAGGGAGAGTTCGGGCGCGACCTCCTGCAGTCCGCCGCGCATCGCCACCCCGCCGCGATCGTCGTTCTGGGCCATCTGCGTGAGCGATTGGACCGTCGCGGTGACGGTGCCATCAGCCGCGAGCGGCGTGCTGGCGAACTGGCACTGGTAGCCGTAGCCCGCGCCCTTGAGCAGCCACTCTCCGGTGGCCGCGTTCCAGGTCGCGCTGCCGGGCACGTCTGGCGTACCGATGGGGCCCGCAGACCAGCCCGTCGGCAACGCCGGGTGCGGCGACCCGGCCACCACCGTCGTGCCTGCAGGCATGACCGAGGGCGAAAAACCGGGGTCCGGCGTCACGCTCGGCAGCGACGGGTCGGCCGAGTACACGCGGAAGAAGTCGAGTTCCATGCTCGAGGGCCAGGGCGTCGTGGCGTTCGGGTTGCCGGCCCACAGCGCGTTGGGGTCGCTGCCCCCGACCGCCAGGTCGATCAGCACGTACATCGGAATGCGAACGCGATTGGTCTGGGTGAGGGTCTTGACCCCGTCGACGTACCACTCGATTCGATCGGCCTCCCACAGCAGCCCGTAGGTGTGGAACTGCCCGTCGACCGGGTCGATGCCCGGGTACTCGAAGCCGTCGGCCTGATTGACGCCGGCGTCGTTCTTGAAGTGCGTGGTCTGGTTGACGATGCCGGTGCGCTTTCCCAGCACCTCGAAGATGTCGTACTCGCCCTGGCCCGGCCATTCACCGTCGTCGGGCAGCAGCCAGTAGCGCGACCACAGCCCCAGGCCCTTCGGCAGCCGCGCGCGCAGCTCGTAGTAGCCGTAGCGCTGCGTGAACTTGTGCGCCGTCGTGATCTGCCCCGAGACGTACGGCATGCCCTGGCTGTCGACGTCGGGGGGCGTGGGCTGCGCGGTGATGCGCAGGGTTCCGTTCGTGGCGAGGAAGGCGTCGTACGGGGTCTGAGTGGTGGTGTTGGGGTCACAGAAGTACTGCCCCTGCAGGTCGGCAGGCACGGTGCGTACGCCATAGAAGTCCGTCGTGCCCCAGCGCCGTCCCGGAACGGGGCCGCCATCGACCGAGACGAAGTCGTCGGTGCTGCCGAACTCGTCGTCGAAGGTCAGGTGGTACTCGACCGGCCCCGCATCCACCGCCCCCGCGTCGTCGCCGACCGGCAGACACCCCGGCCCTTCACACGGATCGCGCGTGATGACCTCGACGGGCCTGGTGCACCCGGCACAACACAGCGCGGCGAGAGCCAGAACGAAGAGGCGCATGGGCGGGGAGTGCCTCGAGAGGGCGAAACCAGTCCACGATTTCACACTTTGACCTCCGAGCACACCCGCCCTCAGAGCTGAAGGCGGAGATCGACGGCGGCCGTCACCCACGCCCCGGTCCAGGTGCCTGCGTTCTGCCCGGCCACCAGCAGCGCCGGCCCCAACAGGCCCGCGTCGACGGCGACCGTGGCCCCCACCCCGAAGCGCCCCTTCGTCCACAGCACCCGCGCCCCGGCTCCGGCCTGCAGCAGCACCGAGGTCAGGTCCGCTCCCCTGAAGCCCGCGGCAGGCGACACCTGGGTCAACAGCACCCCCGCCGCGAGCCGCGCGCTCAGCCCGAAGCGAAGCGTCTCGGAGCTCCCCAGCCAGAACGACACCGTCGGCCGCAGCAACACCGGCCGGCTGGTGAGATCGCCCGCGGCGGAATGGGCATGGGCCCCCACGCTGCTCGCCTCGAGCCCCATCGTCGCTTCGACGCGCGCAGCGCTCTGGTAGGCGAGCTCGAGCCGCAGCGCATCCATCGGCAGGTGCAACGCGGTCGGCCAGAGCGCGCCCAGCGACACGCCCAGCGACCACGGCGCCTCTTTCGCCACCGGTGCAGGCACCACGGGTATGGGCAGGTCGGGTGGCGGCGGCACCTCGGGGGTCACGGTCTGGTGGTCGAGCGAGAGCTCCACCAGGCTGGCGTCGACCAGCTCGGCCACCGCGAGCGCCAGCGCCGAGGCGTTGATGTCGTCGGCCGGTGGCAAGGCGCGGGTCAGCCCCTTGCCGGTGAAGCGGTCGACCACGAAGAGCACCGTGGGTTGGTCCGCAGCAGACGGCAACAGCACCACGACCCCCAGCGGCGCGCCGCTCTCGGCGGTGGTGGTGCTCAGCGCGTTCCACGACGCGACCCGGCCGCGCTCGAGGGTCTCGGCCGCCAGCCGCACCGCGAAGCCCCGGCGACTCAGCTCGCTGGCCACCTTGCCGGTCACCTCCTTCCACGGAGGCACCTGCAGGCCCTTGGCAGGCGACGACGACACCACCGAGACCAGCACTTCTGGCGCGGCCCAGACGGGCGCCGTCAGCAACAGGGTCAACAGGCCCAGACGGTTCATGGCCGCGCGAGGACCTCGCGGGCGCGCTGGACCCGCGCCGGGGTCAGGTTGGGGCGGTCGATCACGCGCTGGGCATCGTCGCGCGCGAGCGCCGTCTGCCCGGTCGCGAGGTGCCATTCCATCGACCTGAAGAGCAGCTCGGTGGCGAAGGCGCCGCGGGGGTTGCGCTCGAGGTACGTCGAGGCCCAGCGCAGCGCCTCGTCGAGGCGGCGGTCCTGCTCGGCCTGCAGCGCGAGCCGCACCTGGGCCGTGGCGCAGCTCGCCGAGGCAGGCTCGACCGTACAGGACTGGGTGTACGCGCGCAGCGCCCGCGGCGCCTGGGCCGCCCCCATGAGCAGATCGCCCAGGTCCAGCAGGTCCTTGGCCGTGCACCCCGGGCATTGACCGGGCGCCGAGGCGGGCACCAGGTCCTGGGCCTGCGCGGTGTCGCCGCTCTCGACGAGCTCGCGGAAGAGCGGCAGCCAGCGGGCCGCCGACGTGGGTCTGGGCGCATGTCCGGCATCGACCGGTGGCTCGATGCGGGGCTCGGGGAGTGGCGGCGCTGGCGTGACGCGAGGCGACAGGGGCCCGGGCACCGGGGGCACCTCGACCGTGGGGGCGACGACCGAGATGGCCTCGCCAGCAGCCGGTAGCCCGGGCCCGGTCAGGCGCACGGTGCCCTCACGAACCGTGACCTCGGGCCGCCCGCCCGTGCGCTTGACCTGGAATCGGGTGCCCACCGCGGTCACCTCGAAGCCGTCGACGGCCACCACCCAGCGCTTGCCCTCGACGTGGTGCACCGCGAGCTCGACGACCCCCGAGGTCAACGCCACCCGTGCACCGCTCGCATTCGTCTCGAGGGCCGCGGTCGAACCCGGCTGCACCGAGAGCTGCCCGTCGTTGGGCAACGCCACCTGCTGCACCTGCGGCGAGGCGAGGAAGCGAAGGGGCGGCGCTTCGAGCGCGGGCCTGGGCCACGCCCCCCACACCACCAGGGCCAGCCCGGCGGCGAGCGCCCCCAGCGCCGCCCTGCCCTTGCGCCCCTTCCACCATCGCGCCCGCGGAGCCGGCGCCCAGGCCAGGCGCGCCTCGAGCCCTTCCCGCAAGCGCTGGCTGATCGCGTCGTCGGGCGTCGTCTCGCGCCGGAAGTCCTCGAGCGGGTTCGTCATGGCTTCTCCCAACGTCCGAGCAACGCGGCCTGGGCCGCGCCCGGTGCGCCCTGCAGCACCTTGTCATGAGCCGAGAGCAACCGCCGTTTGACGGTGCTTCTCGAGAGCGACGTCAATTCGGCGATTTCGTCGACCGTGTGCTCGTCGACCAGCCGCAGCACGACCACCGCGCGCTCCTCGGCGTCGAGGCGCCCGAGCAGGGTGCGCACGTCGTGCGCGGCGGTCTGGGGCTCGCTGCTGGTCGGTCGCCCCCGTGAAGCGGCGTCGAGGGCCGTGTCGTGGTGTCGCGCGCGCTGCAGCCGGTTCAGGCTCTTGCGCACCGCGCAGGTCTTCAGGAACCCGGGCACCCGCGCCGCGTCACGCAGCGTCGAGGTTTCCTCGAAGAGCGCGAGGAAGACCTCTTGCGTCAGGTCTTCGGCCTCGGCGCGAGAGGTCAGGCGGGCGCAGGTCGCGAAGACCATGGGGTGAAAGTGGTGGAAGGCCAGACGCACCAGCTCGCGCGCGTCGGCCCGTCGGGCCACCCCGGCTTCCCAGCCCGATTCGAAGGCTCCCGGCGAACCGGGGCGCAGTGCGATGACGCTCATTCACCACTCCAGTGACGGAGTGGCGCACGGCGGGGGTTTCGGTCCACAGGTCCGCACAGTGTGGCTGATCGTCGACCGAATTGATGCCCCGCCGACGCCGTGATGGCGTCGCCCTTGCGCTACTTCCGCCCGGCGTCGGGCACGGCCGCAGCGGCCGTCGGTCGCGGCTGGAATTCAGGGTGCCCGCTCTGCCAGAGCAGAAACGCGTACATGCCGGCGAAGTTGGCGAAGGTCACCGACTTCTCTTCGGTGAAGTGCCCGTCGTCGTAGTTGATCTTGAGCATCGCCGGCTTGCCGGAGGTGCTCGCCGACTGCACGGCGGCCACGAACTTGCCCGGCTGCCACGGCGAGACGCGCGGGTCGTTCCACCCGCCCACGCCCAGCACCGCAGGGTACTTCGTGCCCTTGACCACGTGCTGCACGCCGTCCATCTCGTAGAGCGCGGCGGCCTCGGCCTCGATGGCCACGGTGCCGAACTCGGGAATGTTGCCCGGCCCGTTGGGCGAATTCTCGACTCGCAGGGCGTTGGCGATGCCGACGTTGACCACCCCGGCGGCGAAGAGGTCGGGGCGCTCGGTGAGCGCACGGCTGATGAGAATGCCACCGGCGCTGGTGCCCGTGCCGCCCAGCTTGCCCGGGCTGGTGTAGCCCTTCTTCACCAGGTACTCGGCGCTGGAAATGAAGTCCTTCCAGGTGTTGGGCTTGGTGGTCTTGAAGCCGGCGCGGTACCACGCCTCGCCCTTCTCGCTGCCGCCGCGGGGGTGGGCGATGGCGAAGACCACGCCGTGGAGCACCGTGGCGCAGTCTCGGGGGTTGAACCACGGGGTCAGGCTGATGCCGTACGCGCCATAGCCCTCGATGATGGCGGGGCTCGAGCCGTCGAGCTTCAGGTCCTTCCGGTGAATGATGGACAACGGCACCATCGTGCCGTCGTGGCCGGGCACCTCGACCTCTTCACTGACCAACGCGTCGAAGCCGGGGTAGGTCACCGCCGAATCGAAGACGCTCTTCGTCAGCGTGCCCTTCGCGCCGTCGAGATCGTAGAGCGCGGTCGGCGCGGTCCACGTCGAGAGCATCAGCAGGCAGTGATCGCCGTTGGGGTCGCACCAGGGCAGCTCGACCGAGCCCGGCGCCGGCACCGGCACCTCGGTGGTCTTCTTCGTCGCGAGGTCGAGCTTCACCAGTCGGCCGACGATGCCGTTCGAATACACCAGGAACAGGAAGTGCTTGCTGCGCGCGAAGTACTGCAGGGAATCGGCGGCCTCGGGCACCACGGTGGTGGCGTGAGCCCAGTCGGGCTTCTTGAGGCTGGTGCGCACCACGCGGTACCTGGGCGCGTCGACGTAGGTGATGGCGTACACGTCGTCGCGGTCGATGGCCATCGAGCGAACCAGCTTGTCCTCGAGGCGGGCCAGCGGCTTCCACGCCACGGTCTTCTTCTTCAGGTCAGCGGCGCTGGCGGTGTAGGCGCGCATCTCGGTCTGCACGGTGGCCACCGTCGCCTGCAGCAGGTCGGGGGAATTCTCGTCGATGGCGATCGACGGGAACTCGCGCGGCGCGATGCCCAGCTCGGGGTGGCTGACGTTGCTGAGCAGGTCGCGATCGGTGGCGACGTCGGTGCCCAGCACGTGCAACCGCGCCTTGGTGTTGAGCTCGATCTCGAGGCTCTTCAGGTCGGCGGTGTTGGTCGCCAGGTAGAAGAAGCTGGCGCTGTCCTTCGCCCACGTCGCCGAGCCCGCCCACGAGGGGAAGATCGAGTCGGGGAGCAGGGCCTTCTTGTCGACCTCGAGCACGCGCAGCTCGGAATACTCGGCACCGCCCGAGGTCAGCGCGAGCACCACCTTCCTGCCGTCGAACGAGGGCGCGAACGCGCCGATGGTGGTGGCGACGCCCGGCTTGTAGGTGTCGGGGTCGAAGAGCAGCACCTCGGCGCCATTCCACCCCTCGCGGAAGTAGAGCTTGCCCACGTTCTCGGCGGCCAGGGTCTTCTTGTAGAAGACGCGCCCGTGCTCGACCGCCACGTTGGCGTACGACGCGGGCTTCAGGCGATCGAGCGCGGTCCATTCCTTCACCAACAGCTCGCGCCCGGGCAGCGACGCGAGCGTGTCGTCGGTCAGCTTCGCCTGCGCCTTGAACCAGGCCTCGACCTCCGGGTCCTTCAGGGTCTCGAGCCAGCGCCAGGGGTCCTTCACGGTCTTGCCGAAGTACGTGTCGGTCGCGTCGACCGTCTTCGTCGGCGGGTACTTCCACTGGGCGAACGAGGGTGCGGACCCCAGCACGACCACCACCACCAGCAGGTATCGGTTCATGACCACCCCTTGCCAGAGTCGCCCCCGTCGCGCGCGAAAAACCAGCCGGCATCGCGTGGCCGGCACGGTCGACCAGGTGACGTCGATGGGGCCGGTGCAGGTGACCTCGAAGAGCGTGTTCTCACTCGACGCTCGTCGAGGGCACCGGTGTAGAGTGCCGCGCTCCGTGGCCCCCCTGACGCCAGCCACTCCCAAAGCCCGCCCGGGGTTCTTCGAGCTCGAGCTGCTCGACAACCGCTACCCCGCCCTGCACGGCCTGCGGGTGGTGGCGATTCTGACCGTCATTCAGTTCCACGTGACGTGGATCTTCGGCTTCGAGCAGGGCCTGACGCTGGACCCCACCTTCTCGGCCCGCTCGCTGACCGTCTTCTTCGGCATGGACCTGTTCTTCATGCTCAGCGGGTTCCTCATCGGCTCGATTCTGCTGCGCTCGCTCGAGACCTCGGGCACCCAGCAACTGCGCCGCTTCTACCTGCGCCGCATCTTCCGCACCTTCCCCTCGTACTACCTGGTGCTCACCGTGCTGGTGGTGGCCTTTCCGCTCACCGCCACGCAACTGACGAACCTGAAGTGGGAATACGTCTACGGCACCAACTTCGTCGACCTGAACCGCGACCACATCGTGATGTTCTGGGGCTGGTCGCTGGCGCTCGAAGAGCAGTTCTACCTGACGGTACCCGCGCTCTTCTGGGTGCTGCATCGGCTCACCAGCGACCGCGCTCGAATCGGGCTGCTGGTGGCGCTCTGGCTGGCCGCGCTGGCCATTCGCCTGGGCCTCTATGTCCACGGGCGACCGTGGGACGACTTGAGTCTGTACGGCGCGCTCTACTTCCGCACCTGGACGCGCTTCGACACGCTCATCGCGGGCATTCTGCTGGCCTTCGTGCACCAGCGCTGGCGCGAGCCGTTGACCGCGTGGCTCACCACGCCCTCGCATCGGGCCATGCTGGCGGTGCCGGCGTTCGGGCTGACCTGGCTCTTGCTCGAGCCGTGGACCTTCGGCCCCGACACCGTGCAACTGGTGCACGTCTTCGCCTGGGGCAGCATCACCACCGCGATGTACTTCGCGTACCTGGTGCTGCTGCTGCACGGTGAAGGCGCGATTTCGCGCGCGCTCTCGCACCCCCTCTTCCAGCGCATCGCCACGCTCGGGTACGGCGTGTACCTGGTGCACATTCCGCTGTGCGACCACCTGATCGTCCCCGCGGCGCACTGGCTCGACGGGCGCCACGTGCCGATGTGGGTGGTGTGGCCGGCGGCGCTGGCGTCACTCTCGGCGCTCTCGTTGGGCGTCGCGTACCTGCTGCACGTCTTCGTCGAGAAGCCGTCGCTGCGACTGCGCGAGTGGTTGGCCGCCTGAAGGTCGTCAGTGCTGGAACGGCACGCCGCGCCCTTCGGCAGGAACGGTCACGTCATGCACGCCGTCGTGGCGATCTTCCAGCCACAGCCCCTGCGCGTCGTCGAAGGGCTGGTCGAAGTCGAAGCGCGCGCGGCGGGGACCGTCGAGGCCCACCTCGAGCACGGTGACGGTCATGCCCGGAGCGTGCACCACCTCGCCCGCGTGCAGGGGCTCGAGCGGTGAGCGATAGAGACTGACTTCGCTGGCTGGAAAGAGCCCCTCCTGGGCCACCAGCTCGAGGGACCGTTCGCCGCGACGAAGCGCCAGCACGTGCCGGGTCTCGGCCAGCACCGCCCAGCGCGACGCCGTGACGCCGCGGCTGGCGAGCCCCCACGGAACGAAGAAGGTGCTCCCCGAGCCGCGCACCAGCGAGACCCTCGACTCGGGGTGGGCCGCGAGCCGCTCGGTCAGCTCGTCGACGCTGCGCAGGGTGATCGCCGCCGACGTGCGCAGGGTCTGGGCCGAGACCATCGACGCCAGGGGGCCGTGCAGCAACTGCGCGAAGCCCAGCACGGTCGCGACCAGCGCGGCGAATTCGGGCAGCCCTCTTCGCTCGGGCGCGGTGCGGGGAAACCAGGTCTGGTCGAGCAGCAGCGCGACGCTGGCGGTGATGCCCAGCGCAGGAATGCCGAGCAGCCGCGGCGCCGCGGACACGGCGAGCACCGGCCCCATCGACCAGAGCGAGCCCAGCAACAACCACGTGCTCGTGGTCCGGGTGTCGGGCTCAGCGGCCTGCAACGCGCGACGAAGCGGAAGGACCAGCGCGGCGACGAGGGGAACGGCCAGGAGCACCGCCTGCGCGTCGGTGAGGCTGGTGCCCCACGGGTGCGTGCCCATGGTCAGCCAGCCCTGCAGCAGCAGCGACCCCAACCGCGGACCAGCGTGCTCGAGGAACGCCAGCGGCTGTCGCAAGGGGTCCAGGTAGAAGGCCGAGCCGCGGGTGCCGTAGCCGCCCAGCACGTGCGCGACCAGGTACGCTGCGGTCGGCACCGCGAAAGGCCAGGTGCTCGCCGCTCGACGCAGCAGCGACCCCCGGCGGGCGAGCAGCTCGAAGGCCGCCACGTAGCCGGCGAAGCACAGGGTGTATTCGCCAGCGAGCATTCCCAGCCCGAAGAGCACCGCGCTGCCGACCGCGTCGAGCGCCCGGCCCTGCTCGCGGAAGCACAGGTAGCGATCGAGGGCGAAGGCGCCCAGGGCCAGCGAGAGCAACGCTTCCCGGTTGGCGAGCCAGGCGATGGGCAACGCCTGCCAGGGCCCCCACGCGAACATGCAGGTCGCCAGCCACAGCGCGCGGGGTCCCAACGCGCGGCGAAAGAGCCGACGGGCGGCGAGCACGGCCACGGCCCACCACCCGAGCGAGTGGAGATGGAAGAGCAGTGGCGAATCGGGCATCGCGCGCTCTTCGGCCCAGCGCAGCGCGCTCGAGAGCGGCCGCAGGAAACGCACGGTGAGGGTGGGCGCGGTCCACCACGGCAACAGGCCCCGCTCCAACAACGCGGCGCGATCGCCCTCACCGACGAAGTCATAGAGTTCGAACGGCCCACGCGGCGCGACGAAGTGGCCCCGAACCATGGCCGCCTGCATCGAGTCGTCGAGCAGGTACGGCGTGCGCAGCGCGGGCAGGAAGACCACGCCCCCCAGCAACAGACTGACCAGCAGCGCGCGCGTCGAGTGGAAGCTCGCGGGGCTCGGCTCGGTGGTGGCTGGGGCGTCAGGGCGCGCGGACATGAAAGCGCCCACGAGCACAGGGCTGGCGGGCGGGCGGACTGTAGCCTAGGGTGCTCGGCGTTTCGCACTGGAGCCATTGCCCATGAACGTTCGTCGCCTCCTCGCCCTGGTCCTGCTGGCTTCCTGCGCTGCTCCGACGCCCAAGGTGTGTGAGCCCGGTGCGATGCAGGCCTGCTCGAACCCGGGGCTGTGTGTCGGCGCGCAGCGCTGTCTGCTCAACGGCACCGGCTGGGACACCTGCGTGTGCTCGCAGACCGGCACTGGCGGTGGCTCGGCGACCGGCGGCGGTACGGCGACTGGCGGCGGTACGGCGACTGGCGGCGGCGGCACCGTGACGGGTGGCGGCACGGCCACTGGTGGCGGAACGACGACGGGTGGCGGTACGGCGACGGGTGGCGGCAGCGGGCAGATCGACGCCGGTCAGTGCGTTCCGCTGTGCGCGGTCGACACCGACTGCCAGAACTCCTGCGCGCCGGCGACGTCGGGCTCGTCGAACTGCTGCGACGTGCCGACCGGTATGTGCTTCGTGTCGGCCACCGCGGTGTGCCCGGTGTCGATGACCGACGCCGGCATGGGGCCGTACTGACGCTCAGCGCTGCTGCGCGGCCTCGAGCGCGTCGAAGTACTTCCGAGCGGCGGCGGTCGCGGCGTCGACCAGGGCCTGCGCGCGCTGCTGGCTCATGGTGAACTCGGTGGCGCTGTAGCCCTTCGCGGGCAAGTGACACAGCGGCACGGGCGAGGCATCGGCGAGCGAGAGATCGGCGCCATTGATCACGGTGTCCATCAGCGCGCCCAGTCGATGACCGAAGCGTGATTGCGCCATTCGCCCTGCGGGCTCGGGCGGCGCGCCTGGCACCTCGAGCATGGTGTCGAGCACCAGCCCGACGGGAATCGCAGGCTCGGTCGGCGGAGGCCCCATCAGCGTGGCCACCAGCGGGTTGGCGCTGGGCAGAATGAAGCTCACCGGCAGGTTCGACAGCATGCCGCCGTCGACCAGCGCGTGCCCGGTCAGCGGCTGCCCCAGGTAGGTGCCCCACTCGGCGCGCCAGATCACCTCGGCGAAGAGCAGGGGAATGCTCATCGACATTCTGACCGCCATCACCAGCGGGCAGTCGGGGGCGCTCAGGTGATTGAGCGCGCGGAGTCGACGCGCGGTGAGGTCGGTGGCGATGAGCGTGAGGTGCCGGCCGGTGCGCGCGTGGAGCTGCCCCAGGGTGATGCGCGAGAGCCCCGGCGACTTCTGCTCGAGCGTGCGCAACAGCCAGCCGGTGAAGCCGTCTCCGGTGTTGAGGCCGCCGGTGTCGAAGAAGGACATCGCGGCGTGCGCGGTCATCAGGCGACGACCGAGCTCGCCCGGCAGCCGCAGCGCAGCGCGTTGGAGCTCGGACACCTCGACCTCCACCTGGGGAGAAGGCGAGAGGAGCGGCTCGGCGACGTACTCGGCGAAGAGCGGCTCGTCCTTGTCGGTGCGCTCGAGGCTCATCTCGAGCAGCTCGTCGCCGGTGAAGCCGGTGGCGACCAGCGACGCGGCGATGGCACCGGCCGAGGTGCCCACCACCCGGCGAATGACGTGTCCGCGACGCAGCAGTTCGGCGATGGCGGCGTTGAGCGCGATGCCTTTGCTGCCGCCCCCCTGGAGCGCGAGGTCGATGGTCAACATGGGCCGGGTCGTAACCGTGGCGCGATGACGAATCCACCGGGTCTTGTGAACGCCCTGGCCCTGCGCCACAAGGCGCTGGTGACCGGGTGGATTTCACCGTCGACCGAGCAGCTCACCGCGCTGACGTCGACGCACGGTACGCCGCTGTACGTGTACGACCTCTCGGTGCTGCGCCAGCGGGTGCGTCGCCTGCGCGAAGCGATGCCGGCGACGGTGCTCTTCGCGGTGAAGGCCAACCCGCACGAAGGGCTGCTGCGTGGCCTGCGCGGGCACGTGGCGGGGCTCGACGTGGCGTCGGGGGGCGAGCTGGAGCGGGCGCTGCGCTGCGGCTGGAGCGGGGCCGAGCTGAGTTTCGCCGGGCCGGGAAAGACGCGCGCCGAGCTCGAGCAGGCGCTCGCGCACGACGTGTCGCTGAGCGTGGAGTCGGTGAGGGAATTGAACGAGGTCGCTGCGCTCGCGAAGGCCCGTGGAGGGGTGGCGAGGGTGCGACTGCGACTCAACCCCGCCACGACGGCGCGCGCCTACCGGGTGCCGATGATGGGGGTGCCAAGCCCCTTCGGCATCGACGAAGAGCAGCTCGGTGAAGCGATGGCGCAGGTGGAGGCGCACGTCGGCGTCGTCGACCTCGACGGACTGCACGTTCACCCCGGAGGGCAGTGCACGAGCGTGGGTGGGTTCGTCGCCGCGGCCGCTGCCAGCCTCGACCTCTGCGCCAGACTCGAGCGCGAGCATGGCGTGCGGGCTCGTCGGCTCAACCTGGGTGGTGGGCTGGGCGTCCTCGGGACCGGTGAGGCGCTCGACGTCGAGGCTGCGGGTCGCAAGCTGAAGGCGATGATCGACACCTACCGGGAAGCGATGGGTCACGTGCCCGAGTTGTTGCTCGAACCGGGGCGGTGGTTGGCGGCGCCGGCGGGGCTCTACGTGGCGCGGGTGGTGTCGACCAAGCAGTCGCGGGGCACGTCGTTCGTGGTGCTCGACGGCGGGCTCAATCATCACCTCGCCGCGGCGGGGCACTTGTTCGGTGCGAACGCGCCGCGACTGCCACTGCTCAACCTGAGTCGCCCCGACGCCAGGGCCATCACCTGCACGGTGGTGGGGCCGCTGTGCACGCCGCTCGACGTGCTGGGCGACGGCGTCACCCTGCCCCAACCCGAGGTCGGCGACCTGCTCGGCATTCCCGCGTCGGGCGCCTACGGTCCCAGCTTCAGCCCGGTGAATTTCCTGGGGCATGCCTTGCCGGCCGAGGTCGTCATCGGGGCGTGAGCCTGGAGGTCACTCACCGGCGGGTGTCAGCGCGGCCTGAATTCGCGCCGGAACCGGGTGCGCCAATTTCCATCGCACCGTCATGGGCTTCTCTCCAGTCGACGACACGTACGTCAGCGGGCCGCAGTAGACGAAGGGCGACGAATTCCCCTTGCCGTCCTTCTTCGAGCGACGGACGAAGAGATGCACGACGACCCCTCGCTGGCAGGAATACCAGGCGCGCGCGGCGGATCCCAGGACCGAGCCGCAACGCCGTCGACGGGCTCGAGCCTCACCGCGCGCCGCCGAGCGCTGGTACCATCAGCCCCATGACCCGATTGATGCTCGCCCTGGCCCTGGCGTCCTTCTCCGCGCACGCCCAGGTGAAGCTGCTCGGCTTCGGCGACGGCCACGTGCTGGTCTACCAGGTGTCCGCCACCCAGGGCGCGCTGGTGAAGCTCGAAGAGACCCGAACGCCGACGCTCGTCGCGTTGACCTCGCCCGAATGGAAGAAGGCGAGCACGAGCGCGACGCTGCGGCCCGGCGTCTCGCCAGGTGGCACCGTGCCACTCGAGCTGACGGTCTCGCTCAGCTCGGGCAAGTCGACCTCGACCGCTGACGGCAAGGGCTTCACCTGGGCGCTGTCGCCGAAGAAGAAGCCGGCCGCGGGAGAACCCCTGGGCCACGCGCTCGTCACCGTCAACGACACCACCGGCCTGGGCCACGGGCTGGCGCTCGACCTGCCGCTGTCGGCGCTCACCGGCAAGCTGACCACGTACTGGGAAGAGAACGGCGCGTACTTCGCCGTGCTGGCCGAACCCGCGTCGGGCCCCCCCGAGGTCTTCTTCGGGCGCGGAGACTGGAACGCCACCACCGTCGAGGTGCTCGCCAGTGCCGACGTCGCGGAAATCGCCCAGAAGGTCGCCAACCAACTCTGGAAGGAAGGTCGCACGGTGGTGCGCGTGGGCAAGGCGCTCAAGTCGCGCGATCAGACGGTCGTCTATTCCACTCCCGCCAACGCCGACCGCGCCAAGGAGGTCGCCGATTCCATCTCGGGTGGCGCGCCGCTCGAGAAGTTGACCTGGAAATCCGACTGCCAGGCGGTGGTCGCCGTCGGCGAGTCCGCCATTCAATAGACCTACCCGGTCGCGTCGTTCCGCACGCCCTCGGCCACCGTGGTGGCGATGGCCTTCACCACCGCGATCGACGGAATGATGGCCAGCATGCCGGGCACGCCGCCCAGCGTGCCTCCGACCGCGATGCCCACGATGACCGTCAACGGGTGCATGTCGAGGCTCTTGCCCATGATCCACGGGCTGATGACGCCGGCATCGACGAAGTGCACCACCGCGTAGACCACCACCAACGAGAGCAGCGAGGGTGCGGCCGGGTCGAGCAGCGAGAACAACAACCCCGCCGACGCGCCGATGAAGGGGCCCACGAAGGGCACCACGTTCGCGGCACCGAAGAGCGCGGCGAAGAGCAGCGCGTTCGGCATGCCCAACGCCAGCAGCGGCACCGCCACCAGCCCCATCACCAGCAGGTTCTCGAGCGCCGTGCCAATGAGGTACGCGCTCACCTGCCGGTCGATTCGGTGCAGCATCAGCAGCGCGTTCTCGAAGTGCCGGTTGGGCACCAGCGCCACCACCGCCTTCTTCATCACCGCGCCGTCGAGCAGCGCGAAGAACGCGATCACGAAGCCCAGCACCACTGCGCCGACGTGCGAGAGCGCGCCCAGCACCATGGTCGGCAGCCCTTCGACCAGCATGCGGCGCTGGTGCTGCAGCATTTCCCGGACGTGGTCGAACCCCTTGCCCCAGTTCACCGCCGGGTAGGAATGCAGGAGCAGGCCTTCCCACGCGGCGATGCGCGTTTCCAACTGCACCTCGAAGTCGCTGGTCTCGCCGCCCTTGGGCGCCATGGTCAGCCAGTGCTCGAGCGACGGCGCGATGCCCGCCACCAGGGCCACCGCCAGCAGCGCGAGCAACCCGAAGCACATGCCCACCGCGCGCGACCGCGACAGCCCTCGGTTCTCGAGGCGATCGGCCAGCGGCGTCAACACGTAGGTCAGCAGCACGGCCAGCACCACCGGCGCCAGCAGGAACTGGAGCAGCCACCCCACCGCGCCCACCGCGCCCACCGCCGCCACGCCCAGAATCGCGCGCACCACCTTCTCGGCCAGGGTCAACGTCACCCGCGGCGGAATCAACGTGCCTGCGGGGAAGACCGGCGGCGTGCTCACGACGTTCCCTTCGGTGCCGAGGCCGCGCGCTCGCGCATCAGATCCGACAGTTCCCGCAGGCGCTGCCCCGTCATGCGCGCCAGGTTCCACACCACGCGCGCCCCCAGCTTCGCGTTGCGATCGAGCAGTTGATCGAGATCGGGTTGGAAGAGCCCCAGCAGCACCGTGGGCTGCCGCACCACCGCGGTCGCCGTGCGGGGCGAGGCCTCGAGCAGGGCCAGCTCGCCGAAGAATTGACCGGCCTTCAGGCTGACCACGCACTGCTCCGAGCCATCGGCCAGGCGCAACACGATGTCCACCGCGCCGCGCTCCAGAATGTACATGCCCGCCCCGGTCTGCCCTTCGCGGAAGACCACCTCGTTGGGCGCGTAGTGGCGCTCGTGGAGCAGCTTCGAGAGCCTGGTCAGCGCCACGTCGTCGAGATCGCGGAAGAGCGGAATGCCGCGCAGGGTGGCCAGCTCATCGGTCTTGCCCTCGAGCGAGGTCTGGGGCTTCCAGAGGGCGACTTCGGTTTCGAGCGACATGTGACGCTCGAGCTTAGCCGCTGGGGCCACGCTGCAAAGAGAAGCACCTCAGCGGGCAGCGGGCTTCGCGCTCGTCGCCCGCACTGGGGCCCGCCACAGCCCGACCAGCGCATCGAGCGTCACCTCGGCCAGGTCGTGCCACGACGAGAACGGCGTCGCCGAACGGGTCTGCAGCGCGCGTTCATGCGCCGCACAGGTGCTGACGATGAGCTGCTGGGTCATCGCTCCCCGCGCTTCGAAGACCGCGGGCGGCAGGTCGGGCAGGCGCTGGTTCACCTCGGCGAACAGCGTCTTCATCGACTGTTGCGCGATGGCGTCGGCGAAGACCACTTCGCGCAGCATCGGGTCGCCGACACAGGCCGCCAGAAACCGGGCGTACCAACTGGGGGACCCCAGCGCGTCGAGGTGCGCGGTGATGGGCCGCACGATGCCGCCGAGCCAGTCGAGCAACGAGCCACGCCCCGAGAGCGACTGCAACCTCGCTTCGCGACGGTGCACGATGTCGAGGTCGTGGTACCGGCAGATCGCCAGCGCGAGGTCGTGCCTGGTGCCGAAGTGGTACGAGACCGCCGACTTGTTGCTCTGGCCGGCGGCGAGCCCGATGTCGCGGGTCGACACGCCCACGCCCAGCTCGGCAATGAGCCGCTCGGCGGCCAGCATCAAGCGCAGTCGGGTCTGCAGACCGGCCTCGTTCGAGTCGGCTCGCGGTGGCTGGGCTTTCTGGGGGCGGGGGGGCTTCATGCCGGCAGGGGCGGCACCCGCAACGCAGCTCGCAGCTCGCAGACCGTTTGCTCGAACGACCGCTCGTAGCGCACGGTGAAGAGGTTGGCCGATTGCTGGCCGCGCCGGTACGCGACCTTCAGGCGGTCCCAGTAGCGCCACATGGGAGGCAGGTCGTGGGGCCGGGCCACGGCCGCGAAGAAGAGGATCATCACGCTGGTGCGGAAGCCGAGGTTGCCCAGGGCGAAGGCCTGCACCTCCATTTCGCCCACCGCGTCGGTGGCGTAGCCGGTGACCACGTGATGCAGGTCGTGCGTCTCGCGGTACCACATCGCCAGCCAGTCGCCTTCGTGCCGCGGTTGGTAGGGGGTCGAGAAGGGCTGAATCTTGTTCTTCTCGAAGTAGTCGGCGAAGGCGCGTCCGACGGTGCCCTCGGGCAGCTTCGCCAGCGCCGAGAGGTCGACGGCGCCTTTCTGCAGTGAGGGGCGTTCGGCGAGCAGCGCCTGGCCGAAGGCGGTCTGCGCCAGGTGCTCGGCCTGGCGGCGGAAGATGTCGCCGTCGAGTGCGGCGACCAGCAGCGCGGCGGCCACCGGGTCGTCGGGGTGTTTGTCGAGCACCTTGAGGGCTTTGAAGGCTGCGCGCACCCGCGTGAACAGCGAAGCGCCGTCGGGCAGGGTCAGGCCGTCTTCGGGGCGGGAGACGGGCGAGCTGAAGGTGGACGTGGTCATCGAGGCTCCTGGCGCGGTTAAGTCGAGTGACTTAAGTATTGAGGCGAGTGCCTTGATTGTCAACCTGGGGCGGGCATTTCCCCTCGGAGAAACGGTACAACGTGTGTGACACCCGGTACCCGAGGTGGGTGACACCCGGGGTACAACGTGTGTGACACCTTCAACTTCGGGGGTACAACGTGTGTGACACCTTCAACTCCCCTTCAACTCCGAGCTCAGCGGGAGAAGCGGGCGAGGCCACGGGTGCGACCGGTCGACCAGTCGGCGACCGTGCTCATGGCCTCGAACAACCGCTCGGTGCTCACCAGCCACGGCCCGTAGCTGGCGTTGACGTCGAGCACGAACACCAGGTCCTCGTCTTCGAGGTACCCGCCGATCGGAGAATGATGTCCACTGCCGCCACCGAAGAGCGGCCCGCGCGCGAAGTTCGACACGAAGCGGCGCTCAGGGTCGTTCGCTTCCCGCATCACCTCGCGCAGCGCCTCGACGCTCGCCGGTCGCACCGCCTCGACCCGCCACCCCGCTGGCGCCACCTCGGCCGATTCGCGCACCACCTGATCGAGGCTCATCGCGCGCACGCCGAAACCGCGCAGCGGGTTGCGACCGGCCTTCACCCCCAGCGAGCGCAGCACGTTGGCCACGCTGGTCGGCCCGCAGATGCTGGTCAGCCCCTGCGAGAGCAACGGCGTGTAGGTCCTGGCGACGCGCAAACGCCACGCACGCTCGAGCAACGCCGGGTGCTGCCAGGTGGGGCTCGCGCGAATCGAACCGCCAGTGGGAGCACGCAGCATTCAGCCGACGGTACCAGGCACAGCCGACCCCGACACCTCGCTGGACGACCGGGGCGTGGTCAGCCGCGCCGCGAAGGGCAACAGATCGAGGCGGGCCTGCAGCGCGCGCCCCAGGCTGTACACCCCGCCCAGCTTGCGGTGCAGGAAGAGCAACTGCGCCGGCGGCGGCGAGCAGGTCAGCGCGTGGTAGTAGTCCCGCAGCCGCGCCCCGGCCTCGTCGACGAAGCGCTTGTCGCGAAAATCGACCGGCTGGAACGCCGGCTGGAACACGCGCAACACGGTCTCGAGCAACAGATGCAACGCTTCTCGTGCCGCAGGCGTCTCGGCCGGGTCGATGAGGTCCAGCTCGACGGCCGCCGCGAAGGCCTCGGGCCGATTGCCCTCGAGCGTGGCGGTCAGCAGCCGCCGGTACTGCGCGCGGAACTCGGGCGGGTATTCGCGGGTGGCGCCGAAGTCGAGCAACACCACTTCGCGCTGCTCTGGCCGGAAGAGGAAGTTGGCGAAGTTCGCATCGGTCTGCACCAGGCCCCAGTCGAAGAACTCGCGGAAGTAGAGGTCGAGAATCTGCGTCGCCATGCGGTGGCGCGACTCGACGTCGGGCCCCCGCGCGAGGAAGGCGTCGACGGTGAGGCCGGGCTCGTACGAGAGCGCCAACACCCGCCTGGTACACAGCTCGCGGAAGACCTGGGGCACGCGCAGCCCGGGCACCTGGTGGGCGAGGGCCCGGTAGCGCTCGAGCGCATCGGCCTCGTGCAGGTAGTCCGTCTCGCGCAACAGCACGTCGCGCAGCTCGGCGAAGACCGCGCTGACGTCGAACTGCTTGAGCTGCACGGTCAGGAAGATGCGGGCGATGCGCTCGAGCAGCGCCAGGTCGCTGTCGATGGTGTCGGCGATGCCGCGGAACTGCACCTTGAGCACCACGTCGTGAGACGTGCCATCGGGAGCACGCCAGGTCGCCCGGTGCACCTGGCCGATGCTGGCGCTGGCCAGTGGGGTGGGAGACACCTCGAGCTGGGCGAGCCGCTCGGCCCCCAGTTCGTCGAGCAGAATCGAGCGGACCTCGGGGAAGTCGACCACGGCGCCGGACGCCTGGAGCTGGCTGAGCACCTCGATGACTTCGGGCGGGAGCACGTCGCGCAGCTCCATGCTCAGCAGTTGGCCGGCCTTCATGGCCGCGCCCTTGAGCTGGCCCAGGCTCTCGACGATGTCGCGGGCCTGTTCGACCTGGAGCTTGAGCGCCTGGGCCTGACGCACCAGGGCTTCGCCGCTCGAGACGGCGCGAGAAAAACGACCGGTCAGCTCCTTCCGTGCGAGGCCGGCGGCGAGCGAGACCAGGCGCGAACTTCGGCCGAGGACGGTGCGGGGAGGAGCCTGCTTTGACATCGGAAGGCCATGCCTAACGGCGCCCACCCGAACCTGCAGGACAGACGACGTGGGTCAGGGGCGCAAGGGGTGCACCGGCAGCTCGAACGGCACGTCCTTCGCCCCGAAGCGCAGCTCCACCGTGCGCCGCCAATACCTCGCCCCCAGACGCAACGCCCGGTCTCCCACGCCGGGTACGGCCCCGGCTGCGCGCCCCACCCCATCGACCAGCCGCTCGAGGACCCTCGGCACCCGGTCCCACCGGCTGTGGGGCAGCTCCATCGCGTCGGCATACCGCGCGCCGATCAGCTGTCGGGTCAGCGCGTACGCAAAATCGATGGCCGCCGCCGGTGCGCCCCGCTCGGCCCCATCGAGAATCAAGGCATGGGTCAGCGCCCGCGAGTCCCGATCAGGCGCGCCCTGGGTGGCCTCGAGCAACGCCCACAACGCGTGCGCTTCGGAAGGGGAGGTCGCCAGCAATTCCTCGTCGACGCCCATCACCCGCCCCACGTACCGCCACAGGTGCAAGGTCGAGTCCTCCTCCTCGGCCGACACGCGCGCGCCCAACTGCCGCAACCCCTCGACCAGCACCGACGAGAACAACAACACCGTGCCCGCCAGGTCGTACTGGTTGAGCGGCGCGCCCCACGCTTCGGCCTGCCACCGCGGCGATCGCTGCAGCGCGTGGCGGACCCGCGCGTGAATCAACCGCACCCGCACCGCCGCCCTCAGGCCCGGCGCGCCGAAGCGCATGCCAGCGTCGTGACTGACGGCCTCGACGAAACGGGCAGTCTCGGCCAGCCGGGTATTCACGTCACCGGTCAGCCGCCCCGAGAAGATCAACGGCTTGTTGCCCGCCGGCGAGCAATACCCGAGCACCAGCGACTTGAACCCCAGCACCAGCCCCGACAACAACCCGGTGCGCAGCACCACGCGACCACCCGCATTGGCCCGCGCTTCGTCGAACCACACCGGCACTTCGCGCAGCCAGTCGTGCATGGTCGAGAGCGTGGTCGGCAACGCCCCAGGCTCGAGCGAGAGCATGCGGTCGATGAGTGCTTCCTGCTCGGGCCGGGGCCGCGAGACCAGGTCCCCCACCACCGCGTCGGCGAGGGGGTCTTCGCGATCGAGAAACCGGGCCAACCGGGCGTGCCGGGCGTCCGACTCGGCGTTGCCGATGAAGCGCGTGGCGACCATCGCGCGTGTTTAACGACCACCCCGACGCGGTGCTGGCACGAACGCGACAACCGAAGGCCCCGTGGTAGAACCCCTTCGAATGCCCAGCATCGGTCACCTCGCAGTGGGCCTGGCGGTCGGCCGGTTCCATTCCCGTGGCGTGCCAGCGCCGCAGCGTGCGGGGTGGGCCATGGCGGGCTTCGCGGCCGTCTCGGCGCTCCCCGATGCCGACGCCATCGCCTTCGTCTTCCGCATTCCGTACGAGAACCAGTTCGGCCACCGCGGCGCGACGCATTCCATCACCTTCGCGCTGCTGTGCGGGCTGGCGGCCTTGGCGTTCGCGAAGGCGAGATCGCTTCGAGCGCCGGTGCAGGTGGCGGTCCTCGCCGCGCTGACCTCGCTCAGTCACCCGCTGCTCGACATGCTGACCAACGGCGGTCTGGGCTGCGCGATCTTCTGGCCCTTTTCCACCGACCGCCTCTTCTTCCCCATCGGTCCCATTCCCGTGGCACCGATTGGCCTGGGCATGCTCTCGGTCGGAGGGCTGATCGTGGTCGCGGTCGAGACCATCCTCTTCTCGCCGTTCCTGCTGTACGCGACCTGGCCCCGCCGCGCGAAGACGGCGACGAGCTGACCTGCCCAAAGATGGCCACGCTCTTCACGCACGCGGCGTTGCCCTGGCTCGCCCGTCGCGCCCTGAAGGGCCCGCCTGGTGGCCGTTTCCTGACCGCGCTGCTGCTGTGCGCCACCGTCGCCGATCTCGACCTCCTCGGCGCCGCGTTCGACGTGCGGCCCGACGACCTCTTCGGTCATCGGGGACTGACGCATTCCCTGCCGTGGGCGGCGGCGCTGGCGGCGCTCGTCGCCCTGCTGCTGCGCAAGCGGTGGCCGTCGACCCAGACGTGGCCCTGGCTCTTCGCCGCTGCCGCCTCGCATGGCCTCATCGACGCCTTCACCCAGGGAGCGCACGTCGCCCTGCTCTCGCCTCTGACCCAGGCGCGCCTGGCCCTTCCGTGGAGACCGGTGCCCACCGGCCCGCTGGGCGTGCCCGAGCTGCTCAGTGGCTGGGGCGTGCTGCTGGTGCTCAACGAGCTGGTGCTGGTGGTGCTCCCGGTGGCGCTCGCGCTGAAGGCCTGGGCGCTGTGGCGCGGGCCACGCGAACCGAACGCGCTGGCTCGGCTGGGCATCTCCACGCTGGCCTGGGCCGCGGTGACGCTGGCGCTCTGCGTGAGCCTGCCCGAGCTCTTCGCCCCCCGGCTGGTTCGGGTGGTGACGCCGTTGCGAACGGTGGAGGTCGACGCCCTGCCCACCGACGCCCTGCCCGACCATCGACCAGTCACCACGCTCGCCGAGCTGCAGTCGCTGGGGCTGTTCGACCGCGAACTGACCCCGCCCCGAGCGCCGTGGAGTGGCGGCTTCTTCCCCGACTGGTTCGGGCGTGAGGCCGGGCGCTGGCAGGACGCGAGAGTGACGTTGATTGCGCGCACGCTCTTCGGCACCGAGCCCCCGACCGCCGCCGCCGCGAGCGCGATGACCGACGAGCAACGCTGGGGCCTCTCGCCCATCGAAAAGTACGACCTGCTGGTCGACGACCTCGCCTTCCGTTCCACGCGCGAATCGCTGACCACCACCCACAACCTGCGACCGCGTCCGCGCTTCTGGAACGGCATGTGCAACGGCGTGGGCGTGTCGGCCATCGAGCAGCCCGAACCGACGCGCGTCGTCGAGGCGATTTCGCCCTCGGGTCGCCACGTGAAGTTCCACCCCATCGACATCAAGGCGCTGCTGGCGATCTCGTACTTCTTCACCGAGGGCGGGTACGAGCTGGGCAACCCGTGCGATCGAATCGGCTTCGACGTGGCCGCCACCTGCTCGATGAACCCGGCGCTGCTGCTGCTCGCCACGCTCAACGAGCTGGGGCGCGGACATCGTTCGTTCCTGCTCGACGTGCACCCCACGCAGCAGACGCAGTACTACCCCGTCATCTCGGCGAAGGTCAGCATCGTGCGGCCGCCCTACCCCGTCGACGCGACGCCGATGATGCCTGCCCTCGAGGGGAAGGTCAGGTCGTTGATGGACGTGGCGTTCGACTTTCAGCTCAGCTCGACCACGCTGCCGCTCTCGCTGGCGAACGTTCCGTCGGCGACGCCCTCTGCATACCAACCCGTGGGGGTGCGGCCCGTGCCGTTCCATTGGTCGGCCACGCTGGCACTCGGAGCGAACGGGGAGTTCCTGGGCGGACGATGGACGGGCGAGCCCGCCGAAGGGCCCGACACGGTGGACTTCCTCGGCCACGGCCCGGAGTTGATCGAAGAAGGTCGACTCGGCGTGAACCCCGGCGTGAAGTGGGCGCTGATTCAACGGCTGGCCCGCGCGAGTGCGGGTGAAGGACCGGGGGTGGTGGACTTGTCCACGCCAGACGCAGGACACTGAAGCCGTGCTCACGCTCGCACTGACGCTGTTGCTCGCCGCCGACCCTGCCGAGGTCTGGTCGAGCGCCATCTCCATCGGTCCCGGCGAACACAAGACGCTCAAGGCCAGGGGCCTGGTGGTCGGCGAACGCTACGACCTGGTGACCCGGGGCCAGTGTTCCCACCTGGGCAAGGGCCGGGCGAAGAAGTGGCGCGACGCGCTCAGCCCCGAGGTCTCGAAGCCGTTCGGCGTGGACTACCGCGTGAAAGTCGCCGGCCGGGAAATCACCGTCGACGCCGACGAGCGCCACGAGCCCTTCACCGCCACCGAGGCCGAGCCACAGGTGCAGATCGACGATCGTTCCGCCATCAGCACCGAGGCCCGCTGCACCCTCACCTTCGTGGGCATTCGCAAGCGCTCGCAGGCGCTCTAGTCTTTCTCGAGCGCGTCGATGATCTGCGACAGATCGTCGTCTTCCCCGTCGAGCACCAGCGTCCCGTCCTCGGTCACCGTGTCTCGCCGCGACGCCTTCTTCCCTGCCCGCGCGAGCTTCGGAGGCGGTGCAGGCGGGTCGATCACCGGCTCGGGCACCGACGAGGGGTGCACGAAGTCCGTCTTGCGCGCCAACCATTCCCCGTAACGCGAGAAGGTGAAGCTGCCCTCGGCGGCACCGGTCTCGAGCGAGCTGGCCAGCTTGAAGAACTGCCCCTGCCGAATCACCGCGCGGCTCGAGGTCGAGGCCATCAACACCTCGCA
>CAIWFK010000126.1 GCA_903911905.1 uncultured Myxococcales bacterium
CCGACGTGCCGGCCGAGGTCCTCTCGAAGCTGGGCGAGCTGGGCGTCGACCTGAACGCGCTGCAGCCCACCTACCCACGTGAGACCTGGTACCGCGCCATCGCCGAGACGGCCGCCGCGCTCTACCCGTCGGACGCCGGGCAACTGCGCAAGCTGGGGCGCCGCATCGTCACCTCGCTGGTGAGCAAGGACCTCATCAAGGGGCCATGGCTGGGCATGGCCAGGCTGCTGGGGCCGCGGCGCGCGCTCAAGCAGGCGGTCGAGCGCATGGACTCGAACGTGGTGAAGCTGCACCTGCACGAGAAGTCGAAGCACGAGTTCGAGATCGTCGCCGACGAGACCGAGCAGGCCGAGTTCCTGGCGGGGCTGATCGAAGCGGCGCTCGAGCTGCTCGGAGGTCGCGACGCGAAGGCCGTGGTGGTCGGCCCGCGAGGCAACTCCACGGTCTTCAGCGCGACGTGGAGATGATCGCCACCCGCAGCCCGGCCTGAAACCCGACGTCCTGGGTGGGCATTGCCATCACCGGCGTGCGGGTGATGAACGAGGCGTCTCGAGCCACCGCCAGCACGCCCGACACGTCGAGCGCGACCGGGCCGAAGTCGTGGCGCACGCCCACCCGCAGCGCCGCCGCCGGAGCGACGCTCAAGTCACCGCCGCTGACCACCCAGCCCTGTACGCCGCCCGAGGCGCCCAGCGTCCATTCGCCCAGGGCGAAGGCCAGCTCGTTGGCGAAGCGGAAGTTGCCGGCGTCGCCCAGCCAGCCCAGCTCGAAGTCGGGCTTCACCGTGAGGAACGACAGCCCGCGAATCGAGGTCGCCACCCGCGCCGAGAGCCCCGCCGAGGCGCTCGCGCCCGCGGCCGCCTGCACGCCGAAGACCCGCAGGCCCGCCGTCATGTCCAACACGTCGGAGTGCAGCACGTCGTATTCCCCGCCCAGCAGACCGCCGCGCAGGTACGCACCGGCGGTGTTGCTGCCGAACACGTTCCACCCGCCCAGCTCGAGCGTGAAGCGCTCGCTCAAGCCCGCCCGGCCATCGACCTGCACCAGGCCCAACTGGGGCACCGACGAGAGGCCGACCTCGAGCGGCGTCCGTGACGGCGCCGAAGCGCTCACTTCGAGTGAAGGGTCGACGGCCAGCACCAGAGCGACGAGCAGAGCGGTCATGACCTCACGCTAACACGTGTCAGTTGACTTTGCCGCACCGCGTAGCAACGGTGGCCCCATGCTCTTCGGCGCGGGCTCCCTCCAGGTCGACGATCGCCAGGTGAACGCAGCCCAGGTCTGGCGAATGGTGGCCGGGCACGTCGAGGCGGTGAGGGACCTGCCCGTCGGCTCGCACGTCGGGGTGTGGACGCAGCCCGCGCTCGAGACGCTGGTGGCCTTGTTGGGCAACGCGCTGGCGGGCGTGGTGAGCGTGCCGCTCGACGTGAAGCTGGGGCCGCTGGAATTGGGGCACGTGGCCAGCGACGCCAGGCCGGTGCGGACCTTCGCGGCGAACGTGTCGGAGGTCGAAGGGCGGCTGCCGGGCGTGCAGACCGTGCCCGCGCTGGCGACGGAATCGGAGGGTGCGTTGCCCGACCGGCCGGTCGACGACGCGCCGATGCTCATTCTGTACACCAGCGGTACCACCGGCCTGCCCAAGGGTGCAGTGCTCTCGGCGCGCAACGTGGCGAGCAACCTCGACGCGCTGGCCACGGCCTGGAAGTGGACGGCGGCCGACACGGTCGTGCACTCGCTGCCCATGTTCCACGTGCACGGGCTGGTGCTGGGCCTGTTCGGTTCGATGCGGGTGGGTGGGCGACTGCACTGGCTGCCGCGCTTCGACCCGGTGACGATGGCCGCGGCGCTCGCGGGGGCAACCCGTCCATGCTCTTCGCGGTGCCGACGATGTACCACCGGCTCGCCGAGGCCTGCGCCTCCACGCCCTCGGTGCTCGCGGGGCTCCAGGCGGCGCGGGTGCTGGTGAGCGGCTCGGCGGCGCTGCCGTTACGCGATCAACTCAGAATCGAGGCGTTGACGGGCAGGCGAGTGGTGGAGCGCTACGGCCTGACCGAGACCATCATCAACTGCGCGGTGCGGGTCGACGGCGAGCGGGTGGCGGGGCGCGTGGGTCCTCCGGTCGACGGCGTCGAACTGCGGCTGGTCGACGACGAGCGGCGCCCGTTGCCGGTGCGCGACGACGCCACGCTGGGCGAGGTGCAGGTGCGTGGGCCCAACGTGTTCCTGGGGTACCTGAACCGCCCCGACGCGACCGCGACGGTGAAGAGCGCGGACGGCTGGTTCTCGACCGGAGATCTCGCCACCCAGCGCGAAGACGGCTCGGTGCGCATCGTCGGGCGGCGCGCGACGGACCTCATCAAGTGCGGCGGGTACAAGGTCGGCGCGGGCGAGGTCGAGGCGGCGCTGCTCGAGCACCCGGCGGTGCGGGAAGCGGCGGTCATCGGCGTGCCCGACGAGGACCTGGGTGAGCGCATCGTGGCGTTCGTGGTAGCGGGTGAATCGGTGCAGCCGAAGGCGCTGCAGGACTTCGTGGCCAGTCAGCTCTCACCGCACAAGCGGCCGCGCGAGGTGACCGTGGTCGAGGCCTTGCCGCGAAATGCGATGGGCAAGGTGGTCAAGGCGAAGCTCAAGGCGCGGTGACGACCAGCGTCAGCCCTGATGTTCGTGCTCGCACGAGTTGCAGGCGTGGACGTTGGGGCGGCAGCACGGCTCACCCACGAAGGGCGAACAATCGAACGACCCGCGGGGGCTGTTCGAACAGGCCAGCAGCACCGCGCGTTCGGCGGGAACGGCGGTCTGCACGACGGGGGCAGAATACGAACGCCTCGAAGCCTGAGTCACGGTGCAACCACTCCTTGCTGCCTGAAGCACGGCCGGCTCGTACGAGGTTGTCGCGGCGAAGCCAAGGCGTCACAGTGCCAGCGGAAGTCGTCTCGAAGCACTCGATCGAACCGAAAGCGCGGTCTCCAGGGCTGACGGTCCACTCACGTTCCCGGCTTCGAAGCCGAGCTCGGGTGACCTCAGTGCGTTGCGAGCCTCGGTCGACCCAGCCGCTTCAAGGTGCGCACGTGCGACCCGAGCGCCTGCGCGAACGAACCATTCTCGAGGTACGGCAGGCCATGCTCGAGCGCGGTCTGTTTCACGATGGGCGCCAGCGCCGCGTAGTGGATGTGGGAAACACCCGGCAGCAGGTGATGCTCGACCTGGTGGTTCAGGCCTCCCAGGAAGAAGCTGGCCAGCGCGCTGTCGGTGGCGAAGTTGGCCGTGGTGCGAAGCTGGTGTGACGCAAAGCCGCCGCGCAGGTGACCGTGCTCGACGGTGGGAAACGCCGGCCCTTCGACCACGTGGGCCAACTGGAAGACCACCGCCAGCGTCACGCCAGTCATGGCCGACATCGCCACGTAGCCCACCAGCACCTGCCACCACGCCCAGTGCCCCACCAGCATCGGCACACCGAGGAACACGCCCAGGTGCACCAGCTTGCCGAGCACCATGCCCACCACGTCCCGGCGCGAGGGCGACTTGCCGGTCAGCCGCACGTCGGCGCTCTGCACGAAGTCCTTCTTGAAGACCCAGACCAGGTGGGTGAACCCGTAGAGCAGGAAGGCGAAGACGTGCTGCCAGCGGAAGATGCGCGCGGGGTTCGCCTTCGGCGCGAAGACCAGGAACGGGCCCGGGTCGAGGTCGTGATCGACGCCCGGCACGTTGGTGTACGTATGGTGAATGACGTTGTGCGCGCGCGCCCAGTTCGCCGAGCTGGCACCGAGCAGGTCGAAGGTGGTGGCGAGCACGCGGTTGACCAGGCGGTTCGACGAATACGAGCCATGACCCGCGTCGTGGCCCACGTTGAAGCCGATGAAGGCCACGAAGGCCCCCAGCAGCATGGCCACGGGCAGGCCCCAGAGGCCGCTCACCAGCCCGGTCACCAGCACTGCCCACAGCGCCGCGGTGGAGCCCAGAAAGAAGACCGTCTTGGCGATCATTCGCCCATCGGCGAAGCGACTCTTGTTCACGAAGAAGGCGTCGACCTTCGTGCGCAGCGCCAGGGTGAAGGCCTGGTCCGAGCTCTCGAAAGAAGGGCGTGCACGCATGAGGGGACAACACGCTGCGGGCCTCGCCCTTCCGCGCGTGCGCTCCGCCGTGACGCCTGCGTGATGGAGCGAGCTGCCCCGGTTCGTGCTGAGGTTGGTGCATGACCAGCCTCGCCCTCTGGCTGTTGATGGCCGCGCCGCACGCCTCGCTGAACGTCTACTTCCAGCAGTCGCTGGCCAGCGCGAGCTACCAGAAGCAGGTCTTCGACAAGGTGGCGCGGGGGTGGGTGGCACCGCCTGAGGCGAAGGCGCCGAAGCTCGGCCAGAAGACGGTGGTGCAGGTGATCGTCGACGGCAAGGGCGCCATCCTCAGCTCGGTCATTTCGATGCAGTCGGGCTCGCCGATGTTCGACGCGGCGGCGCTGGCCGCCGTCCGAAGGGCTGGCCCCTTCCCACCCCCTCCCACGGCAGGCACCCAGTTCCACGTGCACGTCACCTGGTCGTGACCTTTCCGCTCTGACGGGTGCCAACCCTGAGGTTTGCTGCGCGCGTTTCGGGGTTCTACCCAAGGGGGTTTCACATGTTGCGTGGTGGGCTTGTGGTTGGCTGTCTGGTGTTCCTGGCGGGTTGTCCGACGACGACGACGGACGACGGTGGCACGGGCGGCGGCACGTCGAGTGGCGGCGGGACGACGACGGGCGGTGGCTCGACCACCGGCGGCGGCTCGGCGACGGGCGGCGGCAGCGCGACCGGCGGCGGCAGCGCGACTGGCGGCGGCTCGGCGGCCTGCGGTCACACCCCCTACACGCCTCCCGCGGCGGCCACCAGCAGCTGCGCCGGCACCGCGCTGCTCGGCCCGGCGACGGCCCTCGTCGGTGGCCGGGGCGCTGGCGCGTTCGGCAGCGTCTCGCTCGACGTCGGCGACCTCGACGGCGACGGCAAGTTCGACGTGGCGACCATCGAAGGCGACCAACTGCTGCTCTTCTTCGGCAACGGCGACGGGACCTTCGGCACGCCCGTGCAGCTCCACTCCAGCATGAGCCAGTACCTTCGTGGCCCGGTCACGCTCGCGGACTTCAACGCCGACGGGAAGCTCGACGTCTCGGCGGTGGTGTTCAACAACGCGGGCGGGCGCGGGCCGGTGGTGTGGCTCAACCAGGGAAACAAGCTGTTCGGCCTGTCGAACCAGGACTCGTCGTACGAGTCGATGGGTGACATCAACAACAGCAGCGACCCGTACGGCATGATCGCCGCCGACCTCAACAACGACGGCCTGCCGGACCTCGTCTCGTGCGGGGCCGAGGTGAAGGTCTTCATGTCGACGTGCGGCGCGTTGACCGACGGCGCGGTGGTGGCGTTCGACCGAGTCATCGCCAACGATCCGTCCAACACCTACCGGTCGAGCAGCTGCCAGGTGATGAAGCTGCCCGACGGCGACTCGATTCCCGACCTCATCATCCAGGCCCCCGGCACGAGCGACTCGAAGACGGTGGTGCTGCACGGCGTGGGCGATGGCACCTTCCACAACGAGACCGACTACAAGAACTTCGCCGACTTCGTGCTCGCTGCCGACGTCAACAAGGACGGCATCGTCGACCTCATCCTCGACAACGCGAACGGCGGCACCGACATGTTCGGCGCCATCACCGTGCTCGAAGGCCACTCTGACGGAACCTTCGTGCTCGCGGGCAACACCTACGACCTGACCACCGAGGTCGCCACCGGCGACACGGCCCACTTCCCCAACCTCATCGCGGCCGACATCAACAACGACGGCAAGCTCGACGTCGCCGTCACGTCGACCGATGACACGGGCTACCTCGCCTTCACCCGCGGCAACGCCGACTACACCTTCCAGACGCAGAGCAAGCTGCCCCTGACGGTGGGCTTCGGCTCGCTGGCGAAGTTCGTCGACCTGAACCACGACGGCCTGCCGGACCTGGTCGCCGCCGACGGGCAGGACCTGAGCATCTCGCTCAACGCCTGCCACTGACGGCAGGGCGGGCTCGTGGTGCGGCAAAGCGCTCTCGCCGCACCACGCTTCTTCAGCGCACGCTCGACACGATGCCCTCGGGCATCGGCCCTTCGAGGAACGCGATGATCGCCGCCCACTCCTCTGGCGCGAGCTTCACGCGGCGCTGTCGCTGGTGCTTCGCCATCTCCTTCTCGACGTGCTCGGGCGTCTGCGTCGCCGGCCGCACGCGCCGGTGACATGAGCCGCACTTCGCGATCCAGATGCTCTCGGCGGGGGTGGGCTCACGACCGACGATGGTGATCTGCTCGGTCGCGCAGCCCGTCATCAGCACCAGCGCGAAGGCGAGCCCCTTCACAGGTTCACCCCGATGATGGTTCGGAACCAGAACGGCCCATACAGCTCGCCGGGCTGCACCGTACGACCGATTTCATCGAGCCGCAGGTAGGCGCCCGCCGACACCCACAGCCGCCCGCAGTTGAGCAGCGCCGCCGGCCCCACGAAGTGGTGGAACGCGTCGTTGTACGACAAGGCCTCGGTGCCGGTCGGCACGTGGGTGTGCACCCAGTACTCGGCGCCCAGGTGAAGGCGCGGCGTCAGTTCGACCGTCACCCCCACGGTGGGCATCAGAATCCATTCCGGGGTGGTGGTGCCCCAGGGCAGCTCCATTTCGGCGATCAGGTTGGCGGCGACGCGCAACTGCCCGAAGCGGCGCTGCAGCAGCACCTTGGCTTCGATGGCGAACTCGCTCGAGTTCTCTTCGAGCTCGCCGTACAGCCCCACGTCGATGGGCCACTCGCCCGGCGCGGCGAACGAATACTTGAGCCGCTGCTTGCTGCCGTTGCCCACCGTGGTCTCGGGCAGGTCGGTCAGCCCCGGCGCGATGGGCGCGACCGTCGCGTACAACCCCAGCTCGAGCCGATCGCTCAGCCCGTACTCGATCTCGGTCTGCAGTTGCGTGGCCAGGTACGCCACCCGCGCCCCGCTCGCGCCCCGCGCCACCGTCGGCACCAGGTCGACGTACTGCTCGATTTCCAGCCCGTCTTCCTGCTGGGTGTCGACCAGGTAGGTGAACGGCAACGGGCGCGGGGTCTGCGCGACGGCCACCCCGGCACTCGACAGCACCAGCAACACGGCGAATCTCATGCCCCCGGCTCTACTGAGATTGATTTTGCGAATCAATATCAAAATCAGGACGAAAAAGAAGGCGGCCCGGGTCGCCCACAGGCCGCCTGATACCTCTGGAAAGCGCGACTCAGCTCTTCGCGAGGTACTCGATGAGGTCGATCTTGGTGACGATGGCGGTGACCTTCTGGCCTTCACGCACCACCGCGACGTTGTCGTTGGCGAAGACCTGGCGCAGCGCGGGAATGCTGGTCTCGGGGGTGACCACGCCCTGCAGCGGGCTGACCAGCACGTCGATGGCGTCGGTCATCTTGTAATTGCCGCCGATGAGGCCGTTGAGCAGGTCGTACTCGTGAATCATGCCGATCGAGCTTCCGTCGGCGGTGACCACCGGCATCTGCGAGATGCCGTGCTTCTTCATGGTCTCGATGACCGCGCCGATCTTCTCGCCCTTGCCGGTGGTGACCAGCTTTTGGGTGCGCCCGGCCAGAATGTCCTTCACCGAGCCGGGGCCCTTCTCTTCCAGGTAGCCCAGGTCCTTCATCCACTCGTCGGAGAAGAACTTCGAGATGTACGCGTTGCCCGAGTCGGTGAGCACCGCGACGATGGTCTTGCCCTTGCCGACCTCCTTGGCGAGCTCCACCGCCACGTGCACGGCCGAGCCCGACGAGCCACCGGCGAAGATGCCCTCTTCTCGCGCCAGCCGGCGGGCCATGACGAAGCTCTGGCGATCGTCGACCTGGCGAACCTGGTCGACCACCTTGAAGTCCATGGCGCCGCAGACCATGTCCTCGCCGATGCCCTCGACCTTGTAGACGTGCGACTCGCCGACCTTGCCGGTCTTGAAGTAGCCCGCGTAGATCGACCCGATGGGGTCGACGCCCACGTTCTGGATCGCGGGGTTCTTTTCCTTGAAGTACTTGCCGGCGCCGCTCATCGTGCCGCCGGTGCCCAGGCCCGCGACGAAGTAGTCGAACTTGCCGTCCAGCTGCGAATACAGCTCGGGGCCGGTCGACAGGTAGTGCGCCTCGATGTTGTCGGGCGTGTGGTACTGGTTCGGGTAGAAGGCGCCGGGCGTCTCGCGCACCAGCCGCTTGGCGGTCTCGTAGTAGCTGCGCGGGTCTTCGGCCGGCACGTTGGTCGGCGTGACCACCACCTGGGCGCCCATGGCCTTGAGCCGGTTCACCTTCTCGCTCGACATCTTGTCGGGCATGGTGAAGGTGCTCTTGTAGCCGCGCACCGCCGCGATCATCGCCAGGGCGAAGCCGGTGTTGCCCGACGTGTTCTCGATGATGGTGCCACCCGGCTTGAGTCGCCCGTCCTTCTCGGCCTTGTCCACGATGTGGCGGGCCATGCGGTCCTTGATCGCGCCGCCCGGGTTCATGAACTCGAGCTTCACGTAGACCGTGGCGTCGTTGGGGCCGACGAGCTTGTTGAGCTTGACGATCGGGGTGTTGCCGATCGCCGACAGGATGTTGTCGTGAACGTTGTGGGGCATGGCGAGGCCCGTAGCACAGCGAAAACGGGCGGTCTTCACCGCCATGCGTCAAGCCGTCGACCGACGCTCAGAGCGCCTTCTTGACCTTCGCGCCCTTCATCAGCGACTCGATGCGCTCGAGCACCTCGGCCTTGTACACGCGCGACCCGCACACCGGGCAGGCGCCCTGAGGCACGTCGGTCAGCACCACCACCTTGCCGCCGATGGTCAGGCGCACCTCGACGAAGCGGTTGTCATAGACCCCGCTGCAAGGGCACCTTCCATAGTCGCGCCGCGCGTAATCGGCCATCGGTTGGCGTACCATAGTGGAACCGTGTCTTCGCGCGTACCTCCGTCGGCCAACCCCCCCGCCAATCAACCGGCCGCCCCCGCGCGCGCCCGGGGCACCACCGCACGGCCCGCGTCGCAGACCGGCTCGAGGCCCCAGCTCATCACCCCCGCCGCCCCGCCCCCGCCGTCCACCACCGAAGCGAAGCTGTGGAGCGGCGTGGACAGCGATCGCTCGCTCGAGGTGAACCTGTCCGACGTCGAGCAGCGCCTGTCCGAGACCGAGGGCGAAGCCGAAGGCGCCCCTCGCGAAGGCGAAGAACGGGTGCCGCTGACGAAGGCCTGGTCGCAGGTCA
>CAIWFK010000127.1 GCA_903911905.1 uncultured Myxococcales bacterium
CAACACATCATCGACCTCCGAGCACTCGCCCTCAGCGATCGCTTCGACGACGCGATGGACCTCACTCTCGCGCCCCTCGTTCGTCACGTCAGGCGGGCAGCTTGATCAGCATGGGAGGCACACCCGTCGACGAGGAATGCGCGAGCTGCGGTTACCAGAACTCGTATACACGCATGACGGACCGGCTGGCGTCGTCGAGCTCGAACGACTCGTCGTCGTCGTCGTCCGACTCGAGCTCCTCGTCATCGTCCTCGTCGGACTCGTCGTTCGGCGGCGGCTCGAGTGACGGCGGTGGCTCGAGCGGCTCGTGGTGAGTTCAGGTCACGGGTAGAGCAGGCCCTTCGTCCACCCTTCACCAGCGCGTTCGTAGACCTCGCGCCAGTGCAGGCGGTTGGGGTGCGCCTTCCAGAACTCCAGGTGGTCGGGCAGCAGGCGGTACCCGCTCCAGTGTGGAGGGCGCGGCACGGGGTGGCCGGCGTACTTCGCGGTGAACTCGGCCAGTCGACGCTCGAGCGTCTCGCGGGAATCAAGCGGCTGGCTCTGCAGCGAGGCCCACGCGCCCAACTGCGAGAGCCTGGGCCTGGTGGCGAAGTAGGCGTCGGCTTCTGCGGCCGCCCCCGGCGTCAGTGCGCCTTCGACCCGCACCTGCGCCTCCAGTTCGGGCCAGTAGAAGTTGAGCGCGGCCACCTTCGCGGTGCTGGCCTCGTGGCCCTTCCGGCTGTGGGTGTTGGTGTAGAAGACGAAGCCGCGGGCATCGACGTCCTTGAGCAGCACGGTGCGCACCGAGGGCCGACCGCGTTCGTCGACCGTCGCCAGTTGCATGGCGTTGGGGTCTTTGGGCACACGGGCCTTCGCCTCGGCGAAGACCTGGGCAAAGCGCTCGAACGGCTCGTTCCACGGCGTCGTCATGGTTCGAGACGTACGGCCGTGGCCCGGCGAATTCAACGCTCGTTCATGGGGCCCCGCTCCGCGCCCGAAAGGCGCTACCGTGTTCGCTTCATGGCCCGCCGCAAGAAGCCGCTCAAGCGACCCTCGCCGCCCGAAGCCGACCTCGCCGCCCGCGTGCGCCATCTGTTGGTGCTCGACGCCACCTCGCTGCTGGCGCGGGTCGAGAAGCACGAAGACGAGATGGTGCGGCTGTTCTCGCGCCTGCGCGACCGCTCGCCCTTGATGACCGCGACGCACACCTCGTGGCCGACCGTGGGGTTCGATGCGCTGGCCGCGCTCACCCCCGCGCAACAGCGGGCGGCCACGCTCTTCTACGAGAAGGTCGCCGACCTTCGCTGGTACCTGCAGTACACCGAAGACATGCCGCTGCAGCTTCGGCAGACGCTCGAGTTGGCGGTCAAGCAGTTGGCCGACTCGCACCGGGTGCTGGTGGCCGCGCTGGGGCCGCTCGAGGCCGAAGGCAAGCCGGTGGTCGACGCCGAGGTCGCGCGCCCACGCAGCGTGCCAGCCGCGTCGCGCTGAAGAGCGCTACGGCGTTCCGGCGTCGGCCTCACCGAACCGGTCGACGCCATCGAACCCGGGGCCACGAAAGCCACCCCACCGCACGTCTGGAGCCGCTCCTGCATCGGCCACCTCGAGCGCATACCGGTCGATGGTGCCGAGGTAGCTGAGCAGCAGGTCGAGCGTGCCATCGTGGTCGACGTCGGCGACGGTGGGCGTGGCCTGTCCGGTGCCGCGCAGCTTCAGTTGCATGCGCTTCTGCTTGCCGCGCGCGCCGTCGAACACCGTGACGGTGCTCACCACCGAGCCCTCGAACGGCGCGAACGAGTCCATCGACAGGGTCAACGTCTCGTCGAGCCCGTCGTGGTCGAAGTCCATCACCACCGGTGAAGCACTCGAGAACACGCCGGTGTCGGCCTCGTCGAGTACCGCGCCAGTCTCACCGTCGAGCCAGGTGATGCGGTTGACCCACTTGAAGAGCGGGAAGGTGCCCTTGCTGCGGGTCACCACCACGTCCACGTCGGCCGAGCCCCCGAAGCGCCCGGGCGAGGGTGAGGCCATGGCCTCGAAGCCCGGCAGCGACTGTTCCCACTGCAGTGCGCCGCTCTCGAGGTCGACGCGGGTGACGCGGCCGTCGTGGCCCACTTCGAACACCGCGCCCGCACCCTTGACGTGGGTGATGAAGGGCGAGGGCACGAACCCCTGGCCCGGACCACTGGCGGCGGCCCAGCGGGGGGCGGCCGGTGGCGGCCCCAGCGGCAAGCGGTACAGGTGCCCGTTGAGCGTCTCACCGCCGGTGCCGGCGATGACCTCGAGCGGGTGGGCCGACGCGAGGGCGGGAATGCTGTAGGTCTCGCGCTTGTCCGGCAGCGCGGTGTTGGCCAGCAGCTTCCCGGTGACGGCGGAAATCAGCATCACCCGGCCAGGCAGCCGCGCGGAATCGTCGAGGCCGCCGCCGTTGCTCACCACCAGGTCGTCGATGCCGTCGCCGTCCTGGTCGGGCACCGCGAGGCCGCCGTTGAAGCTGCGCCTGGGCACGTCACCCTTCGGGTTCACCCGCCGCAACGACCACAGTGGCTTGCCCGTCTTGCCGTCGAGCGCCGTGAAGTCCGAATCGCGGCCGCCCACGAAGACGTCGGGCACGCCGTCGTGGGTGATGTCGATGAGCACCGGCGTCGCGTAGAATTCTTCGGTGAAGTGCGACTTCCACAGCACCTCGCCCGTGCGGCCGTTGAGCGCGTACAGCCACGAGCCCCCCGAGGTCTGCATGCCGCCACCCACCACCACGTCGAGCACCCCGTCTCCATCGAGGTCGACCACGCGCGGCGAGCTCGCGCCCAGGCCCGCCAGCTTCATGCTCCAGAGCTTGCGCGGGGTGATGGGGCGGGGGGCGACCGGGGCGCCTCCGTCACCGGGGTCGACCGGCGTGGCGACGATGGGCTCGGGCGCCGGCAGCGGGGCCTCGACCTGCGGCTTCGCCGGGTCGGCCGGCGCGCCGAAGCCAAAGTGGTGGTGATGCCCGGGCTGGCCATAGGGCGGGTTGACCTCGTCCTTCCCTCCGTGGCCGCCGGTGGCGCACGAGAGGAAGCAGACCGCGGTGACACAGGACGAAAGGGCTCGCATGGCGCGCGGCACCGTAGCACCCCCACCCAGGGTCACGAGGGCCCCCCTGCTTCTCGGTGCCGTCCGTGAGGGGCGGTGCTAGAGGCTCTGCAGGGAGTTTCCCAAGGCGCGCTCCACGGGCCCCCCGCCCGCCAGCGCTGCACACGAAAGACGTCACATGAGCACTGAAAGCGCGACCCCGAAGACCGAGCCGACCGGAGGCTTCGAGGCCTTCGCCCTGAGCCCCGAGCTGCAGTCGGTACTCAAGGAACTTGGCTACGAAGAGCCGACCCCGATTCAACGCGAGACCATTCCACACCTGCTGGCCGGGCGCGACGTGCTGGGCCAGGCGGCGACGGGCACGGGCAAGACGGCGGCCTTCGCGCTGCCGCTGGTCGAGCGGCTTCAGGGCAACCAGCGCGAGCCGTTCTCGACGCGCGCCCTGGTGTTGGTGCCGACCCGCGAGCTCGCCATGCAGGTGGCCGAGGCCATTCGCACCTACGGCGCGCGGCGCAAGCTGGCGGTGGCGGCGGTGTTCGGCGGCCAGGAAATCTTCCACCAGGTGAAGGTGCTCAAGACGGGCGTCGACGTGGTGGTGGCCACCCCGGGCCGCGTGCTCGACCACGTGCGCCGCAAGACCCTGCGCCTGGGCGGCGTGCGCTTCGTGGTGCTCGACGAGGCCGACGAGATGCTCGACATGGGCTTCGCCGAAGACCTCGACCTCATCTTGAGCGAGCTGCCCGAGAACCGGCAGACCGCGCTCTTCTCGGCGACGCTGCCTTCGCGCATCGCGGCCATCGCCAACGAGCACCTCGACAACCCCATTCGCGTCACCATCGCCCCGCGCTCGGTCGATGCGGGCACGCTGCCGAAGATCCGCCAGGTGGCGTACGTGGTGCGCCGCGAGATGAAGGAAGCGGCGCTCATTCGCCTGCTCGACGTCGAATCACCCACCAGCGCGCTCATCTTCTGCCGCACCCGCATCGAGGTCGAAGGGCTGACCGAATCGCTCGGTCGCCGCGGCATGCTGGTCTCGGCGCTGCACGGCGGCATGACGCAGGAACAGCGTGACCTGGTGTTGCGGCGCTTCAAGGGCGGCGAGCTCAAGGTGCTCATCGCCACCGACGTCGCCGCGCGCGGCCTGCACGTCGAAGCGCTCAGCCACGTCATCAACTACGACCTGCCGGTCTCGCCCGAGCCCTACGTGCACCGCATCGGTCGCACCGGGCGCGCCGGAAAGGACGGCGTGGCGCTCTCGCTGCTCGACCCGCGCGAGATGCGGCTGCTCAAGAACATCGAGCGCACCACCCGCTCGAAGATTCCCATCGAGAACCTGCCTGGCGTCGAGGCGCTCAAGGACCGGCGCGAAGGCGTGCTCGCCGAGCTGGTGAAGGCCTCGCTGTCGCCCCGCACCACCGAGAGCATGAAGAAGCTGGTCGCCGAGCTCTCGAAGGGCTCGACGGTGGAAGACGTGGCCTCGGCCGCGCTGCTGGTGGCGCTCAACCGGCTCTTCCCGCCGACCGATGGCGACGGCGTCGACTTCTCGGGCGGCAGCAAGCCCGGCTCGGCCGCGCGGCGCCCGTTCAACGATGAGGCGCGCGGTGACGAGCGCCGTGGGCCGCGGGGTGGTGACGACCGCCGCCCGTCGCGTTCCGCCGAGCCGCGCGGGGCCGCCTCGCGCAAGCCGTTCGGTGCCCCGGCCGAGCGTCGCCCCTTCACCCCCGCTTCGGAGTCGACGCCCCGGGCCTCGGCCCCCAAGACGCCTCGCGCCTCGGTGCCCAAGGCGCCCCGCGCGTCTGCGCCGAAGAGCGCGCCGCCGCGCGAGAAGCACGAGCGTCGGCCGTTCGAAGCCCCCAAGCCGTACGATCAACGCGGCCCCGCTCGCGGTGCGTCCGACCGGCCCGAGCGGCCCGGCCGGCCCGCGGCCCCCTCGCGTGGGTTGCCCGATTCCGTGACGCTCTTCATCACCCTGGGGTCGCGTGCCGGTCTGCGCCCGCAGGACGTGGTGGGCGCCATCGCCAACGAGGCCAACCTGAGCTCGAAGAGCATCGGTCAGGTCGACATCGGCGACGAGTCGACCCGGGTGCAGGTGCCCAAGGAGTCCGCGCGCGAGGTCATCGAGGCGCTGCGCAAGACCACCATTCGCGGGCGTCGCTTCGCCATCGACATCGACCGCTCGGGCAGCTCACCCTACGAGCCGTCGCGGCCGCGCACGCCGCGGGAATGGAAGAAGTGATGTTCGCCTCGCCCCTCGCGTTGCTGCTGCTGTCGGTGGCTCCTGGCCCGCTGGTGGTGCGGCCGCTCGAGGGCGAGGCCCCGCAGGCGCAGCGAGTGGAGGCGACCGCGCAGCTCATCGCGCGGCTGATTGAGCACCACTACCCGGCGATGGCCAGCGACGGGCAGCCGCCGTGTGGCCCGACCGACTTGACCTGTCAGCTGCCGCAGGCCATCGCGCAGGGTGGTGAGAGCCTCGTGCAGGGCACGCTGAGCGCCCAGCAACTCGAGGTGAAGGTGCTGCGCGTGGCTGACGGGCGCGTCACGGCCAGCGGGCACGCCGAGCTGGCGAACGGCGACCTGGCCGGCGCGGTCGAGCGCGTGGTGCAAGCCCTGCTCATCGCCTTCGAGGCGCCTCCCGCTCCAGTGGAGCCGCCCGCGCCGCCGACCCTCGGCGCGCGCTTCTGGACACCCATCATCTCGGGCGCGGTGGTGTTGGCGGCGGGCGCGTTCGTGTTCGGAACCGCGCTGGTCTCGCTCGACCAGACTCGCAGCGCGGCGGCGATGAGCCTCACGTCTTCTCAGGCGGCGTTGCAGATCGACCAGGGCGTGCGTCAGCGCAACCTGGGCATCGTCGGCATGAGCCTGGGCGCGGCCTCGATTCTGGCGGGCCTCATCTTCGCCAGGCCCGAACCGGCGGCCGTCGCGCTCTCGCCCTGGGTGAGCGGGCAGGGTGGCGGCCTGGTACTCAGCGGGCACTTCTGAGCAAGGGGTCGGGGTCCAGGAATTGGACCCCACCCCCCAGCTGTAGGAACGTGTAGCCACCTGCATGGCAGCCCCCGTCCTCCTCGTCGCTGACGACCTCTCACTGATTGCTTCGGTGAAGCGGGTGCTCGCGCGCGAAGGGCTGGAATGCGTGTTGGCGACCAGCGCCGCCGACGCGGTCATCGGCTTCGGGCATTCGCTGCCCGGCCTCGTCATTCTGCAGCCGACGGTCGAGACCGACCGCGGCCTCGTGGTGCTCGAAGAGCTCGCCGCCCACCCCGACGCGCAGTTGCTCGAGGTGGTGCTGCTGGGCGAGACGGTGCCGGGCTTCCCCTGGCCGGTCGAGCCGCTGCCCATCGACCCCGCGCACTTCGCGGCCACCATCAACGAGCACTTCCGCACCACCGATTCGTCGGCGTCGTGGAGCGTGCTCGAGACCACCCACCCCTCGGCGCAGGTCGAGCCCGAAGCCGGGCCCACCCAGCGCGACGACTGGCGCGCCACGCCGCCCACCGACGACCTCGCGCCGGCCGACACCGACGACGTGCCCGACCCGGTGGCCATCGGCACCGACACCCCGGTGCCGTTGCACCAGAGCACGCCCTCGGCCGTGGCCCTGGCCGACCGGCTCTTCGGCGACCTGCCTTCCATCGAAGACGAGCTGCACCGCGACGTCGAGGCTGCGGCCATGGCCTCGGTCGAGTCGTCGCTCGCCGCCGCCGCCCGCGACGAGGAATTGCAGCGCCTGGAGGACGAGGTGCGCGCGGAAGCCCAGCGCCGCCGGCAGGCCCGCGAGGCCGAACAGTCGTCTGACTCGACGCCCACGCCGCCACCGCTGCCCGAGCCGCCCAGCGCGCCGAGCGAGGACCTCGAAGGCGAAGAATCGTTCGCCACGCTCGGTGAAGCGACCGCTCCAGCCGACGTGACCGCGGGCCCTCGCACCTCGCAGGCGCCCGGGGTGTTGGCGCGGGCCGAGCACATTCTCCACGAGGCGCGGGCGGTGGCCGATGCCCAGCAGCGCGTCGACGAAGCCGACCAGCGTCAGCGCACCACTGAAATCGAAGCCGTCAACCGCCGCGCCGAGCACGCCGAGTCGCTGGTGCGCCGCGAGCGGGAGCAGCGCAGCGCCCTGGAAGACGAGCTCGAGCGGCTGCGGGAATCGAACGGCGAGCTCGAGCGGGCGCGAGACGCCGAGCGCGCGGCACTCGAGCACGAGCGCTCGACCATGCTGCAGGCGATGGAGGACGAGCGGGCCAGCCACGCCGCCGCGCTCCAGGCGATGCACCTCAACGCCGACGCTCGGCTGGGCGAGCGGGAGGGGGCGTTGACCGAGCAGTTGCTGGCGGCCCAGCGCCGGCTCGAGTCGCTGACCGTGGAGCTCGAGCGCTCGCAGTACGAAGCGAGCACCGCGAACCTGGCGCTCAAGGCCCGCGAAGAGGCGCTGGCCGAGGTGACGAAGCGGCGCGACGAGAAGATCGCCGAGCTGACCCGCACCCGCGAAGAGCGGCTGGCCGAGCTGAACCGCCAACAGGGTGAGGCCATCTCGGCGCTGACCCGGCGCAACGACGAGCGACTGGGCGAGCTCAAGCACCAGCTGGCCGAGGCCCTGGCC
>CAIWFK010000128.1 GCA_903911905.1 uncultured Myxococcales bacterium
CCTCGGCCCGCGCCAGCGCCACCTCGCGCAGGTGATCGTAGAGGAACTGCGGCCGCCGGGTCCCCGCTCTGTCGTCGAGCCCGTTCTCCGTAATCCAGATCGGCAGCTGGTACCGCTTCATTTGCCGCAGCAGCCACCCGAACCCCTCGGGGTAATATTCCCACCCGATGTCGGTGAGCCCGCGCTGGTGCTTGTCGTCGAACTCGAAGGCCACGAAGGGCGGCTTGGTCAAAAACTTCAGGTGCGTGCGCGTGTAGTAATTGATGCCGGTGAACTCCATCGACTTCTCGGCGCCGTCGATGCGCTCGCTTCCCTGGGTCAGCCCGGGCATCGACATCGACAACTTCCCGGTGGTCAGCGCCTCGAGGAAGGCGTGGTTGTAGTTCGATTCCGACAGCCGGGTCAGCGCCTGGTCGAGCGGGTGCCACCAGCGCCGCGGCGCGAAGATCATCACGTTCTGCGCGATGCCCACCGTCACCGGCTTGCCCTTCGCGCGATCGATGACCGCCTGCCGCGCGATGACGTGCGCCCGCATCAGGTTGGCCGCCGCCGCGAAGGCCTTCTTCCCGTCGTTGAGACCGGGAGGGATCATCCCGCCCAGGTAGCCGCCCAGCAGCAGCACGTTGGGCTCGTTGATGGTGGTGACCGCCGCGTCCAGTCCGTCAAGCAACTCAGCGCAGCGCAGCGCGTACCGCTTCCACGCCACCAACGACGACGGCTCGTGCCACGGCGTCTCGGCGTGGAACCACGCGGGGTGCGTGAAGTGGTGGAAGGTGACGATGGGGTGAATGCCACCCTTCACCAACGCCTCCAAGCGCGCGCGGTAGCCCGCCCACGCCGCTTCGTCCCACTCGCCGCGCTTCGGCTCGACCCGCGCCCATTCGATGGACAGGCGGTACGCGCTCGCGCCCGTGCCCTGAATCAACGCCACGTCGTCGAAGAACTTGTCCCAGTGCCCGCAGGCCCGACCGTTGCGCTGGTGCGGTTCTTTCAGCTTCCCCAGCCGCTCCCACGCCGACCAGTCGTTCTCGATGGACCCCTCGACCTGGTACGCCGCGGTCGCGACGCCAAAGACGAAGTCAGGAGGGAAGGTCAGCGGGGTGTCCACGGCTCGAGGTTCATGCGAGTAGCACGAACCCGCGCGCCGTCCACCTGCCCATCACAGTGATTGGAGGTAGCGCACCAGCTCGGGCACGTCGGCCGGCGCCACCGGCCCACCGTGCTCCTTGCCGCCGCACGCCGGGTCGAACCGCTGGGCCAGCGTCTTCGCGCAGCCCGAATGCATCCACGGGCCGCGGAAGCCCACCCCGCGCAGCGAGGGCACCTGGAACGCGCCGCCCGTGCCCACGTCGACCGTGGCGTTCGAGGTCAAGCTCGCGCCAGCGTGGCAGGTGGCGCAGCCCGCGGTGGTGAAGAGCTTCTCGCCCGCCGACACGTCCCCCATCGGCTTCTGGCGCGCGGGCAGGGTGTCGAGCCAGGCGCCCAGGTCGTTCGCCGACAGGTCGGCCGGCAGGTGCCCGCCCATACGGGTCTCGAACGTCAGGTGCACCACGTCGGCGAACCCCTGCAGCTCGCCCTTCCAATGGAACGGCGCGGTCGCCAGCAGCCCACCTTCCAGCGACTGGGTGCGCACCGGCTGCTCGAAGGTCCACACGTGGCCGTCGTCGTAGCCCTCGGCGTGACACGACTGGCAGGCCACCCCGCTGGGCGACTGGGTGTGGAAGAGCGCGCGCGCCGCCGGTTCTTCGGTCGGGGCGTGCAGGTCGTACCCGCCCAGCGAGTCGCGGGTCAGCACCATGGGTACGGGTATGGGGCCGGGGACGGCCGGCGTCGGCAGCCCCACTGCCAGCGGCGGCTGCAGGGTGAGGAAGTTCGACGCCACCGTGCCACAGCCCGTGGTCGGCACCCACGCATCGGTGATGACGGTGCTCAGACCGCCCATGGTCGCCACCGCCGCCCACGGCCCCTGCACGGCCACGTCGACCGGCACCGCGCCGGGCAGCGCCACCGTCGTCGCCGCGAAGTGCCCCGGGCGCAGGTCGAAGCGGGTCAACGCCACCGAGACGACGCTGGTCATGCACCCGTTCCCGGCGCCGTAATACTGCGGCACCACCGGCACCGGCCCCGGCACGGTCCCCGGTGCAGTCAACTGCCTCACGTCGCCGTCGAGCTCGAGCTGGTGCGCCATGTACGCGACCTCGCCCACCAGCACGGTACGCGCCGCCACCTGAGGCGAGAAATGCAACCCGGTCGGCGTCGTCACCCCCGGAGAAACGAGCGTCGTCAGCACCCCGCCGGACGCGCGGTCGAGTTGCAGCACCTGGGCCGAACGGTGGGTCGTCACCCAGGCCGTGGTGGCGTCGAAGCGCAGCACGTCGCGCAGGTCGAAGCTGGTCTCGAGCGTGTTCGTCACCTCACCCGACGACGAGACCGTCACCAGCTCGCCCGAAGCGCAGGCCACCAGCGCCACCGCCTCGGCCGCGTCGAGTGCCACGCCGCGCGGCTCACTGCACACCTTCGTCTGCTGCAGCAGCGCGCCCGATGCTCCGAACCACGCCAGCGAACCGGTGCCCCGCGCCACCACCACGAAGCCCTTCGTGCCGGCAGTCACCGTGGGCCGCGCTCCCGCCCCGAGCGAGATTTCGGTGCTCGGTCGCAGCGAACCATCGGGCGCGTGAACCAGCAGGCGCACCGTGTCGGTGTCGGGGTTCGTCGCCACCACCCGCCCCGAGGGCTGCAGCAACACCGTCGCGCCCAGCGCCACCCGAGGGCCCGCCGCGTGGGTCGTCGTGCTGCCACCACCGCCCGTGCGAACGTTGGGTTGGTACACGTCCTCCGGGGCACACGCCACGAACGCCACCAACAGCCCCACCGCGCTGCGCGAACCCATGTGTGACCCTCCTCGGTGGCGCGACGGGAACTCGCGCCAGCTGGAAGGAGCCGCCCGCCGCCTGATTCAGCTCAATCGTGTCGTGGTCGAATGGTTCCAGGGGGTTGTCACGGCCTTCGCGGTGAGAGGAAGTGTGCGGCGAGGTGGTCGGCCACCAGTGACACCGCGGGCCTTTTCGAGGCCGCCGCGGTCGTCACCAACCACACCGCGCGCTCGGGAATTCGGGTCAACACCAGCACCCGCTCGAGCCCCGGCTCGCGTTCACCCCAGGGCAGGGTGAGCGCCACCAGGCCATGCCCGGCCTTCGCCGCGGCGAGCAGCGCCAACGGGCTGTTCGAGCGCAGAGCCACCCTCACCTTCTTCTGTGCGGCCAGCCACCGCGCCTCGGGCAGCCGCGCCAGCTCGGCCGAGGGCAGCAACACGTCGTGCCCGGCCAGGTTCGCCGCCGACGTCGGCACGCCGCGGGTGCGCAGGTAGGCGGGAGCCGCGAACAGCCCCATGGGCATGCGCGCCAGACAGCGCGCCTTCAGGTTCGCCCCGGTCAACGGGTCCAGGCGCACCGCGAGGTCCGCTTCGTCGCGCTCGAGGTCGAGCCGTCGATTGCCGGCCAGCAGTTCCACCTGCACGCGCGGCGCCTGGCGGGTGACCTCGAGCAGCCCCTGCTCGACGAGGTACGGCGCCAGCGCCTCGGTGACCGCCACCCGCACCACGCCCTCGGGCCCGCCGTCGTCACCGCCGAGGCGCGAGAGCCCCCGCGCCGACTCGGCCATCTGCTCCACCGTCAGCCGCGCGCGCTCGCCCGCGGGCGTCAACACCAGGCCGTCGCGGGTGCGCGCGAAGAGCGGGGTGCCCAGTTCGTCTTCGAGCGCGCTGAGCCGTCGGCTCACCGTGCTGCGGTCGAGCCCCAGACTGACGCCTGCCGCGGCGAGCGTGCCGCCCTTCGCCACCGCCAGCAGGGTCTGCAGGTGTTCCCAGTGCATGGTTGCAGCATTGCACGGAAGGGTTGCGTGAATGCACGTCGACGCCGCGCCCCCGCCGCTGCATTGCTTGGGCCATGACGCAGACCATGATGCAGGCGGTGATGTTGACGCGAAAGGGTGGCCCCGAGGTGCTCGAGCTGGTCGAGCAGCCGCTCCCCCACCCGGGCCCGGGCGAGCTGCGGGTGCGGGTGTTGGCCACCGGCGTGGGCGCGACCGACGTGACCATGCGGCGTGGCTCGTACCCCTACGCGCCGCCCATTCCCTTCGTGCCGGGCTACGAGACCGTGGGCACGGTCGACGCGGTGGGGCCGGGCGTGAGCGGGTTCGCTGAGGGCGAGCGGGTCGCGGCCCTGCTGGTGCACGGCGGCTATGCGACCCACGTGGTGCGGGGCGCCGAGCACTGGGTGAAGGTGCCCGAGGGGCTCGACGCGGCCGAGGCGGTCTCGCTCATTCTCAACTACGTCACCGCGTTCCAGATGATTCACCGGGTCGCGAAGCTGCAGCCCGGGCAGCGTGCGCTGGTCAATGCATCCAACGGCGGGGTGGGGCAGGCGTTGCTCGACCTGTTGCGTGCTCACGGCGTGAAGGCCTACGGCGCGGCCTCGGCGGCCCGGCACGACCTGGTGCGCAGCTACGGCGCGACCCCCATCGAAGGTCGTACGGCCCCCATCGCCCAGGGCCTTCGAGCGGTGGCGCCCGAAGGTGTCGACGCAGCCTTCGACGCCGTGGGCGGCGCGCAGTCGGGCCAGCTCCTCGGGTCACTCGCGCGAGGGGGCACCCTGGTCTGGTACGGCTTCATGGGCGCGGGGTCGCTGCCCCAGTTGCTGCGCACCGCCGCCAACGTGTTCGTGCGCGCGCCGCTGACTGGCCGGCACGGGCGCTTCTACGGCATCACCATGCTCTACCGGAAAGACCCGCAGCCGCTGCGGGAAGACCTGCCGAGGCTCTTCTCGCTCTTGTCCCGGGGCCAGGTGCACCCCCGCATCGCCGAGCGACTGCCGCTGCTCGACGCGCGTCGAGCCAACGAACGGCTCGAGGCGGGCAACATCGAAGGCAAGCTGGTGCTGGTGGCCTGACGGCCCCGGCAATTCAGGGCGCGCCGCAGTTCACGTACTTCTCGACGCGGGTGCGGTCGGCGCTCGAGAGCGAGGCGCCGCGGGGCATGTCGCCCACCGAGACCCGGAACGAGATGCCCGCCGCATCGCCGCGCACGTACGACTGCGAGCCCATGCTGGAATGGTTGTAGGTGTGGCAGCTCACGCAGTTGCTGGTGAAGAAGGCCCGGCCCGAGCTCAAGTGCGAGGGC
>CAIWFK010000129.1 GCA_903911905.1 uncultured Myxococcales bacterium
GTACACAATGCGTCAGGCCATCGAGGAGAATTTCATCCTAGACGTGCTGAAGAATTACACGCCGTACTCGCTAGCGTTCAAGCTAGCGCACGATGGCGCAGAAGACGAGAAGGATATCGAGCGCGCCGCGGCCATGAAGAAGGTCATGGGCTGGGTGCGGCTCCATCCGTACAACATTGCCCAGAAGGTCGAGGTGGTCGTCGAGCACTACCGCGCCAACGTCGCGCCGCTGCTGAGTGGCAAGGCGAAGGCGATGGTCGTGGTCGGCAGTCGCCTCGAGGCCGTGCGGTGGAAGCTGGCCATCGAGAAGTACATCAAGTCGAAGGGCTACTCGATTGGCACCCTGGTCGCGTTCTCGGGCGAGGTGATCGACAAGGAGAGCGGTCCCGACCCGTTCAGCGAGGCCGGCAAGACCATGAACCCGGACCTCAAGGGACGCGACATTCGTGAGGCCTTCGACACGGGCGAGTACCAGGTGCTGCTCGTTGCAAACAAGTTCCAGACGGGCTTCGACCAACCCCTGCTGTGCGGCATGTACGTAGACAAGCGGCTGGCCGGCATCCAGGCGGTGCAGACGCTCTCGCGCCTCAATCGTGCGCACCCGGGCAAGGACACCACCTACGTCGTCGATTTCGTGAACGACCCGGCTGAGGTGCTCGCGTCATTCAAGACCTACTACGAGACGGCCGAGCTCTCGGCGACGACCGACCCGAACCTGGTCTTCGACCTGAAGGCGAAGCTTGACGCTTCGGGCCACTACGACGAGTTCGAGGTGGACCGGGTTGCGTTCGTGCACCTCGACCCCACGGCGAAGCAGAGCGATCTGCTGCGCGCGGTCGAGCCCGTGGTTGACCGACTGATGCGTCGGTTTCGTGAGGTTCAGGGCGCTTACCGGGTGGCGGTCGAGAAGGGCGATGACGCAGCGGCGAAGGATGCGAAGTCGGAGTCGGACGCGCTCGTGCTCTTCAAGTCGGACATGGCGGCCTACGTGCGGCTGTACACGTTCATGTCGCAGGTCTTCGACTACGGCAGCACCGGCATCGAGAAGCGCGCGCTCTTCTACAGGACCATTCTGCCGCTGCTCGAGTTCGGTCGCGAGCGTGAGACCATCGACCTGTCGAAGGTGAAGCTGTCGCACTACGCGCTGCGAGGGCAGGGCGCGGCGCTGATGATTCTGAAGGACGGGCAGAACCCGAAGCTCGAGCCGCTCACCGAAGCGGGCAGTGGCAGCGTCCAGGAGAAGGAGAAGGTCCGCCTGGCCGCGATCGTCGAGAAGGTGAACGAGCTGTTCGAGGGCGAGCTGACCGACCAGGACCGGCTCGTGTACGTGGACACGGTCATCAAGGCGAAGCTGCTCGAGTCGAAGACGCTCATCGAGCAGGCCGCGAGCAACACGAAGGAGCAGTTCGCGACCTCTCCCGACATCGACAGCGAGCTTGTGGGCGCGATCATGGCGGCGCTCGACGCGCACAACACGATGAGCACGCAGGCGCTCAACTCGGAGA
>CAIWFK010000130.1 GCA_903911905.1 uncultured Myxococcales bacterium
CCACCACGCCTGCCGCCACCAGGGGCGTGCGGGAACGGGTCACGGCCAGACCGTGGTGGGTCGCCGCGTCGCTTTCTTCCTGGGTGGGAGCGCTGACGCTTCGGGGCGTCGACGCCGATGGCTGCGCTGGCGTCGTGGGGGCGCTCGGCCGGGGCACGGCCGCGCTGCGAGGCGGCGTACCCGGCATCGCCAGCACGCCCGGTTGCCCCGAGCCACCGGTGGCGGGGCGAGGCGTGCCACGCGAGAGTTCGAGCTTCACCGCGAGCTGCGCAGCCTGCCAGACGGCTTCCTCGTCGGGCCGGGCCAGGGTGAGCAACTGCTGGCGGAGCTCGGCGGCGCTCGAGGGCCGCTTGAGCCGGTCCTTGACGAGCAACTGCGAGACCAGGTGCGAGAGCAGCGACGGCACGCCGGGCACCACGCTCGAGAGGGCCGCCGGCTCGTCGGTCAACACCCGGGCCAGCACGGCCAGGTCGCTCTCGTGCTCGAAGGGCGGGTGGCCGGCGATCAACGCGTAGATCAACGCGCCCACCGAGTAGAGGTCGGCCTCGGGCCCGCCACCCTTCTCGCCCCGCACCTGCTCGGGCGCCATGTACTGGGGCGTGCCCATCGCCATGCCGGTCTGGGTCAGCCCGCTGCCGCTGCCGAAGCGGGAAATGCCGAAGTCGAGCACCTTCACCTGCTTGCGCGGGCGGGTGCACATGAAGATGTTGGCGGGCTTGATGTCGCGGTGAATGACCTTCGCGGCGTGCGCGGCAGCGAGCGCGTCGAGCACCGGGTCGAGCACCGCCAGGGCCTGCCCCAGCGTCATGGGCCCGGTGACCTTCTGCACCGACTTGAGCGTGGCGCCTTCCAGGAACTCCATCACGATGTAGGGCGCGCCCTGGTCGGTTTCACCCATGTCGAGCACGTCGACGATGCCCACGTGGTCGATGACCGCCGCCGCCTGTGCCTCGAGCGTGAACCGGTGCACCAGCGCCGCCCGCTGGGCCTCGTCGAGACCGTCGGTCTCCATGACCTTGATGGCCACGCGCCGGCCCACCGCGAGGTTGGTCGCAGCGAACACGCTGCCCATGCCCCCGCGGCCGAGAATGCCGTCGATTCGGTATTTGCCGGCGAAGGTCGAGCCGGTTTCGAGCATCACGCCCATGCGGACAGGCAACATACCCGCCCTGCGACGGGCGCGAAGTCTTTAGCTCGCCGCGGCCTGCGCCATCACGCCGACCGGGGCCACCAGTCCCATGGGCAGCGACGGCGCCTGGCACGAGGCGATCAACGCCGCGCCCGCCGGGTCGAGCGAGAGGAATTCGACCCCGATGCCCCGACTGGTCACCCGCGCCACCCGGCAGAAGGCCGACACCAGGCTGGCGTCCTTCATGGGAGCGAATTGCACGTGCAGCGTCGTGGCGAGCGCCGGCGCGCGCGTGGTCTCGATGAAGAGCCCCGAGCCCGACACGTCGCTGACGTAGTCCACCTCGACCTCGCCATCGACCCCGGCCTGGTGCTGCGCGAGGAAACGGACGGCGGTGCGGGAATGGCGGCGACGTTCCATGAGGAGCGTGGTGAAAGCACGACTGGCTCGTTCGCCACAAGCCCACCCCTTCAACCCGGCCGCGCGCCGTGACAAAAGCGAAGCTTCAATGCGACGGCTTCTGGTGCTCTTCGGCGTGGTGGCGGCCCTGACGGTGGTGCTCTCGAGTGCCTGTCAGCCGACATGTTCGGCCAACACGTGTGACGGCTGTTGCGACGACACGGGCACCTGCTTGTCGGGCCTCTCGCGGCTGGCGTGTGGCGAAGGTGGCGCGAGCTGCCGAGCCTGCGGAGGCACCGACGTCTGCCTCTCGCAGGCGTGCAGCGCCGCGCCCGACGGCGGCGTGGTCGACGCCGGGGTGACCTGTCACTGCGGCTCCTCGTGTTGTCTGGCCGATGGGACCTGCGCTCCCGGCAACCTGCCCGAGGCCTGTGGCGGCCAGAGCCAGTTCTGCCAGGCCTGCAGCCCGGGCCAGCGCTGCGAGAACGCCACCTGCGTGGCGGGAGCCTGTGCGGGCTGCGTCGACGCCGTCGGCACCTGTGTCGGCGGCAAGGTCGCCGACGCGTGCGGCACGGGCGGCGCGCTCTGCGTGGCCTGCCTGACCACGGAAAGCTGCAGCGGCGGTCAGTGCGTGTCGACGACCTGCACTGCGCAGAACTGCTCGTCGGGCTGCTGCTCGAACGGCGCGTGCGTGACCTCGAACGCCTCGCACTGCGGGTTGGGCGGAGCGACGTGTTCCATCTGCTCGACGACCCAATCGTGCACCGGTGGCCGCTGTCTGTGACGGAGCGGGTGAGACGTGACGTCGACGTGAGCGGGTTTGCGTAAAGCCGAACCGGAACGGGGTGGTTCTCAGTTACGCAAAGAAAACCACCCTCGAGGGGCGTCGGCCGGGCGCGTGCGCCTCGCAGCGCCGAACGGCGACGAGCACCTCGACTTCAGTCGGGGGGGACGCCCGAGTGAATGCAGCTTCGGTGACTGGTCCGTGCGTGCGCCACCCACCCCTCGAGCCGGGGCGTTGGTGGGCGTTCGGCGCCGAGGTCCGCTCACCTCGAGGCTCACCGCTCGTCGCTCCACGCCGCGCGCGTCGACACGCACACGACGTCGGCGGCGACCGCCTGAGGGTCGAGGTCAACTGCGCCAGCCCTCCCCGCCCCTCGCGCGTCAGTGATTGCTCGACCCCTGAAGTTGCCTCCGAGGGGGTTGGGCGGTTCGGGTCCGCACGCCAGCTCGTCGACGTTCGCCAAGAGGCTCTCGGCATCACCGGGAATCACCGGTCACTCGTGCAAGCCGTGCACTGGCGACCGACGACAGCGAACCGGCGGACCAGGGGCTCGGTGCTCACCGACGAACGGCGGCAATTCCACGGACAGGCCGTGAGGCCACGCACCGAGGAGCCGTGGACCTCGGCGCCGAGGAGCCCGCTCAGGACTCACCCTCCCTGGCGCGGCGCACAGACCCGTCGTGAGCGCGACGCGGGCCTCGAGCCCCCCTGGGTAACGCGCTCACCACTCAGTGACGACGACGGCGCGCCAGCCACGCCGCCAGCACCACGAACAACGGCGAGAGCCCCGAGCTGCTGGTGCAGCCGCAGCCACCACCCTGCAGCCCGACGTCGGGCGTCAGCGGCGTCGCGCCACCATCTTCGATGCCGCCCGCGTCGACCTGACCCGCGTCCACGCCGGCGTCGCTCACGCCGCCATCGGTGAGGCCACCGTCGGTCACCCCGCCGTCACCGGCACCACCATCGAGCGCGCCGCCGTCGAGCCCGCCGTCTCCCGGGCCTCCGTCGACCGGCACCGAAACCGTGAAGGGCTGCACCGCCGGTGCGCTCGCGTTGCCCGCGGCGTCGCTGGCGACCGCGGTGACCGTGTGCGGCCCGTCGACCAGGGTCTGGCCCGCCGCCAGGGCCAACGACCAGGCGCCGGTCGCGTCGGCCGTCACCACGCCCACCATCACGCCGTCGACGAAGACCTGCACCGAGCTGCCCGCCTCGGCCGTACCGGTGATGACCGGCGTCGCGGTCGTCACCACTTCATTCCTGGTGGGCGAGATGATGACCGGTGAGGCCGGTGCCACCGTGTCGACGGTGAAGTGCACCGCCATCGAGGCCGGCGACACGTTCCCCGCCTCGTCGCGCGCGGTGGCCGTGACCGAATGCGAGCCGTCGGCGAGCGCAGTGCCCGGCGTGAAGGTCCACGCGCCGGTCGCGTCGGCCGTCACCGAGCCCAGCGTCACCCCGTCGACCACCACGCTCACCGTGCTGCCCGCCTCGGCGGTGCCGGTGAAGGGCGGCGTCGAGTCGCTCGTCGAACTGCCGTCCTTCGGAGCCGTCACCACCGGCGCCACGGGAGCGAGGGTGTCCACCGTGAAGGGCACCGCCGTCGACGCCGCGCTGACGTTGCCAGCCGCGTCACTCGAGGTCGCCGCCACGGTGTGCGTGCCGTCAGCCAGGGCGGTGGGCGGCGTGAAGCTCCAGGCGCCGCTCGCGTTGGCGGTGGTGGGGCCGGCGGGCTGCCCGTCGATGATGACCAGGACCGTGCTGCCCGGCTCGGCCCGCCCGGAAATGGTCGGCGTGCCCGTCGCCAGCACGTCGTTGGCGGCGGGCGAGGTGATGGTGGGCGCCGCGGGTGCCACCGTATCGACCGTGAAGGCGTTGGTCGCCGACAACGGGCCCACGTTGCCCGCTGCGTCGGTCGCCCGCGCCGACGCAGTGTGCACGCCATCGGCCAGGGTGGTGGGCACGGGCAGCGACCACGCGCCCGACGCATCAGCCACCACCGAACCCGCCAACGCGCTGTCGACGATGACCGTCACCGTGCTGCCCGGCTCGGCCGTGCCGGTGACCGTGACCAGGCCCGAGCGAAGCGAAGCGCCATTCGCCGGCACCACCACCACCGGTGCGAGCGGCGGCGTGGTGTCCACCGTCCAGTTCCAGGTGGCGGGCGTGGTATCGGCGACGCCCTGGTAGACCGCGCGCACCTGCAGGGTGTGCGCTCCATCGGCCAGCCCGGTGAACGACGCCGGGTTCGCGCAGGGCTGGAAGGTGCCCTGGTCGAGCCGGCACTCGAAGGTGACGGGCGTCTTGTTCGACGAGAACGAGAAGTCGGCGCTCGCCTGGTTCGACAACGAGGGCGGCCCGGTCAAGATGCTGGTGTCGAGCACCCGCGTGTCGACCGTGAAGACCGTCTGCGCCGACACCGGGCTCACGTTGAGCGCGGCGTCACGCGCGGTGGCAGTGACCGCATGCTGTCCTTCGGTCAGCACCGCCGTGGCGAACGACCAGGCGCCGGTCGCGTCGGCCACCACCGTCCCCACCACCACCGAGTCGATGACCAGCACCACGTTCGCCCCAGGCTCGGCGGTCCCCCGCAGCGTCGGCGTGGTGAGCCCGATGGTGCTGCCGTTGACCGGCTCGGTGATGATGGGCGCCGCGGGAGCCGTCGTGTCCACGTTCACCCGAACCGGCGTCGAGAGCGACGAGGTGTTGCCCGACGCGTCGCTGGCGCGGGCGGTCACGTCGTGCGGCCCTTCGGTCAGCGCCGTCGGCGGCGTGAACGACCAGGTGCCGGTGCTGCCCACCGCCGTGGTGCCGACCGCGGTGCCGTCGATGAAGACGGTGATGATGGACCCCGGCTCGCCCGTGCCACCCAGCGGCGGGCGCGGGTTGCTGGTCGAGGTGCCCGAGACGGGCGTGGTCACCACCGGCGTGGCGGGCGCCGTGGTGTCGACGGTGAAGGGCACCGGCTGCGAGGTGGCGCTGGTGTTGCCGACCGCGTCGATGGCCGTGGCGCGAACCGAATGCGCGCCGTCGGTCAGGGGCGCGGGCGAAGGCAGGCTCCACTGACCGGTGCTGCTGGCGGTGACCGTGCCGACCACCACGCCGTCGACCTGCACCTGCACCTGCGCGTTGGCCTCGGCGATGCCGGCGTAGACCGGGCTCGCGGTGGTCAGCGTGCTGCCCGCCACCGGCGAAGTCACCAGCGGCGGCAGCGGCGCTCGGGTGTCGACGGTGAAGGTCACCTTGGGCGACGAGAGGCTCAGGTTGCCCGCGTCGTCCTTCGCGAAGGCCGTCACGGAATGCGAGCCGTCGGAAAGTGCGGTGGGCAGCAGCAGCGACCACTGGCCAACCGAGTTCACCACCGCGGTGCCGACGGTGACGCCGTCGATGATCACCGTCACCACGCTGCCGGGCGCGCCGGTGCCGGTGATGGGCGGCGTCGAGTCGGCGGTGCTCGAGCCAGCCGCGGGAGAGGTCACCACCGGCAGGGCCGGCGGCGTCAGGTCGACGGTCCAGGTCTGCGAAGCCGGCGTGGGGTCGACCTCGGCGCCGTGCACCGCGCGCACGCGCAGGGTGTGGGTCCCCTCGGTCAGCCCCACCAGCAGGTCGGGGTCGTTGCAGGCCTGGAAGCCCTGGCCATCGAGGTCGCACTCGTAGGTCGAGCCCGGCTTGTTCGCCGAGAAGACGAAGGTGGCGGTGGTGGCGTTGGTCAGCGGCGCCGGCCCCGAGACCATGGTGGTGTCGAGCTGGGTGAGGTCGACGGTGAAGGTGCTGGGTGCCGAGTCAGGGCCCTGGTTGCCGACCTGGTCCCGCGCGCTGGCGACGACGGAGTGGCCGCCGGCAGCCAGCGGCGTGGTGGTGGCCAGACTCCACTGACCCGAGGCGTCGGTGGTCGCGCTGCCCACCACCAGCCCGTCGACCCGCACCACCACCGTCGAATTGGCCTCGGCGGTGCCGGAAATGACCGGCGTGGCCGAGCCCACCGTGCCGCCGTTGGCCGGCGAGACGATGACGGGAGCAGCGGGCGGCGTGGTGTCGACGGTGAAGAGGTTGAAGGGCGAGCTGGGGCTCACGTTGCCCGCAGCGTCACGCGCGGTGGTGTTGGCCACGTGGGCGCCGTCGGCCAGCGGGCTGGTCAGGGTCAGGCTGTACGCGCCCGAACCATCGGCGGTGGTGGTGCCCACCAGCACGCCGTCGACGTACACGCTGACCGCGGCGTTGGCCTCGGCGGTGCCGCTGACGGCGGGCCGCGGGTTGTTCGAGCGGCTGCCGTTGGCGGGCGTGACGAGGTTGGGCGCGGCGGGCGCGAGCGTGTCGATGGTCCAACTGAAGGTGGCCGGCGTGGGGTCGGTCAGCCCGCCGACGATGGCGCGCACCGAAAACGCGTGCGGGCCGTCAGCCAGGGTTCCGGTGGTCAGCGGCGAACTGCACGGGCCGAACGCGCCCGAGTCGATGGCGCACTCGAAGGTGGCGCCCGCGTTGCCGGGTGAGGCGAACGCAAAGGTGCCGGTCGAGCTGTTCGACGGCGAGCCAGGGGTCTGGGTGAACACCGTGTCGGGAGGCGCGGTGCACACGAAGTTCGAGCACACCTTGCCGCCGCTGCAGTTGGCGGTCGTCAGGCACTGCCGGCAGGTGCCCGAGGTGGTGTCGCAGACCGGGGTGGCGCCCGGGCACACCGTGCCTCCGGGAATGGCCGGGTTGAGACGCCCGCCCGGGGGCTCGTTGAGGTCGAGCACGCAGTCGTTGTCGTCGTCGGTGTCTTCGAAGTCGTAGAGGCCGTCGTGGTCGAAGTCGGGCGCGACCGACTTGCACGAGCCGCCTTCGGTCCAGTCGTCGATGCCGTTGCCGTCGGTGTCGAGCGCGGTCGCCGGCCGCAGCGCCACCGCCCAGTCGTTGAGCCCGTTGCCGCCGATGGTCTGAATGGACACGGGCCGCGTCGCGGTGACGACCGCAGTGGTGTTGGCGGCGATGTTCAGCGTGCCGTCGACCCCCAGCGTGGTGGGCGTGCCGTTGACCGTCACCACGGTGCCCGCGGCGCTCGAGAACACCGTGGCGCCTGCGGTCTGGCTGCTCAGGCGGAACGACATGCCGTGAAAGCCCATGTTGCTGGTCAGGTCGTCACCCATCCATTCCACGGCGTTGCCGCCTTCGGTGTCGCCGGCCCACACGGTGACCGCGCCGCTCGAGACCAGGCGGAAGGCGCCGGTGCCCAGCCCCGCGGTCGCGCCCGAGTAGTACGTCGAGTTCGCCGGCACGGTGACGTTGGTGAAGGCCGCCACCGCGGTGTTGTTCGACAGGTCGGTCAGCGAGAAGGTGATGGCCGACGCGCCGTTGTTGAACAGCGCGAACGCGCCGCGGTCCCACCCGTAGGTGGCGAAGTTGAAGCTCACGCCGCGATCAGAATTGCAGTCTTCGAGCTGGCCGTTGGCCGCGGTGGGCACCGGAGGCACCTGGGTGTTGCCGTTGCCCGCGTTCGACTGCACCGACACCACGCCGGTCGAGGTGAGCGCGTAGACGCCGCCGTTGACCAGACCGGGAATGACCCAGCGCTGGCCTGCCGACAGGGCGGGGCTGGTGGCGACCACGGTGCCCAGCGCGTCACGCACCGTCACGGTGGCCGCGTCGCGAGCGAAGAGCACCAACTGGCTGCCGCCGTTGGCCAGCTGGGTGATGACGAACTTCGTGCCGTAGAACTTCCGACCGTCCTCCACGGGGTAGAAGAAGCTGCCCGAGTAGTTGCAGCAGTCGTAGTTGAGCACCGCCAGCACCGGCTGGTTGGTGACCAGCTTGAAGGCGCTGGTGGCGTTGAGGCCCAGGTTCACCCGCGAGAGCCGGTTGACCACGCCCGAGGTGACCAGCGCGTTGCCGGGCAGCGCGCGCACCTCGTAGGTGGTGTTGTTCACGAAGCCGACGACCGAGAGCTCGCCCTGGGTGTTGGGGTTGAGCCCGTAGTACGTCTCGGCGCGGGCGCTGGAGGCCGAGCAGAAGACGGTGGCCAGCGCGAAAAGCGAAGTCAGTCGGAACACGTTCACGGTGGGGACTCCAGAGGTTGGGCCGGGACTGGAAGATTCCACCGCAGTCGCACGCGACGCAAGAGAACGGCCGAAGAATTACAGCGGCTTACGTTGTCCTACGGGTCAGAAGAGAAGCCAGTTGAACCAACGGGTTGAAGGCAGCCGGGGCTGGGGCGACCTGCCCCCAGGTGGGGTCGACGGCGACCGCTCGACCGATTTCGACCCGGCCCGCGGGCAACGGGTGCACACTTGGCCGCATGCTCGCGCTCGTGCTCGTGCTGTCGCTGGGTCAGGTCGATCAACCCCTCGAGCCTCCACCGCCGCCTGACTCGCCGGCCGCGCTCACCCCGCCGCGCCCGTACAAGCCACCCGACGTGGCGCAGCGCTCGGTGCTCTCGGGTCTGGCCGGCATCGCCGGTGCGGGCGCAGCCCTGGGGCTGACCCTGGCCTTCGCGCAGGGCAACGCCCAGTTCGACACCAAATTTTCCACCGCGGCGCTGGGCGCGATTCTGGTCACCGGCGGCGCCTTCACCGTGCACGAAATGCTGGGCGGTCGCGGCGAAATCACCCTCGCCCTGCTCGGCGCCATCGTGGGCATGGGGCTGGGCGCGTTGGTGGCGAACCTGGTCGACCAGAGCGTGCCGCTGGTGCCCATTCTCACCGCGGTCATCGGCTCGGTGCCGGCGGCCGCGCTGACCGTGCTCAGTCTCGAAGGCACCACCCCCCTGCCCCGCGCGCCGGTCCGGGTGGCGATGGTGCCCAACGGCGTGTTGGTGACCTTCTAGAAAAAAGCCCGTGAGGTGGAGCGGTTCGAAGGCGTGGATCACCGCCGAGCCTCATGCAATCGTGTCGCAGCCTCAGCCGTACCCCGTTGTGCGGTTCCAACTCCATACCAAGGAAGATCAGATGGGAATCTTCGACTCGCTCAAGTCCGAGGCGCAGCGCAACTTCATCGCCCGCGCCGACTCGGCCAAAGACGAAATCATCTACAAGTACCCCGAGCGGAACATTCGCATCATGACCCAGTTGACGGTGCAGGCCGACGAAGTGGCCCTGTTCCTCAAGGACGGCGTGGTCGCCGGCAAGCTGGGGCCGGGCCGCCACAACCTCGACACCAACAACGTGCCCTTCCTCTCGGCGCTGCTCGAGAAGGTCACCGGCGGCAACCTCTTCGTCGCCGAGGTCTATTTCATTTCGACCCGGGAGTTCCCCCAGGTGAAGTTCGGCGGGCCCATCGGCGACATGCGCGACCCCGACACCAAGCTGGGCATCGGCACCATGGTGTACGGCGACTTCTCGCTGAAGGTCACCGACCCCGAGAAGCTGGTCATCGGCCTGGTCGGGCTGCGCGCGGCGAGCAACGACGACTTCATCGGCTGGTTCAAGAGCCAGACGCTCAAGGTGACGCGCGACCGCATCGCCGAGCTGTGCGTGAAGAAGAAGTGGCCGCTGCTCGACGTCACCTCGGGGGCGTACACCGAGGAAATCGAGACCGAGGTCATCGCCGGCCTGCACACCCACACCCAGTCGTACGGCGTGGACATCGTGCGCTTCGGCAACTTCACCATCAGCATCAAGCCCGAAGACGAAGCGCGCCTGAAGAAGTTCAGCGACGCACAGTCGTACTCGCAGTTGGCCGGCGGCTTCCAGCAGTACGCCCAGGGCCAGGCCATGCTCAGCGCCGGTGAAGGCATGGCCAAGGGTGGCGAGGGCTCGGGCAACGCGCTCGGGGGCATGGGTATGGGCATGGGCTTCGGCATGGCGCAGATGTTCATGAACCAGCCCCACCAGCAGCAGCAGGCCCCGCAGCAGCAGCAGCAGGC
>CAIWFK010000131.1 GCA_903911905.1 uncultured Myxococcales bacterium
GATGATGTGCTCGGCCAGCGAGACCCGGTAGTTGGGAATGAAGGCCACGTGCAGGCCGGTGCGCTGCGCGTCGCTGTTGACCACCTCGGCGATGCCGTTGATGAGCCGAATGATCAGCTTCGCGCTGCGGTAGCCCGGCGCCGCCTTCGCGCCGAAGAGGAACGCGCGCGGGTGCCCGATGGAAGACGGGTCGTTGCGCGCCCGCACCCACAGCCGAATGATGTGCAGGGCATTGAGCAGTTGCCGCTTGTATTCGTGCAGGCGCTTGATCTGGACGTCGAAGATGGCGCTCGGGTCGAGGTTCACCCACATCAGGTCGCGCAGCCGCGCGGTGAGGTCGACCTTGTTGCCCAGCTTCGCCTCGCGGAACTTCGCCACGAAGGCCGCGTCGTCGGCGAACTTCTCGAGCTCGCGCACCCGCTCGAGGTCCTTCACCCAGGCCTCGCTGCCCAGCGCCTCGGTGATCAGCTTCGAGAGCCGCGGGTTGCAGACCTTCAGCCACCGGCGCGGCGTGACCCCGTTGGTCTTGTTGTTGAACCGCTCGGGGAACATGTCGGCGAAGTCGTTGAGCACGTCGCGCTTGAGCAGGTTGGTGTGCAGCGCCGCCACGCCGTTGACCGAGTGCGAGCCGACCACCGCCAGGTACGCCATGCGCACCTGCTTCTCGCGGCCCTCTTCGATGAGCGACATGCGCGCCATGCGGTCGTTGTCGAAGGGGTAGCGAATCTGCACGTGGCGCAGGTGCCGCTGGTTCACCTCGTAGATGATCTGCAGGTGGCGGGGCAGCAGCCGCTCGAACAGCGAGACCGGCCACTTCTCGAGCGCTTCGGGCAACAGGGTGTGATTGGTGTAGCCGAAGGTCTGCTGGGTGATGGCCCAGGCCTCGTCCCACGGCACGCGCTTCTCGTCGACCAGCACCCGCATCAGCTCGGCCACGCCGATGGCGGGGTGGGTGTCGTTGAGCTGAATCGCCACCTTCTTCGGGAAGCTCACGAAGTCGGTGTGCGTCTTCAGGTAGCGCCTCATGATGTCGGCGATGGAGCAGGCGACGAAGAAGTATTCCTGCTTGAGCCGCAGTTCCTTGCCGGCCTGGTTCTGGTCGTTCGGGTAGAGGACCTTCGAGATGACCTCGGAATCGTTCTTCTCGACCACGCTGCGCTCGTAGTCGCCGTCGTTGAAGAGCGCGAAGTCGAACTCGGCCGAAGCGCGCGCCTGCCACAGGCGCAGGGTGTTCACCGTCTTCGCGCCGTAGCCGGCGATCGGGGTGTCGTACGGCACGCCCAGCACCGTCTTGCCGCCGACCCACCGCGCGTGCGGCCGACCGTCGGGCAGTTGCGTGTTCTCGACGTGACCGTAGAAGCGCACCGGCACCATGCGCTCGGGGCGAACCAGTTCCCACGGGTTGCCGTACTTGAGCCACTCGTCGGCGCGCTCGACCTGGTACCCGTTGATGATTTCCTGGGTGAAGATGCCGAACTCGTAGCGAATGCCGTAGCCCATCGCCGGGTAGTCGAGCGTGGCCAGCGAATCGAGGAAGCAGGCCGCCAGCCGGCCCAGACCGCCGTTGCCCAGACCCGCGTCGGGCTCGAGCTCGAGCAGCGCCGGCAGGTCGACGCCCAGCCCCTCGAGCGCGGTCACCATCGGCTCGTACATGCCGGTGTTGATGAGGTTGTTGCCCCAGCGCGCGCCCCAGCAGGTACTCGGCGCTCAGGTAATAGGCCCGCTTCGAATCACGCGCGTACGAGCGCTTGGCCGTGCGCACCCATTCGCTGGCCAGCCGGTCGCGCACCGTGAAGGCCAGCGCCGTGTACCGGTCCCACGCGCCCGAGTTCTCGAAGTTCTGCCCGCGCGAGAACTCGACGTGCTCGACGAACGAGCGTTGCAGATCGTTCGGGGTCGAGCCTGCGCGAATCGACTTGGGGCCGCTGTCCGATGCCATGTGCGTCTCCTCGACTTCGACTTCCGTGGAGACGGAAACAAACCATCATCGGCGGTCAGCCTGCGCGAAAAAGAAGTCGGGAAACGATGGTCCTGACGCGCTCGGTCACGGCACACAGCGTCATCGCGAGCAACAGCGCTCTGCTGCTCCACCAGAACGTTTCCCACGCGGCCGAGAAGGCCGGGGTCGACGTCACCGGCAGGCCCCTGGCCGCCAACAGGCCCAGCGCGGTCAGCTCGCAGCCCGCCAGCACCAGCACGAAGCGCCACGCGCGCGCGGTCACTCGGGGTTCACTCCACCGCGCCCGGGGCGTCAGCCGCCGCGCGGCGCGCCACACCAACGCCAGCCCCAGCAGGTGCGAGCCGGCCTGCAGGACGTCGGTGAGCAGCCAACGGCCCACGTGCACCGCGCCATACGTCGCGCTCGCGGGCCAGCGCCAGGCGTGGGTGAACCCGTCCCACGTCACGTGCGTCAGGGCTCCCACGGCCAGCGCGATGATCGCGGCCGTCACCCCGCGCAGACTGGTCGGCGTGCCACGTGTCCTGGCGAGCACGGTCGCCTGGTCTCCCCAGGTCTCGCCCACCAGCACTGCCACCCAGGGCAACAACACCCACTCGAAGAACAGCCACACCCCGAACGCGATCGGCAGGCAGGGCCACACCAGTCCGGGCCAGAGGTGGAAGTTGCAGTGGTTGAGCCCGAAGAGGTACGCCAGGTCGGGCGCCGTCGAGCCCACCACCAGCGCTGCGGGAGGCAACCACCCGCCGCGGCGCGAGAAGGGGAGCACCGCCGCAGCGTGGGAAGGAAAGGTCAACGGCATCGGCGCCGTGTCGTAGCAAGACCATGGCCAACGGCCTGCTAGGCTCTGCGCCCATGGCGATCGACCTGGTGGTGAGGCCTGGTCCGGCGGTGACGCGACAGCAGTTCCTCACGACGCACCCACCGTTTGCCATTGCCCTCGATGGCTACGTGTTCGGCGAGCCGTGGCTCGAACTGACGCCCGACGGGCCGTACCGCAACTTCAACCACCACGAGGCCGTCGACCGCAGCTGCACCAGCGCTACCTGCGAACAGGCTCGCCGCGCGGTGCTGCTGGGGCTGTACGAGCTCTTCCGCACCGACGGCGCGCGCCACGCCACGCTCTACGTCAACGACTGCGACCAGGACGTGTGCCTGGCCACGTGGGTGTTGATGAACCCCGATCGCGCGACCGAGCCGCTGGTGCGCGTCATCTCGCAGATCGTCGACCTGCTCGACATGTCGGCCGGCGTCTTCCCCATGCCGCACGAGCGCGATCTGCTGGGGCAGGTGCGCTGGGTGTTCGAGCCCTACGCGCGAGCGCGCCCCCAGTTGCTGGCGATGCCGGCCGCCGGCCTCGAGCAGGTGATCGTCGACGTGCACCACCGCCTCGATGCCTTCGTCCTCGGCCGGGCCGAGGTGTTGCCGCTGGTGGGCGAGTTCACTGCGCTCGGAGGAGGTGACGGCTGGGTGCTGGCCCAGGTCACCCACCAGTCGGCGCGCGAGCGCATGGTCGCCAGCGGCGTGAGAGCAGCGGTCGAGCTCTTCGGGCGGGCAGGCGAGCGCTACCTGTACACGCTGTGGCGCCGCTCGGAATACGTGGTCAACTTCCCGCTCAAGGACCTGTTGGCCGCGCTCAACGTCGTCGAGGGCTTCGCGCCCGTCGACCGGGAAGGGTGGGGCGGCGCCGAGACGGTCGGCGGTAGTCCCCGCGGGCGTGGCAGCTCGCTGTCGCCTGCTCAGGTCGAGGTCATCGTCAACCGCGTGATCACGGAACAGTCACGGACGCGACCGGCTTCGCCTCGAGCCTCGGGCGCAGCTCGGCCAGCTTCTCCTTGAAGTCGGGCATCAGCGTCTTGGGCAGCGGGTCGCCGCGCGGGAAGTTCTGGTTGAGCGGGTTGACCCACACGCCGCCGCGCTTCATGCCGAAGTGCAGGTGCGGCCCGGTGGTCAGCCGGCCGGTGTTGCCCGACTCGGCGATGACGGTCTTCTGCGCGATGCGCTCGCCGACCTTCACGTCGATCTTCGAGAGGTGCATGTAACAGGTCTCGAAGCTCATCAAATGCTTGAGGCACACGATGTTGCCGCCGCCGTCGTCCCAGCCCGCTCGCGTCACCGTGCCGTCGGCCACCGCCCACACCGGCGGGCCCGGGCCTGCGCTGAAGTCGACGCCGTTGTGGTTGCCGAACTGGTTGATGATGGGGTGGAAGCGGCCGCCGAAGCCGCTGGTCACCTGCGCGAACTTCAGCGGGCTCTTGAGGAAGGTCTTGCGCGCGCTGGTACCATCTTCGGCGAAGTACGCATCGGTACCGTCGGGCAGGTGGTAGCGGAAGGTGCGCTTGGTGCCGACCGACGAGCCCACGTATTCGGCCGCCAGCACGTTGCCGTACTCGAGCACGCGGCCCTTGTGCATCACCTTCTCGATGACCGCGCGCATGCGGTCGCCCTTCTGCACGTCGCGGTAGAAGTCGAGGTCCCAGGCGAAGACGTCGGACAGGGTGACCGCCACGTCGGGCTTTTCCCCGGCGGCCAGCGCCGCGTCCCACACGCTCGATTCGATGGTCAGCTCGACCACGTCGATGCGCTGCTCGCGTTCGATTTCACGCCTGCGGGCCACGTAGTGATCGCCGTCACGCCGCACCTGCCATTCGGTCAGCAGGTTGCGCCGGTAGTCGAGGCGGTCCAACTCGCCGTGGTTGAAAACGAAGCGCAACTGGTCGCCCGGGCGCGCCTTCTTGAAGTTGAACTCGGCCGCCCCCAGCGCCCCGTGCAGCGCGGTGACGGTCGCGTCGTCGAGCCCTGCGTCGTGCATGGCTTTGGCGACCGTCTGGTTGCGCTCGAGGCGACGGTTCTTCACCTGCGTCACAGGAAGAACGGACGGGTCGATGACCCCTAACAGGATCAGCGAAGTCAGTGTCATGAAGGGCATCAGTCGAAAGGTACGTCGGTTCTCTACCTTTTTCCATTTCAGGTGTTGGGCGGCTGCGAGAAGAGGTGGGCATGGGCGCAGTGATGAAGATCGTCGTTCCCCTCGTGGTGGTGGTCGGCCTGGCCGTCGGTGGCTTCACGTATTGGAAGAACCGCGCCCCGCCGGCGCCGAAGTACGTCACCACCGCGCTCGAGAAGGGCACCATTCTGGGCCGCGTCACGGCCACCGGAACCGTGTCGGCCCTCGTCACCGTGCAGGTCGGCGCCCAGGTCTCGGGTCGCATCGCCATGCTCAACGCC
>CAIWFK010000132.1 GCA_903911905.1 uncultured Myxococcales bacterium
CCAGCTCGCTGTCGACCACCACCTTCGGCACGCTGTCGACCACGCCGCCGTACCCGGTGACCACCCTGGGCACGCTCTCGGGTGCGCCCGAGCTGACGGGCACGGGCGACGCGAAGCTGTGGGCCTTCTTCCCCAACCTGACGCCGCCCAGAGTCTCGCAGCTCGACAAGGCCACCGGCGCGCAGACCACCACCTTCCCTGCCGCCGCGCTGCAGGGCCAGCCGATGGCGTGGGCCTTCGGCTTCTGGGGCGGCGATTTCTGGATCTTCCTGCGCCGCGACACCGACGCCTCGACGCACGTCTGGCGCATGAACGGTCAGACTGGCGCCGTGACCGACGCCGTGCCTGACACCGGCAAGACCATCGTGGGCGCGGGCGTGTCGACCTGCGCTCCGGTGACCATCAACTAGGCCAACCACGCGATGTCGCGCTTCGTCGTCGGAATCGATCTCGGTACGTCCAACTGCGCCATGGCGTACGTCGAGCCCTCGCTCGGCGCGAAGGCCGTGGTGCGCGACGTGCCGGTGCCGCAACTGGTGCGCCCTGGAGAGCTGGCGCCCTGGCCCCTGCTGCCCTCGGCCGTGTACCTGCCCTTCGAGGGCGAGTTTCCCCCGGGCTCGCTCGCGCTGCCGTGGGGCTCGACCCCCAACGTGGTCGGCGCACTGGCCCGCTGGCAGGGCGCGCGGGTGCCGGGGCGGGTCATCACCTCGGCCAAGTCGTGGCTGATTCATTCGGGCGTCGATCGCCAGGCAGCCATTCTGCCCTGGGGTGCGCCCGCCGACGTGCCGCGCCAGTCTCCGGTCGCCGCGCAGGCCGAGCTGCTGCGCCACCTCGCGCAGGCCTGGAACCAGGCGCACCCCGACGCGCCGCTCGAGGACCAGCAGGTGGTGCTCACCATTCCCGCCTCGTTCGACGAAGCGGCGCGCGCGCTGACCCTGCAGTCGGCCCGCGACGCGGGGTTCGAGCTGGGCACGCTGACGCTGCTCGAGGAGCCCACGGCGGCGTTCTACGACTTCACCTCGCGGCACCGCAGTGCGCTCGACAAGGCGCTCGAGAACGTGCGGCTGGCCCTGGTGGTCGACGTGGGCGGCGGCACCACCGACTTCTCGCTGGTGCAGGTGGCGATGCTGCCCGAAGGCCCGGCGCTGCAGCGCATCGCGGTCGGCGACCACGTGCTGCTGGGCGGGGACAACATGGACGCGGCGCTGGCCCGCGCCGTCGAACAGAAGGTCTTCGCCGACGGGCGGCGCTTCAACGCTGCGCAGTGGGCGCAGGCCATTCAGGCCGCGCGCACCGCCAAGGAAGCCCTGTTGGGCTCGACGACCGAGACCTCGCAGCGCCTGACCATCGCGGCCGCGGGCTCCAGACTCATCGGCAGCACGCTGAGCGCCGAGCTGACCCGCGACGAAGTCGAGCGGGTGGTGGTCGAGGGCTTCTTCCCGAAGGTCGGCGTCGACGACGTGCCGGCGCTCGCCCGACGTGGCGCGGTGGTCGAGCTGGGCCTGCCCTTCGCCAGCGACCCGGCCATCACCCGGCACCTGGTGGCCTTCCTCAAGGCCCACGCTGCGGCGGGTCAGCGCGCGCTGGGCACCACCAGCGGGCTGCCGCGCCCCGACGCCATTCTGCTCAACGGCGGCGTCTTCAATTCCCCTGCCCTCACCCGGGCGCTGGTGTCGACCGTGTCGGCGCTCTGGCCCGAGTCGCCGTCGATTCGCCTGCTGGCGCACGATTCGCTCGACCTGGCGGTGGCCAGAGGCGCAGCGTGGTCGGGCGTGGCGCGCAAGGCGCTGGGCCAGAAGATCGGCGGCGGCGCGCCCCGGGCCTTCTACGCGGTGGTCAGCGAAGCGGGTTCGACCGAGCGCAAGGGCGTGTGCCTGATTCCGCGCGGCCTCGAAGAGGGCTCGACGGTCGAGCTGCGCGAGCGGGAATTCACCCTCACCCTGGGTCGGCCGGTGCAGTTCCAACTGTACGCCACCACCGCCGACTCGCTCGATCAGCCCGGGCAGGTGGTCTCGCTCGAAGGCGAGGCCTTCAAGGCGCTGCCTCCCATTCACACCATTCTCGCCGGGGCGAAGGGCGCGCAGGTGAAGGTGCACCTGGTCGCCAGCCTGAGCGAGGTGGGCACGCTGGCGCTCTCGTGCGTGGCGGGCGAGCAACGCTGGCGGCTGGAATTCGAGCTGCGCGGGTCGGCCACTTCGAAGACGCTGACCGTCACCGAGTCGATGCCGGCGCGCTTCACCGACGCCACCACCGAGGTCGAGCGGGTCTTCGGCACCCGTCCGCTGCCGGTCGAGCCGCGTGACGTGAAGAACCTCTTCCGCACGCTCGAGAAGGTGCTCGGCCCTCGCGAGGGGTGGACGGTGCCCGTGCTGCGCGAGCTGTGGACGCCGCTCTTCGCCGGGGTGGGCAAGCGCCGCCGCAGCGCCGACCACGAGAAGGTGATGTACCAATTGCTGGGGTATTCGCTGCGCCCCGGCGTCGGCTACCCGCTCGACGACTGGCGGGTGCAGCAGACCTTCACGCTCTTCAAGGACCTGGTCACCAACCACGGCGAACAGGCCATCTGGGCCGAGTTCTGGGTGCTCTTGCGCCGCATCGCCGGTGGGCTCGACGCGGCCGCGCAGCAGGCGGTGTGGGCGTACCTGGAGCCGCACCTCGAGCGGCGGGTGCCGGTCGGCGCGCCCGTGCCCGCCGGAAAGCTCAAGGGCGTGCAGCCCCAGGCACTCGAGGAAATGGTGCGGTGCGCGGCCTCGCTCGAGCTGCTCGCGCCGGCGGCCAAGCGGCAGTTGGGGGACTGGGTCGTTTCCCGCCTCGCTTTTCCCGAGACGGTCGGAGGGCCGTGGGCGTGGGCCTTGGGCAGGCTCGGCGCGCGAGTGCCGGTGCACGGGGCGGCGCACCGGGTCATCGACGCCGAGCGGGCGGAGGCGTGGGTGACGGCGTTGTTGGCGTCGGACCCGAAGAAGCACGATGGGGCTGCGTTCGCGCTCTCGCAACTGGCGCGGCGTACCGGCGATCGCGCGAGGGATCTCGACGACGCGGTTCGTGCGCAGGTGCTCACGCGCCTCGAGCAGCTCGACGCGCCGGCGACGTGGCGCACCATGGTCGCCGAGGTGGTGCCGTTGAGCCAGGCCGACGAGGCGCGGGCGCTCGGAGATACGCTGCCGGTGGGGTTGACGCTGTAGAGCCCAGACCAATCGGGTGGCGCTCAGCACCTGCCGAAAGCGCTCGCACTGGGCGGCGAGCGCGGGTTCGTCGCCACGGACCGAGGGGCGGGCTGTGGTTCGCTGAAGCCCAGGGGCAGACGCGCTGGGCCCGCCCTCGAGGCGCTCCTGCTCG
>CAIWFK010000133.1 GCA_903911905.1 uncultured Myxococcales bacterium
CCCGTGGCACCACCCGCCGCTGCAGCCCGTGCGCCGGTGTCGACGGCCGACGCGGCGTACCGCGCGATTCCGGGAGCGCTGCCGGCGCACCTGCTGGTCACCCAGCCCGGCGTGCCGGGACCGTTCGCCAGGCCGGCGGCGGCGCCCCTCGCCATCGAACGAACGAACCCACCGGTCGCACCTGCGGCGGTTCCCGTCGAGACGGCGGGCCCGGCTCCGCGCGCTCCCGCTGCGGTGATGAGCGCCGCGTTGCCCGAGGCCACGGTGACCGCGACGCCCGCAGGGCTGCTGCGCCGGGTGGGCGCGTGGCTCATCGACCTGTGCTTCATCTGTGGGCTGGCGGGCGGCTTCGTGTTCGTCGCGGCGATGGTCATCGCGCCGAAGGGCGCGGCCCTGGCGCGCAGCCTGATGACGGTGGCCCTGCCGGCGCTCGCGCTCGCGGCGGTGTTCGCCTTCGTCTACACCACGCTCTTCGCCTTCCTCTTCCACGGGCGCACCGTGGGTCGGCGGCTGACGGGCATTCACCTGGTCGACGGCAGCGGGGCGGCGCCGGGGGCGGGGCGGGCCCTGGTGCGCGCGGGGCTCTCGCTGGTCTCGTTCGGGCTGTTCCTGTCGGGGTTCTGGTTGGCGCTCTTCGACCGCCACGGGCAGACGCTTCATGACAAGCTCACGCGAACCTTCGTGGTGCGCTTGATCGACGCCTGACCCCCGCCTGCCCCGTTTCCTTCGCGAATGCCTCAGCGACTCGCACAGCACCTCATCGCCCGCGGGTTGCTCCCCGCGCGCATGGTCGACGAGGCCTTGAAGCGCATGCAGCAGCGCGGCGGCACGCTCGACACCGCCCTGCTCGAGCTGGGGGCGATTTCGGAAGCGGGCATGCTGCAGGCGGTGTCCGACGTCAGCAACGTGCGGCTGGTGAACCTGGCTGACTTCGAGCCCAACACCGACGCCGGCCCCCTGATGCCGGCCAAGATGGCCCGGCAGCTCAACGTGGTGCCGCTGTCCATCGACGGCAACGCGCTGCACGTGGCCTGCGCGTACCCGATTCCCCAGGCCCAACTGAAGGACCTGGGGTTCCTGCTGGGGCGGAAGATCGAGCTGTGGGTGGCGCTGGAGTGCCGGGTGCGCGACTGGCAGTCGACGCTCTACAAGCTGCCGCTCGACGCCCGGTACACGCGCTTGTTGGTGGGGCTCGACCCGTCGCGCGCCACGCCGCCCGCACCGCTCGAAGACGACGACGGGCAGACCAGCAGCGGCGCCGACGACGACTCGCTGTCCACCGACGTGCTCGAGCGGTTGGCGCGCGGCATCGTCGAAGAGCCGGTGCTGCTGGACCGCCCGAAGACCCGCCGCGCGGCTGCGGGCGTGGAAATGCCCAAGCCCTCGGCGCCGTCCAGCCCTGGCGCCACGGGCCGCAAGCCGAAGGCGCAGATCGTCGAACTCGGTGACGAAGACGTCGAGGAGTCGCGCACCTCGGTGCTCGAGCCCATCGCCTACGAGGCCTTCGCCCGCTCGGAAGAAGGCCGCGACGTCACCAACCCCGGCATGGTGCTCGGCGAGCACGAGAACACGCGGGTGCTCGACGTGCGCGGCTACGGCAACTTCGCGCGCGAGGTCTCGTCGCGCCCCGCAGCCGTTGCGGCGCAACCCAGCGCACCGGTGCCGCCGCCGCCGCGCATCGCCGGGCCCAAACCGCCCGAGCCGCGACCGCAGGCCCAGAGCGAAGCGCTGGGGCGCATTTCGTTCCCCGGGGGCGTGCTGCCGCCGCGCAAGCCCACTGGCGAAGTGCCGATTCCCCTCGCCCCGCCCAGGCCGACCGCGGCCAGTCTGGTGAAGCCCGCAGGCGCGCCACGGCCTGCGGTCGAAGCCCGGCGGCCCGACGCCTTGCAGCCGCTGGCGACCAGCACGCTCGAAGACCCCGACCTCGACTTCTCGGACGTCAGCGCGGTGCTCAAGGGACCGACCGCGAAGATCGACGTGCCGCCCGCGCCGCCCGAGGTGCGCCCCGACGTGCGACCTTCGCGGCCGTCGACCAGTTCGCTGCCGAGCGCGCGGCCCACCGCCAAGCGCGCTCCCGCCCCGCCGGTGACGCGGGCCCCGGCGCCCACGCCGCCGACCACCGCGCCCATCGAGACGCCGGCGCCGGTGATGAATTTCGAGGTCGAGCCCGAAGCGCCCCTGCTCGACGGGGAACTCGCGGCACCGGAAGATCAGATCTTCCTCGACCCGCCGCCCAAGCCGGCCGCGCCCACGCCTCCGCCCGCGCCGACCCCGCCCGCCGACGCGAGCGACGCGGTGGGAGGCATGACGCCGATGGCGCCGATGCTCAGCTCGCACCAGCCGCTGCCTGCGCCGGCGCCGAGCCTGCCCAACGTGCCCTCGGGCCCGATTCTGGCCGCGCCTCCCGGCCTGCAGGGCTCGAACGCACTCGAATGGTCGCTGGCCCAGGCCCGGGCCAGCTTGCGTGCGGCCAGCAACGACCGCGAGCAGCTCATTTCGGTGGTGCTCGAATACGGCCGCCGCACCTTCGAATACGTGTCGGCCTTCGCGGTGATGCGCGGCGCCGCCGTGGGGTGGGACGGGCGGGGCGAGGTCGACGTGGCTGCGCTGCGCCAGGTCGCCATTCCGCTCGATGCGGCCAGCGTGTTCCGCACCGTGGCGCTGACCCGCGGCAGCTACGTGGGCCCGCTGCCGCCCGACGCGCTCAGCCAGCATTACCTGGCACTGCTGGGGCGCTCGCCGCGCACGGTCTTCCTCTGGCCGGTCGAGGTGCAGTCGCGGCTGGTGGCGGTGCTCTACGGCGACTGCGGTTCACGCCCGGTCTCGCAGCGCCGACTGTCCGACTTCATTCTGTTCTGCCAGGACCTGCCCAACGCGTTCCACGAGCTGATTCTGCATCGCAAGCAGAACCCGCGCGTGGCGCAGACCTTCACCCAGCCCACCGAGGCGATGGTGCAGCCGACCCTCGAGGGCCAGGCGCTGACCGAGCAGATGCAGGCCGAGCACCAGGCCGACGCCGAGTGGTTCAACGGGCTCATCACCCTGCTCACCGGCCCCGACCCGTCGGAGCGCTCGATGGCGATGGTCGAGCTGATGAAGACGCCCGAGGCCTCGGCGCACGCGCTGGCGTACGCCTTCCCCGGGCCGACGGGGTGGTCGCGCCTGCCGGTGGTCGAATTGCCCGAGCCCGACGAACTGGGCCCGGTGCCCGGAGCGTTGGCGCGGCTGGCCCAGGCCGGGGCGACGGCGCTCGCGCCGCTGCTCGACTCGAGCGATTCCGACACGCGCTACCTGGCGTTGCTGACGGCAGGGGCGCTGCGCTACCCCGAACTGGTCAGCGGCGTGCTGCGGGGGCTGTTCGACTACGAGCCCGACATCTCGAGCGCGGCGCGCGCGGCGGCGGCTCAACTGAAGTACCTGCCGCACTTCCAGTACCGGGTGCCCGAGCTGCGCCAGGAACTGGGCTCGAGCGACACCCTGCGCCGCAGCCTGGCCGCGCGCGCGCTGGGCGTGCTGCACGACCGCGACAGCATCGACGGGCTCATCAACCTGACGGGCAGCGAAGACGAATTGTGCGCGCAGTCGGCCGCCGACGCGCTCAAGGAAATCACCCGCGCGGGCTACGGCACCCAGACCGCGCAGTGGACGCAGTGGTGGGCCCGGGCCCGCGATCGCCGCCGCATCGAATGGTTGGTGGAAGCGCTCGACGCCGACGACTTCGACCTGCGGCTGGCCGCCATCGAAGAGCTCTCGCGCGCCTTCGGCGACAACTACGGCTACTTCGCCGACGGGCCCGACCCCGAGCGCAACGCGGCGACGGCGCGCTGGCAGTCGCTGGTGGGCTCGCGGCTCGACCTGGACCTCTGAAGAGGGTGACGGTGACCCCGACGGCGGCTTCCGCCGGGGCCAGCCTGCGCTGACGGCTACTTCGCCAGGTTGAACTCCACGCGGCGGTTGGCCTCGCGGTTGGCGGGCGAGTCGTTGGGCACGGACGGCTTGTCCGACCCGTAGCCGATGGCTCGCAGGCGGTTCTCGGCGACGCCCTTCTTCACCAGGTACGCCTTCACGGCCTCGGCGCGCTCCTGGCTGAGCTTCTTGTTCGACTCGGGCTTGCCGACGTCGTCGGTGTGGCCGGCGATTTCGAGGGCGAGGTCGGGGTGGCGGGTGAGCACCGCCGCCACGTTGTCGAGCAGCGCGTTCGAGCGGGCCTGAATGCTGGCCCGGCCGTTGTCGAAGTAGACCTTGTCGAGAATCTTCAGCGAGTCCTTGGTGATGACGACCAACTGCTTCTGGGCGGCGGGGCAGCCGGCGTTTTCCTTCACGCCCGCTTCGGTGGGGCAGTTGTCTTCGTAGTCGGAGACGCCATCGCCGTCGGTGTCCTTCGCGGGGCAGCCCTTTTCCTGCGCGATGCCGGCCTGGTTGGGGCACGCGTCGACCGCGTCGGCGATGCCGTCGTGATCGTTGTCGGGCTCGGGGCAGCCGTCGTCGTCTTCGAAGCCGTCCTTGTCCTCGGGCTCGGTGGGGCACTTGTCGAGGCGGTCGACGATGCCGTCGTGGTCGGCGTCGGTGTCGGGGCAGCCCTGGTTGGCGGCGGGGCCGGCCACGTCGACGCACTTGTCCTGCGCGTCGGGCACGCCGTCGTGATCGTTGTCGGGGTCGGGGCAGCCGTCCTGGTCTTCGAAGCCGTCCTTGTCCTCGGGCACGGTGGGGCACTTGTCGGACGCGTTGGGAATGCCGTCGTGGTCGAAGTCGAGCGCGGGGCAGTCGGCGATGACGTACTCGGTGCCTTCGACACAGGCGGGCCGGGTCAGCGGCGTGTTGGCGAACGCCGCGCCGAGGTAGGCACGAATCGACGGGGTCGCCGGGCCACCGAAGAAGCCGGGGCCCGCCGCGCCGAAGAGCTCGACGTCGCCGAGCGGCCAGCGCAGGCCGAGCAGCGATTCGGCGCCCGCGCCGCCACCGTTCAGCGGGGCCACCACGCGCAGGGTGAATTCGCCGCGCGGGCCCGAGGTGCTCACCCCGGTCACCATGCCGGCCAGCCACACCTGCGAGCCGACCACGTCGCCGGCCGTGCCGTAGTTCGCGTTGCCGCGCAGCAACAGGCCCACTTCACCGCCGACCTGGAAGGCGTCGAACACCCGGCCGACCTGCACCTTCGGCGCGAACTCGAAGCCGCCGTTGCCCAGCGCGGGCCCGGTGCCCACCGGCACACCGGCGCCGAGGTCGATGGCCAACGAGACCGGGTGGTGCCAGTCGAGCACGGCCACCTTCACGTGCAGCCAGGGGTTGCCCAGACCACCCGAGGCCACGTCGGCCGAACCGCCCTGGTAGGCGAGCACCGGCACGTTGGCGCCGATTTCCAGCCAGTCCGTGATGCCGAGCGCGCCGAAGACCTGGAAGCCGATGCGGTCCGAGAGCAGCGCGCTGCCCTGCGCGCGCAGGTTGTCGCGGGTGTAGAAGAGCGAGGCCCCCACGCGGAAGTCGAGCGGCTTGAGCGTCTGCCCGTTGCCGACCTGCAGCGAGCCCCGCCCGCCGGGGTCGAGCCACACCTGTTCGACGTCGGAAGCGGCGACCTGGGCCACCGCCACCTGAGCGGTCAACAGGCACACCACGAGAGCAGACGGACGCTTGATTGGGAACGGGAACACGAACGACCTCCTGCAGCGCTGGCTACCAGAGCAGGCGGGGGCAGACCATCACTTCGGCAGGCTGGCCTCGAGCCGGCGAATGAGCTGCCGGTGGGCCGCCCGCAGGGGCGCGATGTCGGTGATGGGCAGGGCCGCGTCGTAGGCGGTCACGAAGTCCCTGACCGCGCGGGCGAAGGCGCTGGCCCCGCGCGACGGCGGTTCACCCAGGCCGCGGGCCCAGAGCACCGAGGCGATGGAATCGTCCTTCAGGCTGCGCAGCGCGACCAGGGCGTCGCCGGGCTGACCGAGCATGGCCAGCGACAGCCCGCGGAAGAGGATGGCGGTGGGCTGATCGGACACCGCCGCGTGCTGCGAGTAGCGCACCGCTTCCTCGAAGTGCGCGGTGTAGAAGGCCAGCGCGGGCGCGGCTTCGAGCATACGCCCCAGGTGGCCCTGCGCGTCGAGCGTGCGGAGGTTGCGCCAGGCCTCGTCGGCCTCGCCCAGGTTGACCTCGATTTCCACCAGCGACTGGCGCACGCCGACCCGGGTGGGCTGTTGCCGCAGCAGCCGCTCGCACCGGTTGCGCGCTTCGGTCAGCGAGTCGTGGGCCAGCGTCTCGTCGTCGACGCCGCGCGCCGCCGAACCGAGCAGGCTCAACCGGTCGATGAGCGCGACCTCGAACTGGGTGTCGGCCGGCCGGGCCTCGAGCGCGCGCCGCATCAGGCCCACCGACGAGACCAGGCTGGCCACCGCAGCCCGGGGGTCGAGCCCGGTGCGCTCGACCACGGCGACCAGCGTGAGCACCTCGCTCGAGAGCGCACGGGCATCGGCGTCGTCGGGGGCGAGGGCGAGCGCCGACTTCGAGAGCGTCACCGCGCTGGTCACCAGGGCGCGCTGCTCGGCCTCGTCGTCGGTCAGGCGCGAGAGTTCCAGGCGCGCGCGCACGGCGGCCAGGGTGGGCGCGAGCAGGCGCTCGGGCTGCGGCGCGGCGAGCGTCATCGCGCGGTCGGCCAGCTCGACGGCGCGGCGCTGGGCGGGCGCGGCGAGCGTGCGGTGCTCTTCGCGCGCGGTCAGCAGGTCGGCGAGGGCCAGTTGCACCTCGGCGGCGGCGAC
>CAIWFK010000134.1 GCA_903911905.1 uncultured Myxococcales bacterium
GTGCTGCTGCGAGAGGTAGTAGTCCTGCAGCTTGCACTCGCCGGCCTGGTCGCAGATCGAGCAGTCGACCGGGTGGTTGAGCAGCAGGAACTCCATCACCATCTTCTGCTGGTCGCGCACCTTGGGCGTGTCGGTCTTGATGACCACGCCCTCGGCGATGCCGGTCTGGCAGGCGGGCACCAGCTTGCCGCCCGGCGCCATCGACGACTCGACCATGCACATGCGGCAGTTGGCCGCCACGGTGAGCCGCGGGTGGTAGCAGTAGTAGGGAATGTCGACGCCGACCGTCTTGGCCGCGTCGATCATGTTGGTGCCCGGCTTGGCCACCACTTCCTTGCCGTCGACCACGAAGGTCACCAGGCCCGGGTTCTTCGGGGGCGGCGGGGCAGGGGGGCCCGGCGGCTTGGGCGGGGCCACGGTCTCGACCTTCTTCTCGTCGCTCACTGTTCGACCTCCCCGCCGATCATGTTGATGGTGTCGAACGTCGGGATCAGGTCGGCCAGCATACGTCCCTCACACATGCGGGCCAGGCCCGAGAGCAGGTTGAAGCCAGGCGCGCGCACGTGGCACTTGTACGGCCGCCCCGAGCCGTCGCTGCGCAGGTACCAGCCGAGCTCGCCGTTGGGCGACTCGGTGCAACTGTAGGTTTCGCCGGGAGGCACCGGCACGCCTTCCATCACCAGCTTGAAGTGGGCGATGACGCCTTCGATCGACCCATACACCTGGTCCTTCGGAGGCAGCGCGATGCGCCAGTCGTCGATCAGCACCGGCCCGGGCGGCAGGTCGGCCAGCGCCTGGCGAACGATCTTCAGCGACTCGCGAATCTCGATCACCCGCATGTAGTAGCGATCGAAGTTGTCGCCGTTGTGGCCAACCGCCACCTCGAAGTCGAGCTTGTCGTAGACCCAGTACGGGTTCGCCTTGCGCACGTCGTAGTCGACGCCGCAGGCGCGCAGGCAGGGGCCGGTGAAACCGAAGTCCAGCGCGTCGGCCTTCGAGATGACGCCCGTGCCCTTGGTGCGGTCGGTGAAGATGCGGTTGCGGGTCAGCAGCGCGTCGACCTCGGCGGCCAGCTCTTCGACCTTCACCAGGCTCTTGAGCGTCTTCTCGCTCCAGCCGGGAGGCAGGTCGCGGTTGAGCCCGCCGATGCGGCCGTAGCTGGTGGTCAGGCGCGCGCCGGTCAGCTCGGTCACGCGGTCGGTGAGCAGCTCGCGGGCCTCGATGGCGTAGAGGAACGCCGAGAAGCCGCCCAGCTCGAGCGCGAGCGCGCCGGCGGTGGTCAGGTGGCTGGCCAGGCGGTGCAGCTCGGCACCGATCACGCGGATGTACTTGGCCCGCAGCGGAATATCGATGCCGATCAGCTTCTCGACCGCGGTCAGGTAACCGAAGTTGTTGCCCAGCGAGGCGACGTAGTCGAGCCGGTCGGTGTAGGGCAGCACCTGGGTCCAGGTGACGTTCTCGCAGCTCTTCTGGAAGCCGCGGTGAAGGAAGCCGATCTCGGTGTCCATCTTGACGATGGTCTCGCCGTCGAGCTCGAGGCGGAGGCGCACCGTGCCGTGCGTCGCGGGGTGCGAGGGCCCGAGGTTGATGACCATGTTGCGGGTCTGCAGGTGCGCTTCGAGCTCGTCGTCGCTCGGAGTCGGATCGTATTCGTCGCCAGAAGCCATGATCGTTTCCTGAAGGTGTTGCGAAAAAGGGGGAAGGCGAACGGTTAGTCGTGCACGCCGTTGGTGCCGGGACCGCGGAAGATGTCCTTGATCGGGCGCTCGGGGGTCAGACCCTGGCGGCCGCGCAACGGGTAGTCCTTGCGCAGGGCGTGACCGACGAACTCTTCGTACATCAGCATGCGGCGCTTGATGTTGCCGGCGAAGCCCACGCCGTAGAAGTCCCACACGAAGCGCTCGCCCCACGCCGCGCCCTGGAAGACCTTCTGAATCGAGGGA
>CAIWFK010000135.1 GCA_903911905.1 uncultured Myxococcales bacterium
AAGGAAAAGACCGGCAAGGGGTACGTCGAGAAGAGCGGCGGCGGTGCGGCTCCGGTCGCGGCGGCTCCGGCTCCGGTCGCCCCGGCGGAGGTGGCCGCGCCCCCGCCAACGTCGAAGGCCGCGCCGCCGATGAAGGTGGCGGTCGCTCCCGAGCCCGTGGTGGTCGAGCCCGGCTTCCGTCGCTTCCACTTCTCGGAAGGCAGCTCGAACAAGTTCTGGGAAGTGAAGGTCGAAGGCGAGCAGCAGGTGGTGCGCTACGGCAAGCTGGGCACCGCCGGGCAGGAAAAGGAAAAGGACTTCGACACCGCGGCCGACGCGAAGGCCGACACCAGGAAGCTGATCGCCGAGAAGGTCGGCAAGGGCTACGTCGAGGTCGGCGGTGCGCCGAAGCTGCCGCACAACCCCGAGCTCGAGGCGGCCATCGTCGCCAACCCCGACGATCAGAAGACCTGGGGCGTGTTCGCCGACTGGCTGCTCGAGCAGGGCGTGACCTGGGCCGAGGTCATCGCCGCCGGGGTCAGCGGCAAGCCCGACACCGCGAAGCAGAAGGCGGCCCTCACCGAGCTGATGGGCGAGCTCGAGGCCGACGTGGTCTGGGCCAACGGCGTCATCGCCTCGTTCGACTTCCAGCCCGACGACGCCGACAGCGGCGGCGACGGCAAGATGGAAGAGACGCTCTCGAAGGTGCTCGCGCACCCCGCAGGTCACTTCATTCGCTCGCTCACCCTGGGCCTGCCGCCCAGCGAAGACCCCGAGGGCTGGCACTTCGACGGACTCATCGAAGCCATCGCCGAGGCGGGCCCGCTGCCCTTCCTCGAGACGCTCGACCTGAGCCCCGACGCCGACCACATGGACCAGCCGTCGTGGCGCCGCGTGGGCGACCTGAGCGCGCTGTGGCCGGCCGTGCCGCACCTCAAGACGCTGCTGCTGCAGGGCTCGGCGGGCAGCGACGACGGCACCCGCATCGACTTCGGCGACATCGACGCGCCGCACCTCGAGAAGCTGGTCTTCAAGTCGGGTGGGCTCGACAAGAAGGCGCCGCTGGGCCTGGGCGCGGCCACCCTGCCGAAGCTGACCCACCTCGAGCTGATGTTCGGTCGCGAAGACTATGGCTGCAGTTCGACCGTGGCCTCGCTCAAGGGCCTTCTCGACGGCGCCGGGCTGCCGGCGCTCGAGCGGCTGGGGCTCGAGAACAGCGAATGGAAGGAAGCGCTGGTCGAGGCGGTGGCGAAGTCGAAGGTGCTCCCGCGCCTGAAGGTGCTCGACCTGAGCATGGGCATCATGGGCACCGAGTCGGCGCAGGCCCTGGTGGCCAACGCGGCGAAGTTCAAGCACCTGAAGGAACTGCACCTGGAAGACAATTACTTCTCGGAAGACGACCAGGCGCTGGTGAAGAAGGCGCTGCCCAACGCGGTGTTCGGCGAGCAGAAGGAAGACGAAGACGACCCCGAGTACCGCTACACCACCATCGGGGAATGAGGCTCAGCCTTCGAGCACCGCGCGCGCCGCCCGCTCGACCTGGGCGATGGCGGCCGCAGGCGCCGTGACCCGGGCCGCGCCGCCGAACGAGAGCACCCAGCGGGTCAGCCAGCGCTCCGAATCGCCGGGCACTTCGACCTCGACCTCGCCGTCGGGCAGCTCGCGCACCGCCGAACCGAAGCGCTCGCGAACGTAGGGCGCGCGCGAGCGGGAAAACCGCACGGTCACCGGCGTCGCCGTCGAGGTGGGCAGTGCCGCGCCCGTCGCGCCGGCAGGCGGGGTGAAGGTGGTGCGGGTCAGCTCGAGCTTCGCGATGCGGTCGAGCTTGAAGAGCCGCTGGCCACCGCGCGTCAGGCAGAACGCCGACAGGTACCACTGGCCGCGATGGCTCACCAGTTCCCACGGCTGCACGCGGCGCTGTTCGGTCTGGCCGCGCGAGGCCGCGAAGTAGTCGAGTACCACCTCGCGGCGCTCGGCCACGGCCTGGGCCAGCTCGGCGAGCGAATCGGGGCCGCCCTCGGCCACGTCGAGCTGACGGCCCATGGCGCGGTAGCGCTCGAGCGCATGCGGCGGCAACACGCCCTCGAGCTTGCTCAGCGCGGCCCGCAGCGCGTCGTTGCTCGCCGGCTTGAGCAGGGCCGCGGCCGCCGCGAGCGCCACGCCTTCTTCGGCGGTCAGGCGGGGCGGGGCCGACAGGCGCTGGTCCAGTTGCACGTACACGCGCTCGTCGTCGTCGACGTAGATGTCGACGAAGTCGTCGGGCTGGAAGGGCGGGCGGCCCACCAGGGTCAGCAGGTCGAGCTCTTCGAGCAGTTGGCTGCTCGAAATGCCCAGCGCCGCGGCGACCTCGGCGACCTTCTGGCCGGGGTTGCGGGCGACGTACGGCACCAGGAAGAGCAGGCGCCGCAGGCGCTCCTGCACGCTCATGGCGAGCTCCGGTGGGCGTCGAGCACGCCCGTCGCGGCTGCACGCAGGGCCTGCACGGCGCTCTCGGGCGCGAGCAGCCGCGCGTCGGGCCCCTGCGAGAGCACGTAGCCGACCAGGCCCTCGAGGTCGGTGACGCTCAGGGTGAAGGTCGAGCGCTCGTTCGAGACGGGCGCGGTGACGCCGAAGAGGCTGGCCGCCAGCGGGGCGAGCTCACCGCGCAGCTCGACGGTGACCTCGGTCGGCGGGTGGAAGCGGTGTTGCCAGGGCCAGGCGGCGACGTACTCGTCGAGGCTGAAGGCGGCGGGCAGCTGGAAGTCGGCGCTGCGGGGCTTCGACGCGTTGACCGTCAAGGCGCGCACGCGGTGCACGTGGAACGAGCGCACTGCGCCACGCAGGTGGCACCAGCCGACCAGGGTCCACATGCCGCGGCGCAGGGCCAGCCCGTAGGGGTCGACCCGGCGGTGGGTGACCTGGGCCGAGAAGGGCGAGAAGTATTCGAGGTCGACCCACTTCTTCGCGTTGATGGCGCCCCACAGCGCTTCGAGGCGCGCGGGCAGCTCGCGAGACCCGGTCAATTCGGACAGCTCGAGCCGCACCTTGGGCGGGGGCAGTTGGCCGTCGGCGAAGAACGAAATCTTCCGCAGGGCGTGCGCCAGGTCTTCGCGACCGGGGAAGGCGCCCGAGGTCAGCACCGCTGAGCCTGCCGCGTAGAGCACCGCCAATTCGGCCGGGGCGAGGGCGAGTTCGGGTAGGTAGTACGCCGACTTGTCGATGACGTAGCCCTCGAGGTGCTCGTCGGTCGCGGGCGTCCAGGTGATGGGCAGGCCCAATTCGAGCAGCTCGGCCTTGTCGCGCTCGAACTTGCGCTCGGCGGCGTCCTGCGAGCCCGAATATTCGTCGGGGAACGCTTCGCGAATCTCGCCCCACGAGACCGGCGCCTGTGCGTCGAGCAGCAGCGCCACCAGGTCGAGAATTCGTTCGGTCCGGTCCATCGTCGAGGGTGGGTTTATCGCGAAACGTGTCGCGCTACTGCAGCATCATTCAGGGCCTCGGCGTGCGCTCGAACCAGGCACCGTCGTCGCTCAACCCGCCGCGGTAGCCGGTTTGACGCCGAGCGCGTCGAGCGCGCGCACCACCCGGTCGACGTCCTCCATGGAATTGTAGCCGCGGGTCGAGATGCGCACGCCGCCCCCCCGCGGCGTCGTCATGATCTGGTGTTCGCGGACCAGGGCGCGCACCACCTCTGCGGGGTCTCCCTGCACGGGCAACACGCAGATGCCCGAGAGGAACGTGGGGTCATCGGGCAGCCGGGGACAGAAGCCGCGCTCGCGCAGCCGACGGCGAAGCTCGAGCTGCAGGGCGATGTTGTGCGTGAGCACGTTCGCGGTGCCGACCGCTTCGTGCAGGTGCAGCGCTGCGTCCATCGCGTGGAGGCCGAGCAGGGAACCGGCGCCCACCTCGAGCGCCGAGGCTTCCTTCCGGAGCAGCGCGCCCCCGGTGGCCACGAAGCCGTGCTCGTCGTCGACGCGCGTGGTGTGCAGCCACGACTGGTACTGCTCGGCAGGCGCGACGGACAGCCAGCCGCCCAGCGGCAGGGGCACGGCGTCGAGCCAGTCCTGCCGGATGACGAGCGTGCCCAGGCCGTAGCCGGCGAAGAACCACTTCTGCCCCGGCGCGGCGAAGAACGACGCACCGAGCGCTGCGAGATCGATGGGCACCTGGCCCAGCGCCTGCGCGCCGTTGAGAATGAGGGTCAGCCCGCGCGCGCGGCACAGCGCGGCCAGGCCCGTCAGGTCAACGCGGTAGCCGCTGGCGTACTGCACGATGGAGACGGCGACGGCGTTGGTGGTCGGTCGCAGCGCGGCGTCGATGGCAGCCAGTGGCCAGGTGCCGTCGGGGCGGCTCTTCACGACTCTCAACGTCAGGCCCGCGTGGAGGAGCGGAATCACCGTCGACGGAAACTCGCCTTCCAGCGTGAGCACCTCGGTCTGCCCGCGGGCGAGCAGCATGCGGCCGATGACGTTGAAGCCGAACGAGGTGGTGGGGACGAAGGCCAGCTCCCTGGCGGTCGCGCCCACGTACGCGGCCAGGCGGGCCCGCAGGCCCTCACGAAAGCGCGCCCACTTTGCGTACTGGAGATCGCCCGACTCGGCGGTCTCGCGCAGGTACGCCTCCATGGCGGCGAGCGCCGGGGCGGAGGTGGGGGAGGACGCGGCGGCGTTGAGCCAGGTCCACGAGCGAAGGGCCGGAAACTGTTGGCGCAGCTCGGCGGGAGTCATCGCGCGAGCCCCGGGAACAAGGTCGCGGCTCTGGTGTTCCAACCGTTCACGGCCCCTGGCAATCGCGCGGGGTCCCGTTCGTCGTGTGTCAGTCTGTCAGCGCAGGGAGCCGAGCGTGTCATCAGGTCAGTCTGTCCGAGCACGCGCCTGCAGCCAACCCGCCGGAAGTACGGTGGTCGGGTCGACGGTATCGTCGTTGCTTGGGAGAACACGCATGCGGTCCAATCGCTTCCCACTGTTCTTCCTGTGTGGCCTGATGGCCGCGGTCGTCGGCTGCTCCACCGGCTCGAGCGCGCGGGTGCCCGACGAGCTGTATTTCAAGGTCGAGGTCGAGCAGCACGGCAAGACGGTGGCGGCGCCGAACCTGCTGGGCTTCGAGGGGCGGCACATCATCGTCGAGAAGCGCGCGAACCAGAGCGTGGCGCCGGACTACCGGTTGGTGCTCTTGCCCAGCGAGCGCGGTGACGGGTACGGCGTGCACTTCGACCTGGTGCTGCCCTCGGGGCATCGCGCTGGCACCATGCAGTTGCTCAGTGGTGAGGAGCGGCGGGTCCTCCTCGATGAAGACACCTCGCTCAAGCTGTTGGTGATGCGGGTCGACTCGCCGGAGTTCCGGGCGTTGATGCTGCGGGCGGGTAAGAAGCCGAACCAGATCTGAGGTGAGCCCGTCGCGCTCCCGCCAACGAGCAGCTTGGCGCCCGGCTTGAATGGCAGGCGGGCTGACGGTCGACGGGTCGCTCAGCCTGGCTCCACCAGCGCCTTCGATCACCTCGCTTCCGACCCACGCCGACCAGACACCCAGTCGGGCCGGTTCCCTCGAGGCCGTTGCAGGGCCCGCCGGGTTTTCGGCTACGGTCCCTCGCGATGACGCGCTCGAACGTGGTGACCCTGATGGCGGTGGTGCTCTTCTCGTGCAGCGGCGCTCCCGGCTCCGACGCGGGCGTGGTCGACTCGGGGCAGGGTGGAGCTGGCGGCGGCGGTGCCGTCACCGGCGGCGGCGCGGGTGGTGGGGGGGGCTCCTCGCTCACCGATGGTGGCGTCGACGCCGGCCCCACCTCGAACTGCCAGACGGCTCCCCCCTTCACCGGCGGCGATCTGCTCTCGGCCGGCTACACGGCCGCGCGCAGTGTGGTGCCACCGTTCGACGGCGCGTACTTCCTGCGCCCCTCGGCGACGGCCTCGAAGTTCGACCTGCTGAGCGTGGAGTACTTCTTCGCCACCACCCCGACGCTCCCGGTGATGGTCAGCCAGCCGCAGCTCGACTACCAGCACTGCGACGGGTGCGTGCGGCTCTCGCTGGCCTGCGACTCGACGGGAAACGGCTGCGCGCTCGACTACTTCGCGCAGGCGGGCACGGTGAGCGTCACGGCGCTCGGCACCAGCCCCGACGCCGGCACGTTCGGCTTCGCGCTGACCGACGTGCACTTCGTGCAGTGGGACTTCGGGGCCTCGCCCGACGTGGTCATCGACGGAGGGAGCTGCCTCATCCTCCCGTCGCTGACCTACACCGGGACCTGGTGATTACTTCCCCGCGTCAGGCGTGGGCTTCGCGCCGCCGGTGAAGTCCTGCACCTGGGTGTCGGGGGGCACGTTGAGCTTGAAGCCGGCAGCGTCGACACCGGTGTTGGTCTTCAGGTCCAGGAACGAGATGGCGTTCTGCGAGCCGTCGGGGTCGATGACGGTGCTCTTGAGCACCTGCGCGGTCTTCAGGTCGACCTCGAGCAGCACTCGCTTGAAGCGCGGGTCGGGCTTGAGCGGCGTCATCTCGAGCACCTGGGTGGCGCAGGCGCCCCCGTCGACCGGCGCGCAGGGCCTGGCGACGATGGCGAACTCGTCAGCCAGCTTGCCCTGACCCCACAGGAAGGTGACCGACGCCGACAGTTGGTTGGTGCCGATGGCGGCGACGGTGAGCAGCTTCGCTTCGGGGTCGTACGCGTAGATTTTCTGCCCTGCGAGCACGAAGGTCTTCTTCGAGGGCTTCTCGTATTCCCACCGCATCAGCGCGGGCTTCTTGAACGTCACCTGCCCGGTCGAGGTCTGGGTGCGCTTGGAGGCCGTGTACGCGTAGCGCTGCTCGAAGCCGGCGGTGAAGTCGGCGGTCTTCTCGTAGAAACTCTGCACCCGGTCGACCAGCGCCTTCACTTCAGGCGTCAGCTTCGGCGCACCGACGGCACCGGCGAGCATTCCCGCGTCGGCGAGCACCACGCCCGCATCAGCACCCTTCACCCCCGCGTCGACGGGGCCGGCATCAGCGGCGCAGAGCAGCGAAATCAGGGTCAGCGTGAGCATGTGCAACTCCAGACGGCGTGGCCCGCGAAGTGTTCACCCGTTGCGGTACACCCGGCCGCGCTGCTTGACCGAGAGGTACGAGAAGTGCTCGCGAAGCTGCGCCCGCTCGGGCTCGCTCAGGTCGCCCTGCACCCCGAGGTGCTCGAGCCGCCACGAGATGGCGCGGGTCACGCACGCGCTGGCCGCCGCCGAGATGTTCATCGACTGCACGAAGCCGCGCATCGGAATCCAGAAGGTGCCGTCGACGTTGGCCAGCACTTCGGGCGTGACGCCGAAGCGCTCGTTGCCGAACACCATGGCCACCGGCTGGTCGAACTTCAGCTCGAACAGGCTGGTCGCGCCCGGAGCGATGGCGCTGGCGAGCACCTTGTACCCGCGCTCGCGCAGCACCTTCGCGCAGCCGGTGAAGTCGCGGTGCACGTGGAGGTCGAGCCACTTGTCGCAGCCCTGGGTGACCTTGGAATTGGGGGCGAAGGGCGCGTCAGGGTTGCGAATGACGTGCACTTCCTGCAACCCCATGGCCTCGCAGGTGCGCAGCACCGCGGCCATGTTGAAGGTGTCTTCGAGCTTCTCGAGCACCACCGTCACCGCGCGGGTGCGCGCCGCCACGACCTGCTCGATGCGCTCCTTGCGTGGCGCGAGCAACAGGTCGGCCGGCATCGGCCTGCCGTCGGCCGCTTCGTATTTCGGTCCACCACCGCCCATGTCAGCGCTTTCTCCCGCGAACGCCCTGCTTGATCTGGTTCTTGCGCTTGAGGCGTGAGGCGACCGGCTTGCGGCGCGCGACGGTCGGCGTGGACTTCGCCGCGGCCGCGTTGGTCTTCGCCTTGGCCTTCGCCGCGGCGGTGAGCGACTTCGGCGCGTTGGTGCGAACGCTGGTGGTGGGCTTGCTCTTGCTGAAGAGCACCTTCGCGCAGGCGTCGAGCACCGCAGGCAGACCTTCGCCGGTGGCGCCCGAAAGCGGCAGCACCTCGATGTGGCGGCGCTTCATCTTCGCGGTGAAGCCGGCCAGGGCCTCGCGCGCGTGCGGCAGGTCGAGCTTGTTGGCGACCACGATCTGCGGCTTGTCGGCCAGGACGCTCGAGTAGGCCTCGAGCTCGTGGTTGATGGCGTCGAAGTCCTTCACCGGGTCGCGGCCCTCTTCGCCGTTGCTCAGGTCGACCAGGTGCACCAGCACGCGGCAGCGCTCGACGTGGCGCAGGAACTGGTGGCCCAGCCCGTGGCCTTCACTGGCGCCCTCGATGAGCCCGGGAATGTCGGCGATGACGAAGGACAACTTGTCCTTGTAGGCCACCACGCCAAGGTTCGGCACCAGCGTGGTGAAGGGGTAGTCGGCGATCTTCGGGCGCGCGCGCGACACCCGGCTGACGAAGGTCGACTTGCCGGCGTTGGGAAAGCCGATGAGCCCCACGTCGGCCAGCAGCTTGAGCTCGAGGGTGAGGGTGAACTCCTGACCGGGAATGCCGTCTTGCGCGAAGCGCGGCGCCTGCCGGGTCGAGGTGGTGAAGTTCATGTTGCCGAGGCCACCACGGCCGCCCCTGGCCGCGACCCAGCGCTCACCGTCGGTCGACAGGTCGACCAGCTGCTCGCCGGTGCTCTCGTCGAAGACCAGGGTGCCCAGCGGCACCTTGACCACCATGTCTTCGCCGTTGCGCCCGTTGCAGTCGCTGCCCAGACCGTGCTGGCCCTTCTGCGCGAAGTGGTGCTGCTGGTAGCGGAAGTCGAGCAGGGTGGTCAGCTGCGCGTCGGCCACGAAGATGACCGAGCCGCCGTTGCCGCCGTCGCCGCCCGAGGGGCCGCCCTTGTCGATGAACTTCTCACGGCGAAACGCGACGGCGCCGTTGCCACCGTCGCCGCCTTTGACCTGGATGCGGACCTGATCGACGAATTTCATGGGGCACCGATGGCGCGAAAATAAAAAAACAGCGCCGCATGAGGCAGGCTTTCCCTGCTTCAAGCGGCGCCTTGGTGGAACAGCGAGACGAACGAACTTAGTTCGTCGCGGCGTTCTCGACCGGGTACACCGAGACCTGCTTGCGGTGCTTGTCCTTCCGCTCGAAGGTCACGACGCCGTCGACGACGCTGAAGAGCGTGAAGTCGCGGCCGACCTTGACGTTGGTCCCGGCGTGCATCTTGGTGCCGAGCTGGCGGAAGAGGATGCTGCCAGCGGTCACGAACTGACCACCGGAGATCTTCGCGCCGCGCCGCTGCGAATTCGAATCGCGGCCGTTGCGCGAGCTACCTTGTCCCTTTTTGTGAGCCATGGCTGTTCTGGTCCCTGTTCTTGCTTGAAGTGTGGTGGAAGAAAATCAGCCCGCGTTGACGGCGGTGATCTTCACCTCGGTGAACTGCTGGCGGTGACCACGCAGACGGGTCCAGCCTTCCTTTTCCTTGCGGAAATGGAGGACGCGACGCGCCTTGGCCTGACGAAGGATCTTGCCGGTGACCTTCACGCCCGTGAGCGTGGGCTTGCCGACCTTGACCGCTTCGGTGCCACCGACCATCAGAACCTCGTCGAACTTGACCTCGGCGCCCTTGTCTCCCGCGATCTTCTCGATGCGGAGGACGTCGCCTTCGGCCACGCGGTACTGCTTGCCACCTGTGCGAATGACGGCGTACATCGTGGTATCCCTTCGAAATCGTTAACGTTCTGCAGACACACTGCAGCCGATGCCCCGACGTGGGAGATCGGAAAGAGTCGTGGCCTTAGGCGATCTGCGAGGGAGCGTCAAGAGACCTGCTGATCAAAACAGGCAGCCGGCCGGGTCAAACAGGCGCGACGCCGCTCTTCGCCCACTCCACCAGCTCTGGCACCACCTTGGCGGCCCAGGCCTTCGAGGTGCGCACCGCGATGAAGGTCCTGGTGATGGCCTCGAGCAGGGTCGAGACGCGGCCGGTCAATTCGAGCCGCTCGACCAGCTTCTCGGCCTCTTCGTCGTGGATCAGCGCCGGCAGCTTCGCGGACTTCACGTCGAAGAACTCGGCGTCGGTCGAGAGGTCGAAGACCTGCTCGCCGAGGGTGAGCTGCAGGGTGGCGCCGTGCACCAGCAGGCCCCGGCTGATGGCCGCCTTGACCTGCTTCGAGTACGGGCTGGTGACGCCCTTGACCGTCAGCTCGGTGACCTCGCCCGCACCGGCGCGCAGGGTGAGCCGGCCGTTGAAGACCACGCTCAGCTCCTGGCCGAAGGCCTCGCACACCGGCTCGGTCGATTCGCTGCGCCACAAGAGCCAGGTCAGGCACTCGCGACCCAGCCAGGTGCGGCCGCGCAGCAGCGCTTCCTTCGCCTTGCCCTGCTCGGCCTCGGCAGGGTCGAGCTCTTCGTTCACCGCGGCGCCGTCGACGCCGGTTTCGCCTCGAAGGAACTTCGTCTCGGCGCTGGGTTTCCTGGCGGCCATGTCAGACCTCTCCGAACAGCGCGGCGGTGGGGGTCATGGCGTCGAGCGCCGAGGCCGAGACGAAGGCCGCCGGCACGCGGCTGATGAGCTTGATTTCCAGGTTCGACTCGAGCGCGGCCTGCACCTCTTCGATGACCGCGCGGCTGGTGGCCCAGACGAAGAGCTCCTTGGCCGTCAAGTCGAAGCTGATGTCGAAGTGCTTGGTCACCGGCTCTTGCTTGGCGCGCAGGGTGCGGCGCACCACGTCTTTCTGCTCGCCCTTCTCGCGGCGCCCCGGCGGGCGGCTGTTCTTCTGCTCGAAGGCCTGGCTCCACTTGAGCATTTCCTGCCGCACCGCGAGCCCGGGCACCCGCAGCTTGTCGACGCGCCAGGCGAAGAGCGCGTGCATGCCGAAGAAGACGTCACCGGGGGCGAACTCGTCGCGGTTGACGTTCTCGAGTTCGCAGAAGCCCACCGCGCGCTCTTCGTCACCCTTGGGGTCGATGGCCTCGAAGGCCCCTTTCTTCAACGCGCCCGTCACCCAGCGGCGCAGGTCCTTGGGGAACGTTCCTTCGACGCGAAAACGCGCCAGTGACACGGAGCCTCTGCGAATCGGCATGAGCGGCTTGTCGATGGAACGCAGGTTCAAGGCAAGGGGAAAGCAAGCCTCAGAGGTGGGCGTAGAGGTTGACCACCCGGCCGTCGGGGTCGACGACCCGCGCGAACCGCTGCCCCCACGGCGCGTCCCACGGGGCGGCGTGCGAGGCGTAGCCCGCCGCCGTGAGCCGGGCGTAGGTGGCGTTCACCTCGGCCGGCGCGTCGACCTGGAACTGCAGGTTGAGCGAACCGCCGACGGGCGTCTGGAACTTCGGGTCGGCCTGGCGCGCGACGGCCTCGGCGAGGAAGCCGAGGGTGAGGCCGTTGGGCAGGTCGACGTCGAGGTTGGTGTCGTCGTGCGCATCGGGGGCAATCGGCAGCCCCAGGGTGCGGTAGAAGTCGAGCGTGCGCTTCATGTCTTTGACGATGACGCCGATGGTCTGCAGCTTGAGGCCCATGTGGTGTGACTCTCTCTAAAATCGCCCGGCAAAATGGCCGGCGAATTGCGATACGGTAACGACTCGAAATGGCCGCCGCACGAAAACCTCAGGGCCGGCCACGCAGCGAGGCGTCGCGAGAGGCGATTCTGACGGCGGCCTTCGTCGAGCTGCAGGAGCGCGGGTTCGAGGCCTTCGCCATCGAGTCGGTCGCGGCCCGGGCGCAGGTCGGCAAGGCGACCATCTACCGCTGGTGGGACAGCCGCGCGGCGCTGGCGGTCGAGTGCTTCTTCACCCACACCCAGACCGAGCTGCGCTTCCCCGACCTGGGCAGCGCGCGGGCCGACTTCGAGCAGCAGATTCTCCAGTTGGGGGCGCTCTTGCGCAGCCCGTTGGGGAAGGCGCTGCTGTCGATGATGATTGGCGCGAAGAGCGACCCGGCGCTCGCGAAGGCGTTCGTCACCCGGTGGGTGTTGCCACGCAAGACGTGGGGTGTGCAGCGGCTCGAGCGGGCGGTGCGCGAAGGGGAGTGCGCCGCCGACCTCGACATCTACGCGGCGCTCGACCTGTTCTACGGGCCGCTCTACTCGCGGCTGTTGGTGGGCCTGGGGCCGCCCGACGAGGCCTATGTCCGGCGGCTGCTGGCGCTCGCGTTCAACGCCGTCTTCACGAGCCGCTCGCGCCTGAAGCCTGGGCAGGAATAGGGGCGGCCTTCCCAGGTTGAACGAACACGGGAGGCGTTCGTGTGTTCTTACCCTGGGAGAAATGGCTTCCGCCGTGGCTCTTCGGGCCCCTCCTCGTGGCAGGAGGGGTCTTCGCCCTCGCGTTCGAAGGCGCTCGACTGGCCTGGTGGGAATGGGTGCTCCTGCCGATCGGCGTTGCGTACGGCGCGTGGGGAACCTGGGCCTGGTTCATGACGCGGCAGAACGTCTTTGCGCCAATCGCGGGGCTGGAAACGGAGAAGGACGGGAAGAACTCGCGCGCCGACGAGTAGCACCGCGGTGCCATCAACGCCTGCTCGGGCGAACGCGCGATTTCGTGGTTAGGTGGCAAGCACCTCTCTGTGCCCTTCTTCGAGCGCCGCCACGCCGTCACCCTCGCCCTGAGCCTGTCGCTCCACGGGGCGGTGTACGCGTACGTCGCTACCCATGCGGACCAGGTGGTTCCACCGCCGAAGCAGGCCAGCGGCGAGCTGGTCTTCATCGAGGTCGAGCCGACCCCACCGCCCAAGCCTCCACCTCCCCCGGTGAAGGAGCCCGAGCCGGTGAAGCCCGCGCCCCGCGTCGAGCCCGCGCGCCCGAGGGCGCTCCCTCGCCCGGTCGAGGTGGCTCAAGAGCCGAAGGTCGAGCCGCCGGCCAGCGACGTGCCCCGTGACCTGCCGCGCCGCGAGCCGCAGCTGACGAACCTGACACCTTCGCTGGTGCCCTCGGGCTCGTTCGCGCTCTCGCTGACCATCGATGCGGGGGTCGACGACGGGGTGCGCTCGCTGCATGGGCTCGACCGCGCGACCGACCTGGTGGGCACCACCGCCAAAGAGACCATCGGCAAGGGCCGGGTCGACCGCGGGTTGGTGCACCCGTATTACGCGCAGTTGGGCAAGGCGCTCATCAAGAACTGGGACGCCGACCGCGTCGCGGGCGCGGGTCTGAAAGGCCTGGTCGAGCAGACCGGGCAGAACTTCAAGGTGGCCAACGAAATCTGGCTGGACCACGCCGCGGCCTTCGGGCGAGGCGGTTCACCCATCGACGGCTCGGCGCTCACGCCCAACCGCCGTGCGCCGGTGACCAACAACATTCAGGGCGTGCAGGGCGTCGACCTCGACGCGCGCAAGGAACTGCAGCGCGAGATGTCGAAGCAGTTCAAGGCCACCCGCCGCGCCATCATTCGCGTGGTGCAGGACAAGGAGGGCAAGCTGCTCAAGGTCGAATTGGTCGAGCCGTCGAGTGACCAGAACGTCGACCGGGAAGCGCTCAAGGACGTGCGGGCTGCCGCCGAAAAGCTGCCGCCGCCGCCGCCCGAGGCGATGGAGGGTCACGACACGCTCTCGAGCCTGTGGAGCTTCGAGCTGATCATCAGCATCAGCCCGCCCATTCCCACCATCACCTTCGAGTTCGACGAAGCGCTCGGCTTCATCGACGCCCGACTGCCGCTGGACCGCCGCATCTATAAGAAGGTGCGGCTGGTCTCGGTGGAGTGACGTCTACGGCGTGCGGCAGACCGGGTAGTCGTTGGCCGTCGAAGCGATGTCGTTGGCCACGCCGGAATTGTAGAACTCGGACCAGTTCTCGACGCCGTTGCCGTTGTCGGGCTGCCCCTGCGCCCAGAAGCCGGCGTCGGGGTCGGTCATCGGCGTGTAGCCGGTGAAGCCGCTCTCGGCCAGCCAGGTGCCTTCGGTCACCCGGTCCGAGTAGCCCAGCCACATCGCGCTGGGGAAGCCGGCGTCCATGGCCGTGGCCTGGAAGTTCACCCACTCGTCGTGGCTCTCGAACCAGACGAGGTTCGACCCCAGCCCGCCGTCGACGTTGGTGGTGCCGCCGTCGGGCAGGGCATCGAGCGTGCGGCAGAGCGCCTGCGCCGAGACGTAGTCCGTTCGATTGAGGCAGGTGCGCACCGTGGCGGTGAGGCCGGGAATGGCCACCACGTCGCAGAGGTCGAAGCCGGTGCAGACGTCGGCGTTGGCCTCGATGGTGAGGTACGGCGGGCGCGGCCTGACCGAGTGGTAGAACGGGCAGGCGACCAGCATCGGGTTCGAGCGAATGGTCAGGGTGTTGGAAATCGCCGCCTGAGGCAGGTGCAGCGCCGCCAGCGCGGCGTTGCTCGAGACCTCGAGCGTCGACACGCTGGTCAGCGCCGGCAAGTCGAGCGCGGCCAGCTTCTGGTTGTACGAGACCTGCATCGCATCGAGTCGAGCCAGCTTCGGCAACCGCACGTCCGTCAGCGCATCGTTGCCGTACAGATTGAGGCCGTTGGCGGGCACGAAGGTCAACGAGGGCAGGTCGATGGTCGCCAGCCGCAGGTTGTAATAGGCCTCGACGTAGCCCGCAGACACCAGCTTCGGGGCCGAGACCAGCGTGAGGTCCTCCTGGTTGTCGATGTCGAAGTTCTCGCCCACCCGGGTCAGGGCCGGGAAGGTCAGCGACTGGAAGCCCACGATGCCCGGCACGTGCACGGGCCTCGCGCCTCCGCCGTTCCCCGCGGTGAGGAAGATGCTGCGCGAGACGATCTGGAGATCGGGCAGCGTGACGTCGGCGCCGCACGGGCCGTCGAAGTACAGGCTGCCGATGATGACCTGAATGCCATCGAGCCTCGCCAGGTCGGCGGGCGTGGCGAGGTGCACGTCGCCCAGGTACCAGGCGTCGATGTTCGAGGTGTCGCACAGGTACTGGGTGCTGGTGACCTCACTGGCCTGCAGCACGCCGTCGCCGTTGGTGTCGAGACCGGTGTCGACGCGCGCTCCGCCGTACGTGCAGTTGGCCCCTGCAGGCTCGGTGGTCACGTGGGTGAGCGAGGCCGGCGCATTGGCGCCCGCGTCACCGCTCGCGCCCTGCATGCCATCGGTACCGGTCGTGCCGTTGCTGCCCGCGGTGCCCTTGCAGAGCACGTGGGTCTTGCTGGCGTCGACTTCGTCGTCGTCGAGCACGCCGTTGCCGTTCTTGTCGAAGCCGCTCTCGAGGGCTTCGCCGCCCGCGGCGCAGGTGGCGCCAGGCGCAAGGTCGGTGACGCGAATCAACGCGCTGACCTGGGAATTGCACGCCACGAGCGCGAGGCTCGCGGCGAGCAGGGACTGTCGGAAGGTGCGGTTCATGTGCGGTCCGGTCCCTTCGTTCACGGCGTGCGGCAGACGGGGAAGTAGTTGTTCGTGTCCACCGTGTCGTTGGCCACCCCGCTCGGGTACAGCTCGGACCAGTTCTCGGCGCCGCCGCTGTTGTTGGGCTCGCCCTGCGCCCAGAAGCCGGCGTCGGGGTCGCTCATCGGCGTGTAGCTGGTGAAGCCGCTCTCGGCCAGCCAGGTGCCTTCGGCGACCCGGTCGGAATAGCCCAGCCAGAGTTCGCGGTTGCCGAACCCGCCGTCGAGCACCGACCCGCGGAAGGCGAACCACTCGTCTTCGCTCTCGAACCACATCAGGTTCGACCCGAGGCCGCCGTCGACGATGCTCGACCCGCCGTCGGGCAACGCGTCGACCGTGCGGCAGAGCGCCTGCGCCGAGTCGTAGCCCATGTTGTAGCGGCACGACCGCACGGTCGCGGTGATGCCGGGAATCGGCAGCACGTCGCACACGTCGAACGCGGTGCAGGTGTCGGCGTCGTTGACGATGTTCGCCGACGGCCTGGGGGTGATCGCAAGGTGGTAGAACGGGCACGCCACCAGCATCTGGTTCGACACGATGGTCAGGGTGTTCAGCGTCGTGAGCTTCGGCACGGTCAACGAGGCGAGCGCGTCGTTGTAGTTGACCGACAGGCTGCCGAGCGTGGTCAGGGCCGGCAGCGCCAGGGCCGGCAGGGCCGCGTTCGACTGCACGTTCAGGGTGTCCAGACTCGCGAGCTTCGTCAGGGTCAGCGTGGTCAGCGCCGGGTTGTACCCGACGTCGAGGGTGTTGTTGGGCACCGAGACCAGCGACGAGAAGTCGACGGTGGTCAGCAGGTCGTTGTACTGAATCGCGACGTAGGTGGTCGTGGTCAGCTTCGGCATCGCGAAGGTGGTGATGGATTCCTGGTACTGCAGGTAGACCGAGTCACCCACGCGGGTCAGCGCCGGGAAGGTCAGGCTGTTGAGCCCCACCAGGCCCGGGCCGTGCACCGGCTTGCCGCCGCCGCCGTTGCCCTGGGTCAGGTACACGCTGGCCGTCACCACCTGCAGGTCGGGCAAGGTCACGTCGGTCCCGAAGGGCGCGTCGAAGTACAGGCTGCCGATGATGACCTGAATGCCGTCGAGCACCGCCAGGTCGCCCGGAGCGGCGATGTGCACGTCGCCGAAGTACCAGGCGTTGACGGTCGAAGGGTCGCACACGTACTGGGTGGCGGTGATTTCGGTGGTCTCGAGCACGCCGTCGCCGTTGGTGTCGGGCCCGGTGTCGACGCGCGCGCCCCCGTACTTGCAGTTCGCGCCCGCGGGCTCGCTGGTGACCTTGGTGAGCGACGCGGTGCCGGCGGGGCCGTGGACGCCCGCGTCACCGGTGGCGCCGTTCATGCCGTTGGCGCCCGACATTCCGGGCGTGCCGTTACACAGAATCTTGGTCTTCGTCGCGTCGACCTCGCCGTCGTCGAGCACACCGTTGCCGTTCTTGTCGAAGCCGGTCTCGATCGACACGCCGCCGGTGGGGCAGGCGCTGCCAGCCGGCACGTCGGTCACCCGAACCATCGAGGCGACCTGGGTGTTGCACGCAGCCATGACGAGGCTCACGGCGAGCAGGGGCAGACGAAAGGTGATTTTCATATGGCCGGCTTAAAACTCCACCGGTAACAGAAGTCTACGCCCATGGCAGACAAGCGCCGTTTCGAGTTGTTCGCCGATCTCCTGGTCACGCGGTTCCCGCACGCGACCCGCATCTTCGACGTGGCCGGTGGCATGGGGCGGCTGAACGAGGCGCTGACCCAGCGGGGGCGGGTGGTGACCACCTTCGACCGCCGACACAAGCACCTGCCCGTCACCTTCGCCGAGCGCGAGTTCACCCTCGATGAACCGGCGCAGTGCGAGCTGGTGGTGGGGCTGCACGCCGACGGCGCGACCCGCGTCATCATCGAATATGCCGCCAGGCACCGGTTGCCCTTCGCGGTAGTGCCCTGCTGCTCGGACAATTCGATGCCCTACAAGCCGTGGATGAAGCACCTGACCGCGCTCGCCGTCTCGCTGGGGCTGAGCACCGACGAGGTCGCCCTGCCCATGGAAGGCCGGGCCCGCGTGCTGGTCGGTACCGTCCCGCCAGCGGGACCCTGAGCGTTCCGAGGCCGTCGACACCCCGCCGCAAGCGCGCGGAATGAGCGCGACCGGCCCTCGGCACACGGCGTGAATGCCGCGCGCCCATGGGTGGACGGGCGGGACTGGTGGTGTTGCTGCTCGCGGCGAGCGCACGCGCGGCAATCGACGACGAGCCGGTGCGTGACGAGCGCGAGGTCGACGCGCTCGAGGCTCGCGGTGATTTGACCGCCGACCATGCCAATGGCCTGCGTTCCCTGCTGCGCGAGGGCGTCGACCTGGCGACCGCCTCGAGGAGCGAGCTGCTCGGGCTGCCCGGCGTGGGGGCCGCGCGGGCCGACCGCATCCTCGCGCTGCGCGCCTCGCACGGTCCGGTCGACCTGGCGTCGCTCACCGCCGCGGGGGTCCTCGACGAGGCCCTGGCCAGGCGGCTCGAGCCCTTCGTTCGCACGCTTCCCCAGGGCTGGCAGGTCACCGTGCGCGCGCTCTCGGAGTTCACGGTGAGCGACGACCTCGCGCCCCCGGCGCTGCTCTCGGCGCGCGCGGTGCTGCCGTGGGGCTTGCTGGCCGGCGTCGAGCTGGTCGGTACCCGGCTGCGGCCGAGGGCCCCCCGCTTCGAGGTGCCGGCGGGCACGCTCGCGACTGCGGGCTTCGAGTACCAGGTGAACCTGGCGCGCGGCTTCGTGCAGTGGCGCGCCGGGCCGGTGCGACTGGTGGCGGGCACCTTCTCGCTGGGCTTCGCCGAGCACCTGGTGCTCGACACCACCCGCGCCGTCGCTCCCGACGGCCTGCTGTTGACCGACGATTTTCGCCGCGGCGTGGCGCTGACCCGGCGCTGCAAGCTGGTGGGAGCGACCAGCGGGCCCTGCGTCGACCAGCCCGAGCACTTCGTCACCCCCGACCTCGCGTGGCACGAGCCGTTTCGTGGGCTGGCGGCCAGCCTCGAGCACCTCGCGCTGGGGCCGCTCGCGCTGAGCGCCACCGCGTTTGGTTCCTGGCAGACGCGCTCGATCTACCAGTACGAGCTCTACGACCGACGCCGCTGCGCCGACCCGCACGCCGACGCCGAGCGGGCCTGCGCCCCGCCCGTGGTGCTGACCCCGGAAGGCCTGCGGGTGGTCGACGCGACGCTGCCCGCCATGTTCGACGAACTCGCCCTGGGCGGACACGTGGGCGCGGCGGTGGGCCGGGTATCGTTCGGGGTCACCGGCTACGGCGCGTCGCCCACCTTCCGGACCGGCGCGGGGCAGCTCGATTTTCAGGAATGGAGTCGCTGGCCCAACGGCGGGCCCTTCGGTGCACTCGGCGCCGACGTGTCGGTCACGGGGCTGCATGGGGTCGACCTGTTCCTCGAGGCGGCGCGCAGCGTCGACCACGCGGTCGGCAACGGCGGCGGCGGGTACGCGCTCGAGCAGCGCACCACCTGGTCGAACGACGCGCACCTGGTCGAGCTGAGCCTGCGCTTCTACGACCTGCACTTCGCCAACCCCTACGCCCGCCCCATCAGCAGCCCCGACGAATACGACGGGCAGCGCGCCCGCAACGAAGCCGGGGTGTGGGTGCGCTCGAGCAGCCGCCTGCCCGGTCGCTGGCACGTGAGCTCGCGGGTGGACTTCTGGGTCACCCCCTTCGACGAGCCGTCGGGCCCGCGCGCGGGCGTGGCGAACGTCTATGCGCTGGTGCGCGTCGACGCGGGGCAGTGGGCCCGGGTGCGGCCGTCGGCGTGGGTCGACGTGCGGGTGCGCGACCTGGCGGGCGCGGTGGGCGGCGGGTGTTCAGCGGTCGCGCCGCTGACCCAGGCCACCTGCCCTGGCGACCTGTACCGACTGGCCGCTCGCAGCGAGTTCGAGGTGCACCCGCGCTGGGCGCAGGTGGTGGTCGAGGGGTGGTTGTCACTGGTGTCGGAACCGGGGGCGGGTTCGCGGTTGCGCACCGATGGCATGGTCTGGGTCGACGTGCGCAGCGCGCCGCTCGAGTCGGTGCTGGTGCGGGCACGGACCCGGTGGCTCGACGAAGACCTGGGCGACGCGGCCGCCAGCGCCGCCAGCGTGTGGAGTTCGCTCGAAGCGACCTGGCAGGCCGCGCGCTGGCTGCGCCTGACCGCGCGAACCGACGTGGTGGCCTGGGTCGACCGCCGGCCCTCGACGCTGGTGCGCAGGCCCAACCCCGAGCTGCGGTTCCTGCTCGACGTGACGACGACGTTCTAGAAAAGGCGAGGTGCGCGATGTGGCGATGGTGGAGCGTGGTGGTGGTGACGACGATGACGACGACGGGCTGCGGGCCCAGCGAACAGGTAGTCGACCCCTGCGCCTCGCGCACGGCCGGTGAGCTGGTCATCACCGAGCTGATGCTCGACCCCGACGGAGCCGACACTGGAGCCGAATGGGTCGAGCTGTACAACCCGGGCTCGACGCCACGGCCGCTCGCGGGCCTCTCGCTCTACACCAAGGACCTGGACGGCACGAACGCCAGGACCACGGTGCTGCCCGAGCTGCTCGTTCCGCCGGGCGCCTGGTACGTGCTGGGCGACGTGCGCGAGGGCCCGCCACCGCCGTGGGTCAACGCCTCGTACGGCGAGGCGCTCGGAGCGCTGGGCAACGCGCGCGGGGTGCTGGGGCTGCGGTGCGGAACGGTGGTGCTCGACGAGGTCTCGTGGACCCGTGGCACCCGGCCGGGGCACTCACTGATGCTCTCGGGGCAGGTCGCGCCCGATGCGGTGGTCAACGACCTCGAAGCGAACTGGTGCGACGCGCCCGACGACGCCATCTACTTCGGCATCGACACCGGCACGCCCGGCCTGGCCAACCCGGCCTGCCCCGTCGCGCTGGGGGCCCCGAGTTGTTTCGAGAATGGCGTGGTGCGGCCGGTGGTGCTGGCGCAGCCGGGCGACCTGGTGCTGACCGAGGTGATGACCCGGCCGCACGCGGCGAGCACGGCCAACGGCCAGTGGTTCGAGGTGCTGGCCCTGGCCCAGGTCGACCTCAACGGGCTGACCCTTGCCAACGGCTCGGGTGCGTCGACCACCGTTTCCTCGGCGGCCTGTCTGCGGGTGGACAGCGGCGGGTACGCGCTCTTCGCCCGCAATGGCGATTCCTTCGTCAACGGCGGGTTGCCGCAGCCGATGGTGGTGTATTCACTGCCGCTCTCGACGGGCAACGAGCGGCTGGCCTTGAGCGTGGGCGACGCCGGCATCGACGCCCTGGCGGTGACGAGCGCGACGTTGGGGCACGCCTGGCAGCTCGACCCCGACCGACTCGACCAGGCCAGCAACGACGACCCCGCCAGCTTCTGCCGCGCGAACGAGCGCTGGGCGCCCGACGGCGGCGACTTCGGCAGCCCGGGCGCCCCCAACCCGCCGTGTAGTCCGGTACCCGACGGCGGCCCGTTGCTGCTGGCGCCCAATCGCTGTCTGGACCGCGCCAGCGGCACCTTGCGCGCGCTGCGAACCCCTCCGGCGGGTGCACTGGTCATCACCGAGTGGCTGGCCAACCCGTCGGCGGTTCCCGACGCGACTGGCGAATGGGTCGAGCTCTTCGGCAGGGCCGGGTTCGACCTCAACGGCCTGACGCTGGTCGACGCCAGCGGCGCGCGCTCGACGCTGACCTCGGCGTGGTGCCTGGGCGTCGAGCAGGGCACGTGGGCGGTGGTGGCGCGCGACACGAACCGGGCTGCGAACGGTAACGTGCCGGCGGTGGCGACCTTCGGGTTCACGCTCAACAACGGCGCCGAATCGATCTCGGTGCTGGGGGCCGACGGTGGGGTGCTCGACCAGGTGTCGTTCGCCGGCTCGCGCGCTGGCGTGTCGACCCAGCGCGCCCCCGACGGCGGCGCCACCTGTCCGTCGACCAGTCGGGTGTGGCTGGTCGACGGGGGCCCGGGCGACCTGGGCACGCCGGGGGCGGCGAACGATTGCCCGTGACGGCCTTCAGACGTTCCAGCCGAAGGCCCAGCCCAGCGTCAGCATTCCGGTGAACCGGGGCGAGCCGAGCAGCCCGTATTCTCCCGACACGCCGAGCGTCAGCGCGCGGTCGAGCTTGAAGCGCACGCCGGCCCGAGCCGAGAGCGCGAAGGACTTCGCGGTGACGTGGGTGGGCGTGGCGTCGACCACCACGTCGCCGTCGACGAACTGCAGGTCGCCGAGCAGGTCGACGAAGGGCACCACCACCCGCCCCAACGGCAGCTCGCCGCCCAGGCCGAAGCGCACGTCCCATTCGGCGAGGGCACGGGGGCTGACGTGCACCGCGCCCACGTCGGCGTCGAGCGCGCCGGCGCGGAATTCAGAGAAGCCGCGGCGCAGGCCCAGGGTGAAGCGCGCGTGGCTCTGCACGGTGCGCACTTCCCAACTGGGGCCGGCGACCACCAGACGACTGGCCGGTCCGAAGGGCGTGGCGAGCGCGGAGTCAGACCCGGTGAAGGGCAACGCGCCGGGGTCGATGACGCCGCCGAAGAAGCCCATGCTGGCTTCGAGACCGAACGAGGTCTTCTCGTCGTCGGTGTGGCGGGTGACCTCGGCCGGCGTGCCGGCTTCGGCGGCGGGAGCAGCGGAGGAGGCAGCGAGCAGCGAGAGCAGCGCCGTGAGCGTTGGGGTCATGCTGCGGCAACGGAGCAAGGCTCACGCCCACCACCAGGCGCGCGAATCGCCGTGGCGCGTGACGGGCCGATGACGGGACTGCGCGAGCGCCTGCGCAGCCGTCGCGACCGCGTCGTCAGGGCTTCTTGTGGCCCTGGTGGTCGGCGCGGGCCTGCTGACAGACCGGTGACAGCTCGGCCGCGTGGGCCTTCATGCAGTCGTGCATCGGCTGGCCCTTGGCGACGTTGGGGCACAGGCGTGCGCGGTCGGCCTTGCACGGGTGGTTGGCGCCAGCAGCACCGGCACCGGCGAAGCTGGCAGACGCGACGAGAGCAGACAGCAGCACGAATGAGCGCATGGTGGGAACGACCTCCGCCTTGTCGAACCCGCGAGCGCAGGAAAGGTTGCGTCGCTTCAGGCGTCGACCAGGTCCCACGTCATCCCACCTGCGCGGAGTCGCTCGACGAGCAGGTCGCCCATGGCGGTGGCCGGGGTCAGACACCCCGCTCGTTGCGGCAGCTTCGCGCCGTCGTGCGCCAGGCACAGCGCCGATTCGCCCAGCAGCATGCTGGTCAACTGGTAGCCCGGGTCGCCGCTGCCCTTGACCAGCAGGCCCACGCGTTTGCCGGCACCGGTCTCGGCGACGAAGCGAATGCGCACCCGGCCGTTGCGGCGCGCCTCTTCCGACGGGCCCTCTCCGGCCTGGGGCAGGCGGCCCAGCACCAGCTTCCGCGTGAAGGGCGTGGCGAGCGACGCCATGAAGGCGCCCAGGCCGGCGGTCAGCCCGGCCGCTCGCAGCGCGCCGCCAGGGCCGGTGCCCATGCCCGAGACCTCGGCGTAGCGAAGCTCGCGGCCGTAGGCGTAGTCGAGCAGCGCGTTCGAGCGCCGCACCACGCGGGTGTTGATGGTGGCCATGACGAAGGGCGCAACCCACCGCTGGGTGAAGTCGTCGTAGCGGAAGGTGGCGAGGTCGCGCTCGTTGCCCAGGTCGGGCTCCTTCGCGCGGTCGGGCGAGAGCGCGTACGGGTCGCCCATGATGCGGCGGCGCGCGCGGTCGGCCATGGCCTCGTCGACCCCGTTGACCAGCGAGGCGATGGTGCCGCCGCTGAAGCCCCCGCGCAGCGATTCCACCACGTAGGTCACGCGCTTCAAGGTGCCGTGCGCCCGGTGCAGCAGCCACACCCCCAGGTCGCTGGGAATGGAATCGAAGCCGCAGGTGTGCACGATGCGCGCGCCCGAAGCGACCGCCGCGGCGTGGTACCGGTCGATGGCGTCGCGCATGAACTGCACTTCACCGGTGAGGTCGCAGACGTGGGTGCCGGCGTTGGCGCACGCTTCGACCAGGGGCAGGCCGTATTTGGCGTAGGGGCCGACGGTGGTGCACACCACCGTGGTACGCGGGGCGAGCGCGGCCAACGCCGGCTTGTCGTTGCTGTCGACCACCAGCAGGGGCCAGGCCTTCGCGTTGTCGGGGAGCCCTCGCTGAATCTCTTCGAGCTTCGGCTTCGAGCGGCCGGCGAGCGCGATGCGCGTGCCAGCCGGGGCCTTGCGAGCCAGGTAGTCAGCCACCAACCGGCCGGTGAAGCCGGTTGCACCGAAGAGCACGACGTCGAATTCGCGGGCCATGGGTCGGTCTCGTAGCGCACCGGTCGGCGGAAACGGGAGGTGTTTCCGGTTCTCGGGAGGTCAGGAAATGTCGGACCCGGGTGGTAGACAGGTTCCATCACGATGGGGGAGGCTGATCGATGACGGAGGACGGGATCGTGAGCGACCTGACGATTGAAATTCTGCAGGGCATTCGGAGTGAACTCGTCGCGCTGCGGAGCGACCTGAGCACCGGGTTGGGCGAGGTGCGAACCGAGATTCGCGAGGTCCGTAGCGGGCTGCAGGAAGTCCGCGCCGGGCTGCAGGAGGTTCGTGCCGGGCTGCAGGAGCTGGCCGAATCGACCGAGGCGGGCTTTCAGGCCGTGTTGCGCCAGGGCGACCGACGCTTCGTCGACCACGAAGGACGCCTTCGCCGGCTCGAGGAACACGCCGGGTTCGAGCCACGCCGCGGGTAGCTACTCGGCAGTGGTGCGCTCGAGCAGTTGCTCGACCACCGCTTCCTGCGTCGAGCCGACCAGGCGGGTTACCACGTTGCCGGCGCGGTCGATGACGAAGAGCGAGGGCAGGTTCTCGACGCCGTACTGTGCTTCGACCTCGGGGTTGCCCAGCACGGCGTAGCGGCTCAGGCCCGGCACCTGCTCGGCGAATTTCTGCACCAGCGGCAGTTGGTCGGGCGGGTCGTCTTCGCTGATGGCGACGAAGGTGACGCCCTTCGAGTCCCAGCGCTTCGCCAGCGTCACCAACCAAGGCATTTCGGCGCGGCAGGGCGGGCACCAGGTGGCCCAGAAATCGACCAGCACCACGCGCCCCTCGAGCTGCGCCAGCGAGACCTGGGTGCCGTCGACGGTGGGCAGGGTGAAGCCGGGCGCACGGGCGCGCCCAGGAACCGCAGCGCGCGCGACCGGCGCGGGCGTCGGCCGTGGTGAACTCATCGTCGGCTGCGCGTACGAGAACGCAGCGAACACCAGGCCCGCGGCGAGCACCACCAGTGCGCCGCTCACCCAGGTACGGGTGGTGTCGTCAGGCTCGGACATCAGTCACTCACGACCCGTCGTCTTCGTCGTCGGTCTCGTCGTCATCGTCATCGTCATCGCCGTCTTCGTCGTCCGAGTCATCGGCGTCTTCGTCGTCCGAGTCATCGGCGTCCTCTTCCGACCCGTCACCTTCCGCCGCGTCATCGACGTCGATTTCCCAGACCTCGGTGATGGTGTCGAGGAACTCGGCTTCCTCGTCGCCCAGGTCGTCGCCGCCGGCCACCGCGCGCATGCTGGCGAGCAGGGACGCGAGCAGCTCGTTGGACAGGTGGGCCCCCAACAGCGCGACCGATTCCTCGATGAGCGACTCGTCGTCGACGTGCTTGCGGGCGAAGCGCACCACCGCGTGGGCCGAGAGGTCGGACCCCAGCGCGGCCAACATGCGCTGGACCTCGTCGTTGAGCGCGGCCAGTTCGTCGGCGCTGACGTCGCCGTCGATGCCGGCGGCGACCATGAAGAGCAGGGCGACGCGCGACTCGAGGTGCACCGAGCCCATGGCGTCGAGCATCACCTGGTAGGCGTCGTCGTCCATGCGGTGGAGTTCGGTGTCGTCGAACTCGGGCAGAATCGAGGTGTCGTCGCCCCAGGTCGAGCGGTCGGGCTCGGCCACCCCATCGACGTGGCGAATGACCCACGAGTCACCCGAGTTGTATTCGTCGTTCATCAGGTAGTCGTAGGGAATGTAGCAATACCCGCGATCGCCCCACGTGCCGCCCCACGAATTGCGCACGATGAACAGGCGGTCGACGTCGGAATACCCCACGCAGAGCATGGCGTGGCGGCCGTGCTTGTTGCGCGCCTTCTCGGAGTCGGTGGGCATGGGGACCTTGCCCTTGCGCGCCTTGTCGAACGAATCGAACAGCTTCATGCCGAAGATGATGGGGCGACCTTCGGCCAGGCAGTGGCGCCACTGGTCGAGGTCGGTCGGCACCTGCTCGAGCTCGTCGACGACTTCCTTGTGGGCCTCGTCGTAGGCGTGGTGGGGCGGGTGCTTGTTGACGTGCTTCGGGTCGAAGGGCCAGGTGTCTTCGGGGCAGACGCCGAACTTCTTGAGCCCCTCGACCGAGTCGGCGATGGCGCTGCCTTCGTCGGCGATGGCGTCACTCTCGAGCTTGCGCGCGTTGAAGTAGATGAACATGCGGCTGACGTCGAGGTCCTGTCCGGTGTGCAGCTTGAGCAGGTACTCGAAGGCGCCTGCGGTGGCGTTGGCGGTGCAACTGTTGGTGTCGCCCTGGTCTTCCACTGGCGTCAAGTGGGGGCGCAGGTCGACGGCGGGCGGCAGGTCTTCGGTGGCCAGGCTGGCCTCGAACTGGCGAGCGCCGGGCTGGGGCTTGTGCTTGTACCCGCCGACACGGCGGCTCGTGCCGTCGGCACGCTCGATGTGGAAGATGCTCACCTTGGGACCTCGGGGCTGACTGGGTGGAACCGCCGGGGGCGAAGTCTGCCACGGCACGCGCCAGGGGAGGGTGATCGCGATCAACGACCGCCGTGCATGCGAGGTCGTCAGGCGGGCAATCGCACCGTGAAGGTGGTGCCCTTGCCCGGCGCCGAATCGAGCGTGACCTGGCCGCCGTGCTGCCGCACCAGGCTCTCGACGATGGCCAGGCCCAGGCCCGTGCCCTGCTTCTTGGTGGTGAAGAGCGGCTCGAAGATGCGCGCACGGGTCTGGCTGCTCATGCCCACTCCGTCGTCGGCCACGGTGACGAGCAGCACGCCCGGCTCGCGGGTGGCAGCGACCCGCACCTGCCCGCGGCGCGAGTCGGGAATGGCCTCGATGGCGTTCTGCACCAGGTTCACCAGCACCTGGCGCACCCGGTCGCGCGCCAGCGGCACCAGCCCCACGCCCGTCGCCACCTCGACGGTGAGCCCGACGTGGGCCGGCACGAAGACCAGCCCCACGCATTCGTCGATCAGCGCCCTGACGTCGATGGGCTCGAGCTCGAGCCTGGTCTCACGTGCGTAGTCGAGCAGGTCGGTGATGATGCGCTGGCACGCCGCCAGTTCCCGCTTTGCCAACTCGAGCGGCTCTCGCAGGCGCTCGTCCACCGGGCCGGCCTGCTCGAGCCGGCGGTTGAGCACGAAGATGGAGTTGGCGACCGCCGCCAGCGGGTTGCGCAGGTCGTGGCCCACGCCAGCCGAGAGCTGCCCCAGCGCGGCGAGCTTCTGTTGTCGCGAGGTGCGCACCAACAGCGCCGCCAGCCGCTCGCTCGCGTAGGCGAGCACCGCGGCGGACAAGCCCACCACCACCACCGCCGACACCCGGGCGCCCACCGACACGCCGGCCTCGACCTGGAGCAGCACCTCGAGCGTGGCCGCGACCACGGCGGCCAGCGCGAGCTGCCAGCGGTGCACCGAGAGCGCGGCGATGGCCAGCAACAACACGAAGGGCCCCAGCGTGAAGCCGGCCACGGCCGACGGGGTGGGCGTGGTGGCGTACTGCCCGCGTTGCAGCAGGTAGACCAGGGGCATGTCGAGCAGGGCGGGTGCCAGCGTCAGCCAGCGCGCCACCAGGTCGCTGCGGCGCGCGCTCACGTCGAGCGCGGCGGCCAGCCCGAAGTAGGATCCGAGCGCGACCCAGTTGGTGCGCCAGGCCGGGTCACCCAGCACCACGCCGAGGACCAGGAACAGCGCCGCGAAGAGCGTGACGCCGACCAGCCGAATGCGGTGGGTGCGTCGGGCGTTGAGCAGGCGCTCGGCCGACAGCGCGGCGGCGAGCGCGACCTGCTCGGGGTCGATGACCGTCACGCGCCGACGCCGCGCCGGGTCATGCCCAGCCTTCCCACCTGGAGCACCATGCGCAGCAGGCGCTCGGGGTCGAAGGGCTTGGCCAGCACCATCACCAGCTCACTGGCCCCGGGCATCGACGGCTTGATGACGTCGGGCGTGCCGGTCAGCAACAGGCAGTACGGCGGCGGCGAGAGCTCGCGATGGAGCTGCGCCGCGAACTCCCCGCCGGTGAGGTGGGGCATCTTGTAGTCGGTGACGATGACGTCGAAGACGGTGGCGCGCGCCGCGTCGAGTGCCCGCCGCGGGTCGCTGCAGCACTGCACCTCGCAGTCGTCCGAGAGGAGCAGCTCGAGGCTCTTGAGGACCGAGGGGTCGTCGTCGACGATCAACACGCGGGGGAGCGTCATCGCGCGAGAGGGTAACAACGGTCCCCGGGGCGCGCATGCGTCCGCGCAGCGCAGCTCGGTGGTCACGGAATTCACGCGGTTCGGCGTGACTTCAGCGCGGCTCGACCCGCACCTCCGCGGTGACGGAGTTCGCCAGGAAGCACTCGTGGTGCGCCGCGGCATGGAGCCGCCGCAGCACTTCGTCAGAAGGTGCCACTCTGACGAACGTCACCCGCGGCCGCAGCACCACCACCGTCATGCGCAGCCTGCCGTCGGCGCCGGCCGCGAGCGTGCCCTCGGCCTCGTCGTCGTAGCCGTCGACCACCAGGCCCTCCCGCGCGGCGAGGTCGAGGAACCACAGCAGGTGACAGCTCGAGAGCGAGGCCACGAAGGCCTCCTCGGGGTCCACGGCGTGCGGGTCGCTCAACGGTACGCGCACCACGTCGGGCGAGGAGGACATCGGCAGGCTCACGCCGCCATCGAAGCGGGCGAGGTGGGCGCGGGAGTAGCGGCAGTCGACGAAGGCCTGCTCGCCGCGCTTCCAGCTCAATGACGCGGTGGTGCGCATGGCGTGCGGATAGCAGGGGGCGCGAGGTGCGTTCCAGTTGGTCGTCGCCTGGTCGCTGCGGCGAACTGATTGGCAGGCTCGAGGGTCACCCTGGTGAGGAACGCGATCGCGCTCGGTCAGCGGGGCGCGGCGAAGCAGCCCAGGTCGACGCCCTCGCGGGCACGACCCAGGACATCGCGCGCGCCGGGGCCGTAGGCGAACGGGACGCCTGCTCCTGCCGCGGCCGACTGCGCGGTCAGCGCGTAGGGCTCGTTGCCCTGGCCCACGAAGCCCGCCGGTCCGAACAGGTTGTCGCCGCCCAGTGCGTGGCACCACTCGGGCAGCAGGCAGTGGGTGAGGGTGAGCGTGCCGGGCGCGCCTGCGAAGTTGTGGAGCAGCTCGGGCCCCTGTTTGCGCTCGGACACCACGCAGTGCGACAGCGTGACGCGCGGCGAGGCCGTCGTCGAGCCCGAGAGGCTCACCGCGCCGCCGGTCGGGGTCTCGCCCAGCACCACGTTGTCGGCCAGGGTGCAGCCGAGCAGCTCGGCGTTCCCCGATTCCTTCACCCGCAGGCCGCCGCCGTCGAAGCCCGCGTTCTGGGCGACGAGGCTGTCGCGCATCACCAGGGTCGCGTCGTGGTCGACCAGAATGCCGCCGCCCTGCCGACCGGTGTTGCCTTCGAAGCGGCAGCTCTTGATGCGCGCGGTGCCGGCGCGAAGGGCCAGCGCGCCGCCGCCGTAGACCGGGGCTTCGTTGAAGCGCAGCGTGCACTGCGTCAGCTCGAGCTCGCCGCCGTCGAGCAGCACGCCGCCACCCAGGGTGTTGGTGCGGCCGCCGACGATGGAAAAGCCCAGCACCTTGACCACGCCAGTGGTGCGCACGCGCAGCACCGTTCCGCGGCGCTGGCCGTCGAGCACCACCACGCCGTGCGCCAGCAGGCTGATGGGTTTGTCGATGAGCAGCGACGTGGCCCAGGTGCCCGCGGGCACGTTGACCACGCCACCAGCCGGTGTCTCGGCGATGGCTGCCGCGAGATCGAAGCTCACCCGCCGAACTCGATGTTCTCGTACAGCTTCATGAAGTCGGCCAGCGGCAGCTTGAAGATGCCGTCGTCGGGTCCGTTGCCCGCAGGCTCGCTGAAGCCCCAGGGGTTGCGCAGTTGCACGTACTTCTGGCCGCCCTCTTCGCTGGTGCCGAGCACCGTGTAGAAGTGATCTCCGTGCACGCCGGTGTTCGTGTAGTGCACCTTCGGGTCGTCGTCGGCGTAGGTGCCGGCTGCCACGGGCCGGTGGGCCGCGACGGCGGTGGAAATCTTCTTGAACAGCGCGTCGGGAGCCGAGTCGCCGATGGTCTCGTCGGTGGCGGGCTTGCCGGTGATGGCCTGGAAGAGGTCGCACGCGGTGCCGCCGTTGCCGACCTTGTCGTAGCCACCCTTCCACTTCGCGTAGGCCTTCTCGAGCAGGCCCGGCCACAGTTCCTTCGAGTCGCGGGCGCTGGCGTACTGGGGGCCGCTCTTCCCCATGGCCACGTCGTCGTCGACGGTGACGTTGACGGCTTTGGGGTGACCCGAGGCGACGTTCTGGAAGAAGCGCACGGTGTACGTGCCGTCTTTGTTGTCGGTGATGGCCTTCTTGATGTTCTCGGGGTTGGCGTTGGCCAGCGACGAGAGGCCCGAGGCCAGGTAGCAGTCGCCGATGTAGCCCTGGGCCACGTCGTCGGCCGAGATGGTGTCGACGTAGAGCGTGGCGTCGGGGGCGACGGGCGTCCAGGTGACGTCGGTGCGGTCGGCCTTCTGCAGGGCCGGGTCGGGAAGGTCGACCCTGGGGTGGGTGCTCTTGAGGAACGACTCGAGCGCCACCTTCGCCTGGGGGTCCAGCTTGCTGGCGTTCTTCGAGACGAAGGTCGACAGCTCGGCCTGCAGTTGCGGCGTCCACTTCGGTTCGGTCTTCGCGGCCGCGATGATGTCGTCGGCTTCCTGCTTCGAGACGGTCTTGTCGGCGAGGGCAGCGGTGAGGCGCGGAGCGATCTTCGAGACCATGCGGAAGGGCACCTGTCCTGGACGACGCGTTGAACCGTCGACCCTAGTACAGGCCGGCCTCGAAGCAGAAATGCTGGAGCAACCCTGTAAGCCGGGTTTTGTCACCGGAGTTTCCCCCGGGCAGATGACATTCATCTACGAGCGCCGTTGCCGACGCCCTCGAGCGAGCGACCCGGGAGACTGGAACGGACCGTTCCTTCACGGTGCTCTGTGACGCTCCCATATTGGCTCTTGCACCAGGTGGGGTTTGCCGTGCCGCTCCTGTCACCAGGAGCGCGGTGCGCTCTTACCGCACCGTTTCACCCTGACCTGTCTTTCGACAGGCGGTCTGTTCTCTGTGGCACTTTCCTGCGGCTCGCGCCGACTGGTCGTTAACCAGCACCCTGTCCTGTGGTGCCCGGACTTTCCTCCCGCCACCCCGTCCTGCAGTGGCCGGCGTCACCCCGGGTTGCTCCAGCGCCTCGACGCGTAGCACGTTCACCCTGGCCGGTGTGAGGCAAGCTGCCTCGAAGACCGAAAGCCGGTTCCCTTTTCGTGTGGGTCAGGTAGGGCGCACCTGACGGGCAACAGCGCCCGTCCTCTCGAACCGGAAAGACGCCAACCATGACCCGCTTTGCTCTCGCCGCTGCCCTCGTCGCCGTCACCGCCTTCGCCGGCACGCCGCCCAAGCAGAACCACCAGTGCATGAAGGACGGCGCGGTGGTGCAGAAGACCAAGAAGGAGTGTCTGAAGGACGGCGGCAAGTGGGAAAAGATGGCCGACGCCGCCAAGCCCGCGCCCGCGCCGGCGCCTGCCGCGACCCCCGAAGAGAAGCCGACCCCCAAGGCCGAATAAGCTCGGGTCGTGACGCGCGGGTCGTGCCGGGGCTCGAAACGGCCCTTCACGAAGCCCGCGCTTTTTTTGCGCGTATTTGACTTTGATTCGCAAAATCACCTACACCCGAAGTCGGGCAGCATGACGATTTCGAAGCTCCAGGTCGGGCAGACACGCGTGGTGAAGGGCTTGCGCCTTCCGCCTGGCGAAGCGGCGTGGCTGAGGGCGGTGGGGCTCTACGAAGGGGTGTCGGTGACGCCGCTGCGCTTCGGGCCGTTCCGCGGGCCGGTGCATCTGCGCACCTCGACGGGGGCCGAGCTGGCCATCGACTTCGACCTGGCCCAGGCGGTGGACCTGGGAGACCTGCCATGACGGCGGCCGTCGCGCTGGGGGCGAAGCCGACCGCGACCACCATCGCGCTGGTGGGTCGGCCGAATGCGGGCAAGAGCTCGCTCTACAACGCGCTGACCGGTGGCACCGCGCGGGTGGGCAATTTTCCGGGCATCACGGTCGACGTGCTCGAGGCCCAGGTGACCTTCGGCACTGGCGACGCGGTGACGGTGGTCGACCTGCCAGGCGTGTATTCGGTCGAAGCCATCGCCGACCCCGAGAGTGACGAGGGTCACGCGCGGCGCTACCTCGACCGGCTCTCGAGCGCGGGGACCCCGCACCTGGTGGCGCAGGTGCTCGACGCGACGCACCTGCCGATGGGCCTGCGGTTGACGCTCGAGCTCAAGCGGCGCGGCGCGCCGATGGTGCTGCTGGCCACCCAGCACGACGAATTGATGCGGCGCGGGTCGATGCTCGACGCGAAGGCGTTGTCGGCGGCCCTGGGGCTGCCGGTGCTCGCGGTGAGCGCGCGCTCGCCCAACGTCAAGCAGCAGCTCGAGGCCTTCCTGGCCGACGCGGTGCGGGTGCGCGCGGTCGAGCCGACGCTGGTGACCGACGTCGACGCGCTGGCGGCGCAGGTGCTCAAGCCGCTGGGTGATTCGAAGGCCCAGGCGGCGGCGGTGCGGCGGCGCACCGAGCGCATGGATGCGCTGTTGTTGCACCCGGTGTTCGCGCCGTTCCTCTTCGTGGGGCTGATGACGGCGCTCTTCGCCGCGGTGTTCCTGGTCAGCGACCCTGTGACGGGGCTCATCGACCTGGTCAACCGCGCGCTGGGGGCCCGCCTCGAGAGCGCGCTGGGGCCGGGCTGGGTCAGTTCGCTGCTGGTCGACGGGGTGCTCGGCGGTGCGGGCACGGTGCTGGGGTTCCTGCCGCAGATCGTGATTCTGACCATGGCCATGGAGGTCATCGAGGCCTCGGGCTACCTGGCGCGTGGCACGTTCCTGGTCGACCGCATCTTGAAGCTGGCGGGGCTGGGCGGGCGCAGCTTCGTGCCCTTGCTGACCGCGCACGCGTGCGCCGTGCCGGCCATCACCTCGACGCGCATCATTCGCGACCCGGGGCAGCGGCTGCGCACGATGCTGGTGCTGCCGCTGATGACCTGCAGCGCGCGCATTCCGACCTACGGCCTGCTCATCGGCACGTTCTTCGCGACCAGGGGGCCGGTCTTCAAGGGCGCCATGTTCGTGGGGCTGTATGCGGCGGGCGCGCTGGCGGGCTTCGTGGCGTCGCTGGTGCTGGGCAAGACGGTGAAGCGGGCCGGGCGCTCGTTGCCCCTGGTGCTCGAGATGCCGGCGTACCGCAGGCCGCAGGCGAAGGTGGTGCTGCTGGCCGGCTGGCGGGCGGCGACGCGCTTCGTGCGCGACGTGGGCTCGGTGATTCTGGTGGCAACGGTGGTGTTGTGGGCGCTGCTCACCGTGCCGGGCCCGGGCAGTGCCGAGGCCTCGTTGCGCGCGCCTCCTGATTCGTCGCCGCGGGTGGTGGCGATGCACGGGTCCATCGCCGCGTTCGTGGGGCGTGCGCTCGAGCCGGTGACGCAGCCCGCGGGCTTCGACTGGCGCATCAACGTGGGGCTCATCGGCTCGGTGGGGGCGCGCGAGTTGATGGTGGGCACCATGGGCGTCATCTTCGGCATCGAGGGCGATGGCGACGAGGTTTCTCCGCTCTCGCAGAAGCTGCGCGACGCGAAGAGCCGCACCGGCGCGCGGGCGTACGGCGTGCCCACGGGCCTCGCGTTGATGGCCTTCTTCGTCATCGCCTGTCAGTGCATGAGCACGCTGGCCGCGGTGCGGCGGGAGACGCGGTCGTGGCGCTGGCCCGCGTTCGTGTTCGGGTACACGTATTCGGTGGCCTGGGTGCTGGCGGTGGTGGTGTTCCAGGTCACGCGCGCGCTGGGCTGGTGAAGGCGAGCGGTGCCATGCTCGGCGAGGCGCTGGAGGCGGCGGGTGCGCGCGGATGGCGAGCGACCGCAGATTTCAGTGGGCGCAGAGCGTCAAAACAGCCGTCATCGGTTCCGCCGTCCGCTGGTACGCCGGCGTCGGCCGTCGTCGATTCATCGCTGGTCGATGAATTCGTGACACGCGAGCGAACAGACCGTCGCACCGAGGGGCTCGTGGGTTCTCGGCGTGGAGGCGGGCCTTCATGGAAACCCTCGCCACCGAGGCTCGACGCTGCGGCAACGCAGTCGACCGTCGAAGTCCGTACCTGCGTCGGCTCGAAGCGCGCGCGCGTGGTCTTCTTGCGAACCGCCAGCGTTCGTCAGTGGCGCTCCCACTCGCTGGTCGCGCCGAAGCCCGACCAGCGGGCGCCTCAGCCCTTCGGGCGGAAGGCGTTGGTCACCATGTCGTTCGAGAACCCGGCGCCCATCGTGCCCTCGGCGGCGTACTGGTAGAGCGCCGCGGTGTAGATGCCCGAGAGCGTGGCGTTGACGATGCCCACCGCCACCAGCGCACCGACGAAGGCCAGGCCCACGGCGATCATCAGCGGCACCGAGTGCGAGCTGACGGCCACGAACCCCAGCGGCACGAAGAGCACCACGATGGCGAAGCTGATCGCGCTGGTGATGGTGCCGATGCCGAAGTTGCCCACCACCTGCTCACCCCAGGTCTGCTTGAGCAGCGAGGTGCTGCGCTTGACCGCATCGAGCGGGCCAACCTCTTCGCTGACCAGCACCGGCACCGCGAGGAAGGTGGCCAGGTTCCACGCCATGCCGAAGAGGCCCGACACGATGCGGCCCAGCAGCCCGGCGCGCTCCTGAATGGCGCGCAGAAACATGCCCACCGTGGCCGAGATGAGCGCGTACTGTAGAATCAGCCCCACCTTGCCGCTGGCGATGCGGAAGCCGTCGGCCACCGTCGGGTCGCCGCCACGCAGGCGAATGAGCGCGGCGCCGATGAGCGCGGCGTTGCAGAAGAAGATGACGAAGTAGGTGGTGGTGTAGAAGGCGAACCCCACGATGATGCCCAGCGGCCCGTTGGTGAGCTTCTGCTCGGCGCCCTGCACCAGAATCATGGGCAGCACGAAGGTGGCGGTCACCAGCAGCGACGCCACGAACGAGACGATGGGGAAGACCACCAGTTCCTTGTCGGCGGACAGCACGTTGGCGCTGGCGCGAGCGAGTTCCCAACTGTTCGAGAGGCGACGAAACATGTTCAGCCCTCCAGGGTGATGGACTTCGAAGATGCTACGCCGAACGGTGGGGCGCATTGCAGCCGAATGCGCAACCGGCCTGAATCTGTGGAAGGCTCGACGCCGGTGATGTCCTTTTCGGTGGTGCAGCTGCTGGTCGCGCTGGTCGCAAGCCAGGTCGACGGAGGGGTCGACGCGGGCGTGGTGGTCGACCCGCCTTCGCCTGCCGCTGCGCTCGTCGCCCGCACCACCGAGCACGAGTTCGTCGACGAGCTGCTCGACGACGGTCGTCACCAACGCCTGGGCACGAAGGACAAGGGGCCGGTGCACGTGTGGCGGCCGCGCGGGTACAAGCCCCAGACCGCTGCCACCATCGTCTACGTGCACGGGTTCTACACCGACGTCGACCGCGCGATGATCGAGCACAACCTGGCCGGGCAGTTTCGCGACTCGGGGCGCAACGCGCTCTTCATCGTGCCCGAGACCCGCAGCGGCGGCCGCGACCCCATCTACTGGCCCGACCTCGACGTGCTGCTGCAGACGGTGACCAGGCGGCTGAAGATCGAATTGCCCAAAGGGCCCATCGTGGTGGTCGGGCATTCTGGTGCCTACAAGACCATCGCCTCGTGGCTGACCCACGAGCAGTTGGCGCAGGTGCTGCTGGTCGACGGGCTGTACGGCAGCGACGACGACTTCCGCAAATGGCTGGCGCCCGAGAAGGACGCCGACAAGGCCCCGCCGCTGCCCCGCCAGTTGGTGCTGGTCGGCTACGACACCCAGACCCGCGTCGAATGGTTCATTCGCAAGCACGGGGTGGCGTTGACCTTCGACACGCTGCCCTACCTGTACGACGAACTGCCGACGGCGGCGAAGAAGGCCCCGCTCATTTCCCTGCAGAGCGAACGGTTCGACCACATGGGGCTCATCACCCAGGGCCGGCTGGTGCCGTGGCTGCTGCACGTCTTCCGGTGACGACATGGCGCGCAACCGCGAACTGGCCCGCATCGATTCGGCGACCCTCGAGCAACTGACCACGCGCTTTCCCGCGCAGTGGGACGTGGTGGGCCCGAAGCTGGTCGAGGTCTCGAAGCAGGGGCCCGCGGCGCTCGAGCAGTTGGTGCGCGCGGCGCGGTCGAGCGCCAATGGGTGGCGCGAGAAGATCGCCGCCTCGCACGGCAACCCGCAGGTGCTCGAGGCCGGGCTCCCGGCCGTGGTCGCCGCGCGCATGACCGTGCTCTCGGTCGAGCAGATGCTGCAGGCCGCGGCCACCGGAGTGGTCGAAGGGCCGGTGCGCCTGGGGTTGTGGAGCGGGTTGCTCATTCAGAACCTGCTCTTTTCCAGGGGGCTCGAGCGCAAGCCCGCCTCACTCACCGCGTTTCGCCTGCTCTGGCCGCTGGTGATCGATCGCCGCAAGCTGATGCCGCTGGTGCAGCAGCGGGGCATCTACTGTTTCTATTCGAAGGAACTGGTCTCGGCGCTGGCCGGCCTGCTCGGGTCGCGGCCCACGGTCGAATTGGCGGCCGGAGACGGTACGCTCAGTCGGTTCCTGTCGCGAGCGGGCGTGTCCATTCGCGCCACCGACGACTTCAGTTGGTCCCACGCGGTGACCTACCCCGCAGACGTCGAGAAGCTCGACGCGGTGCGGGCCCTCTCGACGCACCAGCCCACGGCGGTGGTGTGCAGCTTTCCGCCGCCCAACAACACGTTCGAGCAGCGCGTGCTCGCCGACCCGCGCGTCGAGCGCTACCTGGTGGTGACGACCAGGCACCGCTTCGCGGCGGGCACCTGGAGCGCGTATGAGCAGGCGAAGGGCTGGTCGTGGCGGGTGGACGAGACGCTCTCGCGCCTGGTGCTGCCGCCCGAGGTCGACCCGGCGGTGCTGGTGTTCGAGCGCAGCTGAGGTCTGGGGCGAATTCAATTCGTGTCGACCGTGATTTGAATCGCGTTCGGTGCCTGTCGTGGTTCTGGTTGCGCGCACCTGGCGTTGGCACCGCGCGTGCTCTGCACCGCCCCCATCGCCGTCGCTTCAGACGGCACGGAAGGGGAGGTCGTCATGGCTGCCACGCATTCGAAATCGGTTCGGCTCACGCCGTTCGCCCGCATCTTCATGGGGCTGATTGGCGCCACGAGTCTTGGCTACGTGGCGATGCGTCAGGGGCTGTTCGAGCGGTTGGCGCCGCACGCGAAGGTGCGCGCGGCCGTCACGCCGACCCAGGCGTCGTTGCCCGCGTTCGTCGAAGGGGCGGGTAGCCCGTCGACGGCGTTCACCGCGAAGCTGCCCGAGACCGCGCCCGGGTGCGCGAGCGCGCCCGAGGTGCGCATGGAGGTGTGGGCGTGGAATGCCCAGATGGGGTTGATGCTGGCCACCGGCGGGCCGCAGGCGACGGTCGGCAGTGCCATGTGCGCGCACGGCGTGAACCTGCGCCTGCTGCGGCAGGACGACGGCACCAAGATGCGCGAGGACCTGGTGGCGTTCGCCACGGCGCTGAAGAACGGCGATTCCCAGCCGAAGGCCGGTACGGCCTTCGTCGCCATCATGGGTGATGGCAGCGCGGCCTTCGTGTCCGAGCTCGATGCGGTGCTCGAGAAGCTCGGCCCCGGCTACCGGGCGAAGGTGGTGGGCAGTGCGGGGTACTCGTGGGGCGAGGACAAGTTCATGGGTCCTCCTGCGTGGCGTGAGCGCCCCGCGGCGTCGAAGGGCGGCCTGGTGGCGGGCGTGCTGCGCGACGGCGACTGGAACATCGCGCAGAAGTGGCTGGGCGAGAACCGGCTGTGCACCAACCCCGACGAACACACCTGGGACCCCGCATGCCTGAACTGGTTCTCGACGCCGGGGTACGTCGAGGCGGCGCAGGCGTACGTCGCCGGCACCTGCGAGGAACGTGCGGTGGTGCACGCGGGCGTGCCGACCGGCGAGCGTCGCAAGGTCTGTGTCGACGGCGTGGTGACCTGGACGCCGGGTGACGTGATGGTGGCGCAGAAGAAGGGTGGGCTGGTGTCGATCGTCTCGACGCGCGAGTACCGCGGGCAGATGCCGCACGTCATCATCGGCATCGACCGGTGGCTGCAGGACAACCGGGCCACGGTCGAGGGGCTGCTGGCGGCGATGTTCGAGGGCGCCGAGCAGGTGAAGACCACCCCGCAGGCTCTCGCGGCGGCCGCGCAGATCAGCGCGACCGTGTACGGCGAGGAAACCGGCGCGTACTGGGCGAAGTACTTCGCGGGCGTGCAGGAAAAGGACGCGCAGGGGCTCACCGTCGAGCTGGGTGGCTCGAGGGTGAACGGCCTGGCCGACGACCTGCAGCTCTTCGGCGTCACGCAGTATGCGCCGGGGTCGACCAACCTGTTCGCGGCCACCTACACGGTGTTCGGGAACCTGGTCGTCGCGCAGTACCCCGACCTGGTGCCTCGGGTGCTCCCGGTGAGCGAGGTGCTCGACGTGTCGTACGTCACGGCGCTCGCCGCGCGACAGGGGGTGCACGTGCCGGCCGACCTGCCCCGCTTCGCGGCCGCCGAGCCGCTGCGCCAGGTGGTCAGCCGTGGGGCGTGGACCATCGCGTTCGCTCCGGGCAGCGCGCAGTTCGTCGAGTCGTCGAAGGCCGAGCTCGACGCGTTGTTCGACACGCTGGTCATCGCCAACGGCGCGGCCGTCGAGGTGCATGGGCACACCGACAGCCAGGGCGACCCGAAGGTGAACCTGTCGTTGTCGGAAGCGCGGGCGTTCGCGGTCAAGCAGTACCTGGAGGCGCGGTCGGCCGCGAACTTCCCCCAGGGGCGCGTGCGGGTGTTCGCGCACGGGCAGCAGAACCCGGTGGCGCCCAATGGAACGCCCGAGGGCCGGGCGCAGAACCGGCGGGTGGAGATCGTGCTGGGCACGACCGCGTCGTGAGTGGCTCGAGGTCGAACGAGGTCGAGCACGAGGCCTGAAGGCAGGAGCACGGGCGACCGCAGGGCGGGTCGCTCGGGCTCCTGGCTGTGGCGGTACGACCTGGTCGGGCGCCGCGGGGAACTGGGCGCCCAGTTGGGCCTGAGTGCGGCTCGAGGCCCAACGCCCGGCGCGTTCGCGCTCGTGCGCCGGGTGGGAGGCACGTCGTGGCGCGTGGGCGCGGCTGTGCGGTGGTGGGTGTCGACGGGCCAGCGCCCGCGTGCGCTGGCATCGTCGGTGTCCAGAATGTGAGTCTTTGCTCACGATTCTGTCGAGGAGCGGTGGGACCACGCCCCTCACTGGGCGCCCAGTTGGCGCGGGTGGTTCACCAGGAGCGTCGTCATGAGTGCCGCCTCCCTGCGCGCCGCCTTCACGCCCAATCGAGTGGTCTCCCGCTCGACCGTCGCCGTGCTGGTGGGTGCCCAGGCCGCGCTGCTGGCGCTGCTCTGGGTGAAGAGCCCCCTCGAGGCGGTACCGGGGCCGCTCGCCGTGGTGGGCGCGCTGCGCGAGCTGTGGTTCGAGCAGGGGCTGGGGCCGGCCCTGGCGGTGAGCCTGTCGACCAGCCTCGAAGCGCTGGTGCTGGCCACCGTGCTGTCGCTGGGGCTCGCGTACGCGTCGGTCGTGCCGGCGTTCCGGCCGTTGGCAGGGGTCGTCAGTCGGGGTCGGTTTCTGGGGCTCTCGGGGCTGACCTTCGTCTTCATGCTCTCGCTCGGAGGTGGGCAGCCGCTGCGCCTGGCGTTGTTGGTCTTCGGGCTGACGGTGTTCCTCACCACCTCGTTGGTGGCCGAGGTGGCGGCGATTCCGCGAGCGCGGTTCGACCACGCGCGCACGTTGCGCATGCGCGAATGGCGGGTGGTCTGGGAAGTGGTGGTGCTGGGCACCGCCGACCGCGCGCTCGAGGTGGTGCGGCAGAACGCGGCCATCGGGTGGACGCTGTTGACCACCGTCGAAGGGCTGACGCGCGCCGAGGGCGGGGTGGGCACGTTGTTGCTCGACCAGAACAAACACCTGCACCTGGCCGAGGTGTTCGCGTTGCAGGCGGTGATTCTGGCGGTGGGCCTGGGGCAGGACGCGGCGCTGGGGTGGTTGCGCCGGGCGGTGTGTCCGTGGGTGGGTGACTCGAAGGGACGGGGGTCGTCATGAACGTCGAATACCGGGACGTGTTGGTGTCGGCGAAAGACGTGTCGTTGTCGCTGGGCGGCGTGCCCGTGCTGCGAGAGGTGAACCTCGAGGTGCGCGACCTGGTGCGCCCCGGCCGCGTCACCGGTCAGGTGGTGGGTCTGCTGGGGCCCTCGGGCATCGGCAAGACGCAGCTCTTCCGGTTGCTGGCGGGGCTTTCGACGCCCGACCGGGGTCAGGTCACGCTGACCAAGGCCGCACGGCCGGTGAGGGCGGGCGACGTGGGCGTCGTCGCGCAGGACTTTCCGCTCTTCGAGCACCGCACGGTGCTGGGCAACCTGGTGGTCGCGGGTCGACAGGCGGGCCTGAGCACCGCCGAGGCGAAGGCGCGGGCGTTGGCGCTGCTCGCGAGGCTCTCGTTGGGGCACCGCGCGAATGCGTGGCCGAAGGCGCTCTCGGGTGGGCAGCGCCAGCGGGTGGCCATTGCCCAGCAGGTGCTGTGCAGCGAGCACGTCCTGTTGATGGACGAGCCGTTCTCGGGGCTCGACCCCAACGCGGTCGACGAGGTGTGCGCGCTCATCACCGAGCTCGCCTCGCAAGACGAGCTGAACACCATCATCGTGGTGACCCACGACCTGGCGGCCGCGGCGGCGGTGTGCGACCACCTGTGGCTGCTGGGAACGGTCGATGGGCAACCGGGCGCCACGGTCGTCGCCACCTGGGACCTGGTGGAGCGCGGAGTGGCCTTCGCGCCCGACGTGCGGTCGACGCCGCAGTATCGGGACCTGGTGGCCGAAGTTCGGGCGCGGTTCATGCGGGGGTAAGAAGGCGACGGTTTCGATGGAGCCCGCTCTCGACCCGGGCGTCCACGAGCCCCGTGGTCTGTCTGCTCGCGTGGCACGAAGTCCTCGACCTCGAGGGACTCGAAAGCCAGTCGCTCACGAGGCCTCAGTCGCCTTCCGGGCTGCGGGGGCCTGCCGGCGATGAACGCGACCACCATTCCCCCGCTCCCGGCCTCTGGTAGAAGTCGCGCGTGCCGCGAACCGTGAAGCCGTGGGATGTGCGCGTCGCCGACGTGATGATGTTCCTGGCCGTGCGCACGCACGGGTCGGTGACTGCGGCGGCGAGGTCGATGGGCAGCACCCCGTCGCACGTGAGCAAGGCGCTCAGCCGGCTCGAGCGGCAACTGGGCACCCGCCTGCTCGCGCGCTCGGGCCGGGGCGTGACCCTGACCTCGTCGGCCCTGCGCGTGTTGCCCCTGCTCAGCTCGGCGGTCGACTCGCTCATCAAGGCCCGGCAGGGCGCCAACCCCGTGCGCGACGTGACGGTGGCGGCGCCGTCGTACCTGCTCAACGCCTTCGTGCCCGCGCTGGCCCGTGCCTTCCCCGCGCTGCGCTTCCGCGGGTTGCAGCTGGGGCCGGGCGCCATTCGCGCGCAACTGGGCCTCAACCACTTCGAGGTGGCCCTGTCGGTGGGCGATTCGACCGCCTTCCCCGATTCCTGGCACGCCGAGCAGGTGGGCGAGCTCGAGTCGGGGCTCTTCGGGTCGACCGCGCTGGCGAAGAAGCTGGGCCCGGTGACGGTCGACGACGTGGGGCGGCTGCCCTTCATCAGCCCCGTGACCTTCACCGACGGGCATTGGGAGCCGATGGACGACGACTGCCCGTTGCCGGTGGGCGAGCGCATCGCGGGCCACGAGGCGCCCACCATCTCCCTGGCGCTGGCCATCGCCGCACGGACCGACCAGGTGGTCTTTGGCCCCCGCTTGTCGGCACGTGACGCGGTGGCGGCGGGGCAGTTGGCCGAAATTCCGGTTCCAGGCTGGAAGGTGGCGCGGCCGACGTTCCTCGCGGTCGACGTCGATCGCGTCACCGGCAACGAGCTCAGGCAGGTGCGCTCCGTGGCCAAGGCCATGCTCGACTCGCAGTGAGCCGGGTCGAGCGCGCTGCCCCGACTGGGCGCCCAGTCGCCTGGTCGAGACCGGCTCCCCTCGATGAAAATGTGAGCGAACGCTCGGGTTCTCGTCACCGCCGGGTGCGCCGCCGAGCCACGGGCGGCTGGCCTGGGCGCGCAAATCACACCCCGCCGACCGCCGTCGTGCGCTAGACGCAGGGCCCTGTGAATTCGCCCTCGAAGAGCTTCGGCATGTGGTCCGGCGTCGGCCTCGTCATCGCCAACATGGTGGGCGCGGGGGTGTTTCTGTCGACGGGCTTCATGGCCCAGAACATGCGGCCGGGCTTCATTCTGCTGGCCTGGGTCGTCGGCGCGGTGCTCGCCATGTGCGGCACGGTGGCGTACGCCGAGGTCGCCCGGTTGGTGCCGCGCGGCGGCGGCGAATACCGCTACCTCTCGACCCTGCTGCACCCGGCGTTGGGGTACCTGGCGGGCTGGGCGTCGCTGCTGGTGGGGTTCTCGGCCCCCATCGCCATCGACGCGTTGGCGGCAGGCGCGTTCGCCCATGCGGTCTCGGCGTCGCTCGAGCCGCGAATCGTGGGTGCGACCCTGGTCATCGTCCTGACCGCGGTGCACGCGTTCGGGCTGCACCTCTCGGCGCGGGTGCAGAACGCGCTGGTGGCGGTGAAGGTCGGCCTGCTGACGGTCTTCGTGCTGGTGTGCGTGGTGAAGGGCTCGTTGGCCTGGCCCACCTGGGTGCCGCCCACCGCCAGCGAGACGCCGTGGGGCGACCTGGTCGGCTCGCTCTTCTACATCGCCTTCGCCTTCTCGGGCTGGAACGCCGCCATCTACGCCTCGGACGAATTCAAGAACCCCGCGCGCGACGTGCCCCGCGCGATGTTGCTGGGGTGCCTGGCGGTCGGCCTGCTGTACCTGGTGGTGAACTTCGCCTTCGTGGCGAACCTCTCGCCGGCCGACGGCACGGTGGTCTTCCACTACAACGACTTCACGGCGGGCAAGGGCGACTTCGAGCAGGTGACGCTGGGCCAGGCGGTGATGGCGCACCTGCTGGGCAGCGACGCGGCGCGGGTGATGAGCGCGGTCATGCTGCTGCTCTTCATTTCGGCGATGAGCGCCATGATGCTGGTCGGCCCGCGCGTGTACGCGGCGATGGCGTCGGACCGGTTCCTGCCGGCCGCGTTGTTGCCGAAGGAAGGCCAGCCGCCGACCCTGGCCGTGGTGCTGCAGGGCGTGCTGGCCGTGGTGTTGCTGATGTTCCAGGACCTGCGCGAGGTGCTCAACGACATCGGCGCGATTCTGGTGCTCTTCGCGGCCCTGACGGTGCTGGGCCTGTTCGCGGCGCGGGTGAGGGCCAAGACCAAGGCCGACCAGCCGTCGATGCTCTCGCTGGCCGCAGCCTCGGTCTACGTGGTCTCTGCGGGGTTCATGCTGGTGCGGGGGCTGCAGAGCAAGAGCCTCATCGCCTGGGTGGCGGGCTTCTCGGTGCTGGGCCTGGTGGGCTGGGCGTTGACCCGCCGCCGCCAGACGCCCGCCGCGTCCTGACGAAATACCTTCAGCGGCCGGGCAGGCCGAACTCGTGCGCGACCCGGGAGGTCTTCAGGCGCTCGCGCAGCAGCAACTGCTTCTCGAACGCTCGCAGGTCGGCGTCCTGGGCCTTCTCTTCGGCCGCACGTTCGTGCCGCTTCTCGGACCGGTCGGCGATGACCGTGCTGACCGACTTGAAGACGTCGTGGAACGTGTCGACCAGCCAGGAGAGGTGGAAGAACTGGGTCACCATGTCGAGCAGCGACGTGCCGCTGCCCCTGACAGGCGCGCCGGGGTCGATGGTCTGCTCGGTGGTGGCGAGGCGGTCGACCTTGAGGCCGTTGGCGTCGACGGCGGTGGTGGCGGCCTTCACGGCCGTGCTCTGGGCCTTGCGCGCGGCGACCAGTTGCAGCGCGAGTTCGTGGCGAGCGGCCGCGTTGGCCTCCTTGTCGGCGGGCGACTTGCCGAGCGCATCGGTGCGGGCGCGCAGCACGTTGATGCGGCGCTGGGCGTCTTCGGCGCGGGCCACGAGCTGATCGAGCTGGGCGTTGGCACTGGCGTCGAGCCCGTGGTCGCCTTCCTGGAATTCGCGCAGCGCTTCGGTGCGGGTGGCGAGGCGGGCGTGGTTCCATCTGCGGTCGAGCTGGCCGACGCGGGCCTGCACCTGGCCGCGCAGGGTGTCGCGCTCGCCTTCGAGCTGGGCCAGCTTCTCCTTCATCTGCTCGGGCGGGAGCTTCTTGAAGGCCTCGACGTCGAGCTGTTCGCCCACCGGTGCCACCGCGCGCTCGCCCCACAGGGCACCCGGGTCGGCCGAGCCACGCACCGGCGCGCCGTTGGGAGCGAGCGTGGTCTTCTGGGCGAGGGCGCCGTCCACCACCGTGTCGGCGACGGTTGCCACGGCGCTCGCCAGGCCCGCGGTGGCGGTGGTGGCGGGCTTCTCGACGGTGGGCGCGCTGACGGCGCGAGCACTGGGCGTGGAGGGGAGCGAAGGGGTGCGTTCGATGCGGGTCGCCATGGTCGTGGACTCTAGCCGAGTCGCGCGCGCTGATCCGCCTGGCGGGCGCTCGTGTCCCCGCAGCCCTCGCGTCTGTTCCCGCGTGGTTGGCGCGCGCGCGACCAGAAAACACCTCGGTTTTTTCCGTTTTCAGGGGCCAGCGGGTCTCTCTTTTCGAAGCCGACGAAGTGCCTTTGCGCCCCAAGGAGTCGCCGCGTGTCTGGACACCGACCTGTGATGCTCGCCCTCGCCGTGGCGGCGGGCGCGAGCTGGGCCAGACCTCCTGCGGCGGGCGTGTTCTGCGCGACCTACCCGACCAGTCCCTTCTGCGTGGGCCAGCAGCCGGCCTGCACGCTGTGCCACGTGGCGCCGCCGCAGCGGAACGTGTTCGGCGCCTCGCTCGAGCCGCACCTGGCGCCCGGCGAACCGCGCCCCCTGTCCGACGGCGACTTCGCGATGGCGTTGCCTGCCGCACTGCACGCGGTCGAGCAGGCCGATGCCGATGGTGACGGCGTGAGCAACCTGGTCGAGCTGCAGCAGGGCACCTTGCCGGGTGACCCCAGGAGCATCCCGCAGACGAGCACCTGCGCGGCCGGCACCAACCCACAGTACGACGTCTGCCACCGCGACGCGAAGTACACCTGGAAGAAGCTGCTGCTCGACTTCTGCGGCGTCTCTCCGACCTGGGCGCAGGTGCAGACCTTCCTGAGCCTGAGCGATGCGGCGAAGCAGGCCTTTCTCGACACCGAGCTCGACCGCTGTCTGTCGACCGAGTTCTGGCTGGGCAAGAACGGGCAGCTCTGGCGGCTGGCGCACCCGAAGGTTCGACCCATCGGTTCGCTCAAGGCGGGAGAGGACGAAGGGCAGATTCCCCTGGCCGATTACGACGACGACTACGCGCTCTTCGCGTACACGCAGATCGGCGACCACGACGCGCGCGAGGTGCTGACCGCGAAGTACTTCGTGCAGCGCACCACCAACCCCACGGCCTACTCGACCACGCCGCTCAAGGCCTCGCAGCCGATGGACCTGGCGCACCGCTCGGGCAACATGACCAGCGCGTGGACGCTGGTGGACTTCGTGATGTTCACCGCGCTGCCCCGCAATGCCGCCGCGCAGATGTACCGGGCCTACCTGGGCCTCGACATCGCCAAGCAGGAAGGCCTGTACGCGGTGGCCGGAGAGCCACGCGACTACGACGCCAAGGGCGTGACCCAGCAGCAGTGCGCTGCCTGTCACGCCACGCTCGACCCGTTGAGCTACCCGTTCCGCAACTACAACGGCATCGGCGGCGGCGGCACCGCGCAATACCTGCCCAACCGCATCGAGCAGGGCTTCTCGACGCTGGCGCCGAACATCACGCAGATTCCCGAGGCCGGGTACGTGTTGGGTCAGCCCGTCGCCAACCTGGTGGAATGGGGTCAGGTGGCGTCGAACAGCGACGCCTTCGCCCGCGCGGTGGTGACCGACTACTGGAAGTTCCTGATGGGGCACCCGCCGACGAGCGACGAGCTGCCCGAGTTCAATGTCACCTGGCGGGCCTTCCAGACCTCCCACGCCTTCCGCGTGCAGAAGATGCTGCACGACCTCGTTCACACGGAGGCCTACGGTGCGCCTTGACCTGATTGGGCTGTGCGCGGCGGTGACGTTGTGCGCGTGTCCTCCCTCGGTGACCACCATCACCGTGATGGACGGCGGCATCGACCCCGCGTTCGACGGCGGGGTGGCGAAGTCGGCCAGGGGCGTTCTGCGCTTCAAGGGTCCCGAGCGATTGAACAACGAGTTCGCCCAGGCGCTCGACCTGCCCGCCTCGTACGTGTGCAACGAGCTGGGCCAGTACCCCTGCACCTCGCTGGTGCACGTGTTGCCGCTGGGCGGGGTCGACCCGTACGGCTCGGGGCTCTACGAGGCCGCAGGTGCGACCAGCGTCACCACGCCGATGGTGGTGGACCGGGTGGCGTTGTCGGCGTGCACCGCGAGAGCGGGGCTGGACCTGACCGACCCGGCGAACGCGGTGCTGCTCAAGGGGCTGGTGGTCGACGCGCAGAGCAAGCTGGTCGACCCGCAGGGGCCGGCGGCGAAGCAGGTCATCGTCTCGCTCTACCGGCGCGCGTTGCAGCGCAACCCCACGCAGCCCGAGGTCGACGCGCTGCTGAAGTTGGCGGTCGATATCAACGCGAAGGGCGAGCCGCGCGCGGCGGGCGACTGGATCATCTCGGCCTGCTTCGTGGTGCTCAGCTCGGCCGAGTCGGTCTTCTACTGATCGAAGGAGCACGTTCACATGCGCAACGGCAGGTTGTCCCGACGTGAAATGCTCAAGGCGATGTCGCTGGCCGCGGCCGGCTCGACCGCGCTGCCTGGCTTCTTGACGGGCTGCCGGCAGGCGGGCCTGAGCGACCAGGCGCTCGAGCAGGCAGGGCTGCGGCGCGACGCGCTCGACGGCAAGCCGCGCTTCCTTATCGTCATCTCGGCGGCGGGCGGCGCGAGCATCGTCGACAGCTTCCTGGCGGTGCGTGCGTCGGAGTCGAACAACGCGGCGAAGGTGAACACCTTCCCCGACGCACAGGTGCAGAGCGTGGCGGGCTCTCCGTTCCGCGCGGTGAAGGTGAACGCGTCGGCGCTGGGCTCGATTCCGGTGCCGGTGAACACCGACCAGTTGTCGTTCGTGCAGAAGCACGCGGGCGAGATGCTGGTGGCGACCACGGTCAGCACCTCGGTCAACCACGTCATCGCGCAGAAGCGTTCGCTGACCGGCAACAACACGTGGAAGGGGCGCACGCTGCAGGAATGCGTGGCGCTGCAGTACGGCGCCAGCTTCCCCATTCCCAACGTGAACATGGGCATCAGCGGCTACGCCGAGCGGGGCGTGGACGACCTGCTGCCGGCGTACTGCTACGGCGAGCTGGTGCAGAACCCGTCGCTGTGGCCGCTGGGGCTCGATGGCTCGCGCGGGCTCAAGTACGCGCCGACCAACGCCTCGCTCGACCTGGCCCGCGCCACGCGGCAGCAGCTCGACGCGCAGTCGATCTTCGGGCGCACCTTCGCCGACAGCAAGGCGCTGACCCGGTGGAACGAGCAGCGCACCGGCAGCCAGGCGCAACTGCAGACGTTGGACCTCATCACCAGGCTCAACCTGCTGCCGAACATGCCGCCGCAGGTGCCGTTGACCGAGTACGGGCTGGGCACCTCGCCCGACGCGGCGCAGGTCACGCAGGTCTTCCCCGACTTCTTCACCGACCCCGTGCAGGGGCAGGCGGCGCTGGCCTTCCTGCTGCTCAAGTACCGGGTGTCATGCTCGGTGACGCTGGGTCCGGGCTTCAACGTGGTGGTGGGCGGGGCGAACGGCCTGGCCAACCCGCCGCTGGCGTTCGACTTCAGCCACAACGATCACCGCGCGGCGCAGGCCTTCATGTGGGCGCGCATTCTGGGCTCGCTCGACAAGCTCATCGGCCTGCTCAAGAGCGAGCCGTTCGACGCCACCCAGTCGCTGTGGGATCGCACGCTCATCTACGTGGCGACCGACTTCGGGCGCACCCGCACCCGCCCCGACAACGCCGAGACCTTCGGCAGCGGGCACGACCTGAACAATGGCGTGCTGATGCTCTCCCCCATGCTCAAGGGCAACACCGTGCTGGGCGGCGTCGACCCCAACACCGCGCTGACCTACGGGTTCGACGCGCGCACGGGCAGGGCGCAGCCGGGGAAGATGACCTCGAACGAGGCCGACATCTTCTCGGGCGTGCTGCAGACGCTGGCGGTCGACACCAGCGGCAGTGGGTTGCCCGACGCGTCGGCGTTCGTGAAGGGCTGACGCCGACGGCGACTACCGCTACGTGCGCCGCAGCGAGTAGCGCTAAACAGTCGGCTCATGTCGCAGCCCATCGCCGTCATTCCTTCCCGCTACGCCTCGACCCGTTTCCCCGGCAAGCCGCTGGCGAGGTTGCTCGGCAAGCCGATGATCGCTCACGTGGTCGACCGCTGCCGTGAGGCGAAGTGCTTCTCGAAGGTCGTGGTGGCGACCGACGACGGTCGCATCGTGGCTGCGGTGAAGGCCTTCGGTGGCGAGGTGATGATGACCAGCGCCAGCTGCGCCAGCGGCACCGACCGGGTCGCCGAGGTGGCGCGCGCGCTCGACGCCGGCGACGACGCGGTGTTCGTCAACGTGCAGGGCGACGAGCCGGCGGTGCACCCCCATTCCCTCGTCACACTCGCGCACGCCTTCGAAGACGTGCGGGTGCAGATGGCGACGCTGGTGCGCCCGCTGGCCGAAGAAGAGCGCGCCAACCCCAACGTGGTGAAGGCGGTGCTCGACGAGAATTCGAGCGCGCTCTACTTCTCTCGCGCCGACCTGCCTTACCAGCGCGACGCGAAGACCCAGCCGATGATTCGTTGGGCGCACGTGGGGCTGTACGGGTACCGCGCGCCGGTGCTCGCGAGGCTGGCGGCGGCGACACCCACGGCGCTCGAGCTGACCGAGTCATTGGAGCAGTTGCGCGCGCTGGGGCACGGCATCACCATCGCCTGTCGGGTGACGGCGCACGTGGCGCACGCGGTGGACCGGCCCGAAGACGTGCCGGGGGCCGAGGCGGCGCTGCGCCGCGTGCTGGCTGGGAAAAGCTGATACGACGGGTCGCACCATGGCGACTCCTTCGCTGACCCAGGCCCTCGGGCTCTTCTTCCAGGCGCACCCGTGGCACGGCGTGAGCCCCGGTGAGCAGGCTCCCGAGCTGTGCACCATGTACATCGAGATGGTGCCGACCGACGCCGTCAAATACGAGGTCGACAAGGCCACCGGCATTCTGAAGCTGGACCGGCCGCAGCGGTACTCGAGCCAGCCGCCGTGCCTGTACGGTTTCATTCCCCGCACCTATTGCGACACGCGCGTGGGGCAGCGCTGCAGTGAGCGGGTGGGGCGGCCGGGCATCATCGGCGACGGCGACCCCATCGACGTGTGCGTGCTGACCGAGAAGCCCATTCAGCACGGTGCGGTGCTGGTCGAGGCGCTGGTCATCGGCGGGCTGCGAATGATCGACGGCGCGCAAGCCGACGACAAGATCATCGCGGTGCTCAAGGGCGACTCGGTCTACGGCTCGTGGAAGGACATTTCCGACGTGCCGACGACCCTGGTCGATCGCCTGCGTCACTACTTCCTGACCTACAAGGCGCTGCCCGACGCGCCCAAGCCCCCGGTGGAGATCGCCGAGGTCTATGGCCGCGCCGAGGCCTGCGACACCATCAAGCTCTCGTTCGAGGACTACCGCGCGAAGTACGGGCAGCTCACCGACCTGTTCTCGCCGGGGTGAGCAACCCAGAGCGCCGTTACTTCTTCTCGGCCGGAGCCTGAGCCGGGGTCTTCTCGGTCTTCGTGGGCTCGGTCTTCTCGACGGCCTCGGGCGCGACGTCACCCTTCTTCGTGATGAGCATGTGCCGCGAGAGGTTCTTGTCGAGGTACCCGTAGCGGAACGAGAGCGGCTTCGCCGTCTTCCACAGCTTGCGGAAGTCTTCGTTGTACGAATCGTTCGCGGGCAGGAACGACTCGGCGAAGGTGCCGTAGGCCTGCTGCGAGAAGCCGGCCTTCTTCGCGAACTTCACCGGCACGCCCGTGGAGTCGGACACCATGAACTCCATGTGGCCCAGCAGGTAGTCGCGAATGGTGGCGAAGTTGTCGCGCCACAGCAGGTAGCTGGCGGCCTTGGTCATGGCGACGATGGGCTTGCGGGCGTTGAGGTAGGCCTGCATCGCGGTGTCCTTGCCGAAGTGGTCGTCGTCGAGGTTCTGGGCGAAGTGGCGGTGGGTGCGCGACTTGCTCTTGGGGTCGTCGCCCTTCTTGACGAAGACGAGCTCGAGGTTGTCGAACACTTCCGAGAAGTCGGGGCTGACCCACGATTTGTGCAGCAGCTTCGCTTCGTTCTTTTCATTCGCCGCCAGGTCGTCGGCGGTGACGTAGCGGGTCGACCCGTCGGCGTTGAGCTTCACGTAGCGCAGTTGCACCGGCTCGTAGCCGTGCGCCGCCAGGCCCATGAGGAAGAAGCTGAGCTGGCCGGGCACTTCGCCGCGCTGACCCTTCATCAGGTTCTCGGTCTTGGAGTCGTTGGCGACCAGCAGGCCGCTCGAGGTCATGCGCAAGAGCGACAGCGAATCGGTCAGTTGCTTGGCGGTGATGCCCTTGATGCGGCGGGGGTCACCGGCGTGCTCGAGCGACATGGTCGTGATCTCGGTGGCCTCGGGGTAGGTGGTCAGCGCGCTGATGAGGTCGCCGCCGCCGAAGGGGTAGACCACGGTGGTGGGCAGGCCCGCGGGCTTGAGCCCCTTGATGAAGGGCTCGGCCTCACCGATCCACGTCGAGCGGTACTTCGCGTAGCGGCGCTGCATTTCCTTGCAGTGCGCGTCGACCGTCTTCGCGTCGAAGCCGGCGGGCAGGGCGTCGTCGTTGCCACAGGCCACCACGCGGAAGAGCAGCTTCGCCTCTTCGGTGAAGTCGAGGGGCGCGGCAGCGGCGGGAGCCTGCGAGAGCACGAGGAGCAGTGGAAGGGTCAGCATGGGGCGCCCATACACCGCCAACCGTCGCTCGGCACGTGCAATTCCCCGGTGGCCGCGGCGAGGGCGACCACGCCACCGAGACGCGCTGCACTCGACCCTGGGTGGTGGTGCACCCGACGCGCTGATTTCACGTTCCAGGGAAATCGACCCGGGCGACGCAACCGTTGGCGGGCTTTTGCGACAACTCTCTTGAAGGCTGCTCGCGCAGGCTCATCGCGCGAAGCCCTTCACCACCCCGAAATCAGTTCGAACGCCGTTCTCGAAAAGGAAACCAGCCATGTCCGTCAGCTCCTCGAGCCACACCAACCACACCAGCACCCAGCACTCGCACTCCTCGACCACCAGGAGCGCCACGACGAAGTCGAAGACCTCGAAGGCGACGGGCCATTCGGCGAAGTCGTCGTTCCAGCCACACGCGGCGAGGGCGACGAAGCACGCTCCGAAGGCGAAGGGCGCGACCGTGGTGGCCCACATCACCAGCTACGCCAAGAAGGGTCAGCGCTCGCAGATGGCGCTCGGCACCATCACCGTCAACGGGCGCACCTACCACTTCAAGAGCGGCGGCCACGCCAGGGGCAACCTGCCGAAGGGCTCGTACACGGTCACCGCGATGAAGAACAAGAACCAGAAGGGCATGGTGGTCGACGGCGTCGGCTACAAGTACGGGTTGACCGACACGTTCGACCCGCGCCTCAACGCCACCCGCACCTCGCTGCGCATTCACCCCGACGGCGGCTCGCCGGGAACCTCGGGCTGCATTGGCATCAGCGGCGACGGCGCGACGCAGCGGCAGTTCCAGGCCGACATGAACGCCGAGCTCGCGCGGGACGGCGGTCACTTCACCCTCTCGGTGGAATGACGCGGGCGGGCGTTCGACACACCTCACACCCCGTCACCGTGTCGACACCGGCTTCGGCGCGCGGCTGCGGCGGGAAGGGGCGTGGCGCGAGCGGTGCAGAGGGCCTGGCCACCCTCGCTGCACCCGAAGGAGTTCCCCGTGAACCAGCTTCCGCCTCCGCAGCAGATGTTCCAGTTCGTCACCGGCTATTGGGTCACGCAGTTGATGGGCACGGCCGCGCGGCTCGGTCTCGCCGATCGCCTCGAGTCGGGCCCGCTGGCCGTCACCGACCTGGCGACGAAGGTGGGCGCCAACCCCGAAGCGCTGTTCCGGGTGATGCGCGCCTGCACGGCGGTCGGCGTCTTTGCCGAACAGCCCGGCCGCACCTTCGCCAACACCGCGCTCTCGCAGACCCTGCGCGCCGCCGTGCCGGGCTCGATGCGTGACTTCGCCATCGCCCAGAGCAGCGCGGGCCACTGGCGCCCGTGGGAGCGCCTGGAAGACGCAGTGAAGACGGGTCAGCGCACCACCGTGCCGGCGCTGGGGCGCGAAATCTTCGAGTGGTACGGCAACCACCCCGAAGAGGCGGCGGCCTTCTCGGGCGCCATGCACGACCTCGCGGCGCAGGTCTCGGCCGAGCTGACCCACCTGGTCGATTTCTCGAGCGCGACGAAGGTGGTCGACGTGGGCGGCGCCAACGGCACGCTGGTCTCGGCGGTGCTGCGCGCCTTCCCCCAGGCCAGGGGCGTGCTCTTCGAGCTGCCGCACGTGCTCGAGACCGCAAAGAAGGCGTTGGCCGCCGCGGGCGTGGCCGAGCGCTGCGAGCTGGTGGGCGGCGACTTCTTCCAGGCGGTGCCCAGGGGCGACGTCATGGTGCTCAAGCAGATTCTCCACGACTGGAACGACGCGCAGTGCGTCACCCTGCTCAAGAACTGCGCGGCGTCGCTGCCGGTCGGCGGTCGGGTGCTGGTGGTCGAAATGGTCGTCTCGGAAGACGGCACGCCCAGCCCCGCGCACCTGATGGACGTCAACATGCTGGTGATGCTGCCCGGCAAGGAACGCACCGCGACCGAGTACGCGAAGCTCTTCGCTGGCGCAGGGCTCAAGGCGGGTCGCGTGCTGCCCACGCATTCGCCCTTCACCATCGTCGAGGCCATCAAGGCCGGGTGAAGCGACGCGACTTCAGCGGGCCAGGGCCAGCGCGCGCTCGACCATCGCGAACGACACCGGCTTGACCAGGCAGTCGTTCATGCCCGCCCGCCGACAGGCATCGAGCTCTTCGGGCAGCCCCGACGCGGTCAAGGCCACGATGATCGTCTGCGGGTGCCCACTCGAGGCGCGAATGCGACGCGTGGCTTCCAGCCCGTCCATCTCGGGCATCTGGCAGTCCATCAGCACCAGCCCGAACTCCTGGCGCGCGACGGCGGCGACCGCCTCGACGCCATTCTTCGCCACCTGCACCTCGTAGCCTGCGCGGTCGACGAGCCCGCGGGCGACCAGCAGGTTGATGGGGTTGTCGTCGACGACGAGCACCGGCTTGCGGGGCCCACGCTCGAGCGCCGTCAGGGCCATCGCCGACGACTCGACCTTCGCTTCGACGAGCGGCAGCTCGACGCGGAACACGCTGCCCGTGCCCACCACCGATTCGACGGTCAGGTGCCCACCCATCAGCTCGACCAGTTGCTTCGAGAGCGCCAGCCCCAGCCCCGACCCGCCGAAGCGCCGCGTGGTGGACGCGTCGGCCTGCTCGAAGGGGCGGAAGAGCCGCGAGAGCACTTCTGGGGGAATGCCCGGCCCCTCGTCTTCCACGGTGAGCACCAGGCGCGACCCTCGCTCGACCGACAGGCCGATGCGCACCACGCCGCCCGGGGTGAACTTCACCGCGTTGCTGATGAGGTTGGTCAGCACCTGTCGCCAGCGCACGCCATCGAGCTCGACCGTGGCGGGCACGTTGGCCCCCACGCGCACCTCGAGCGTCAGGCCCTTCTGCCTGGCGACCGACTCGAAGAGCTCGACCACGTCGGCGGTGACCTTCGCCACCGAGGCCGGGCCGGGCGTGATGACCAACCGACCGCTCTCGGCGCGGGTGATGAGCAGCAGGTCGTCGATGAGCGTGATCAGCGACTGACCGCTGCGCTGCACCAGTTCGATCTTCTCGCGCTGCGCAGGCTCGAGGGTTCCCGCCAACACCAGCTCGGTCAGCCCCAGCACGCCATTCATGGGCGTTCGAATCTCGTGGCTGACGTTGGCCAGGAAGATGGTGCGGGCGCGGCTGGCGGCCTCGAGCCGGTCGAGCGTCTCGCGGCGCATGCCGTCGAACCAGCGCACGAACGAGAGCACCAGCAGCATCAGCGCCGCGAGGTTGAGCGCGGTCACCACGCCATGATGCGCGCGAATGGGCGCGTCGACGTGGTACCCGTTCGACATCAGCCATTCCGCCAGGCCGCCCAGCAGCATCGACACCAGCAACCAGGCCCACGTCGCCCGTCGGGACAGCATGAAGCCCGCCAGCAGCGGCACCATCAACAGGAACACCGGCGTGATGGGGTTGGCCGGGTTCTGGAGCAGCCCGGCGAACGCGAGGAAGGGGGCCGTGCTGCCCAGCGAGAGGTTGGTGATGAGCTCGAACCGGCCGGTGGCGCGCAACAGCAGCAGCCAGAGCAGACCACAGCACAACAGGTAGACCTGCGCGGCGAAGAGCCACCACAGCCCCTGCGTCGCGGCGACGACGCCGAACGAGACGCCGAACACCAGGCCATAGCCCCAGACCCTGATGAAGAACGGCGCGCGCCAGTCACCCTCGAGCGAGCGGGGTATGAGCCAGTCTTCGAGCCGCTGCGCCAACGACATGATCGAAGCGTACTGGGGTGGCAGCGGCTTCGCGAGGCGATCAGCGTGGGTCAAACCACGTGGGTGGGAGTGCGACCACCCCTTCAGCGCGAGAGCAGGTCGCCGGTGAACTGGAAGCCCACGCCGATGAGCGGCAGCGCCTGCGAGGTGTCGGCGCCAGTGCGCCAGCGGTGGACCAGCCACCATTGGGTCAGCAGGAACACCGTGGGGTTGTTGAAGGCCGCTCCGTCCTGGCTGCTGAAGTTCCACCCGATGAAGGGGCCCACGCGGTGCGAGGCGTTGTCGGGCCGCGAAGGGTCTGCGGGGTCGAAGTGGTTGGCGTCGTAGAAGGGGTTGGTGAACGTGTAGCGCCCACCCGCGACGAGGTGATTGTCGGGAGCGAGGTAGAGCACGTCGAGGTCGTTGGTGAAGAACCACCCGCCGTTGGGCGCGAGCACGTCGTAGAACTGATCGTAGTAGGTGCGCTGGCCGTCCTTGAGCTTGAGCACGCCGCGCACCAGGCGCGCCTGGCTGCGAATCAGCACGTTCGACACCTTCGCCTGGAATGAAGCGCCGAGCGTGAAGTCCCACCCGCCGGTGACCTGTCTGTTGGTGGGGCCGCCCGCCTTGAGCGCGGTGTCGCTGAAGTTCGACTGCGCGCCGGGGAAACCCTGCGCCAGGTCGAAGGTGCCGAAGTACTGCACGTACTGAATCGCCGCCCAGAGACCGAAGATGGAAAGCGGGTTGAATTCGACGTAGGGGCCGACGCGCACGAAGGCCGGGCTGGCGGTGGGCGCGAGCCCGAACCCCAGGAAGTTGTCGCGCAGCACCTTGCTCTTCGCCACCGTGTCGTCGTGGAAGAGCCGCACGCGGAAGCTGAAGCGCCCGTCGTAGATGAGGCCCAGCGGGTTGACCCGAAGCGCGAGGGTGTTCTTGTGCACCAGGCGGAAGGGCGGAGGGGCGTCGTCGTTCAGGAGCTGCGCCCACGACGTCGCGGCCGTCAGGGCGATGGCCAGCACGGGTCCTGCTGCGCGCACGGGTCCTCCTCGGTCTCGACGACGAAGTGGCCTCGAGACCTGGGTACCGTAGCTGCAAACCGGGGTGGTAGGCTCGCTGGCTTCCATGGCGTTCGAAAAGCGACTGACTGAGATCTTCGGCGATGATGACCCCGGCCACTTCGGGACCGGTTGGTGGAGCGGGGTGCTCTCGGCGTTCTTCGGGTTGCTGGCGCTCGGGTCGGTGATCGTCCTCCACTGGCCGCAGGTGCTCTCGTCGGCGTCGCTGCGTGGGTACTACCCGATGCCGGTGATGCGCCTGGCGATTCAGGTCGTCATCGGCCTGGCCATCGCCTGCGGCGTCATTTCGGCGTTGCTGCGCAAGAAGAAGGTCCTCGGCTTGACCGGCATGCTGTTGGCGATCGCCGCGACCACGCTGGGGGGCTCGAGCGTGCCCATCAACGAAACGCTGACGCCCGGGCCCAGCATCGGCCTCGACTGGTTCCTGCTCGACCTGCTGTTGATGACGCTCATCTACTCACCCATCGAGGTGCTCTGGCCCGCCTACCCGAAGCAGGGCGTCTTCCGCGAGGAATGGACGGTCGACATCGCCTACTTCCTGTCGACCCACCTGCCGATTCGCGTGACCGAGTTCTTGATTCTGGCGCCCGCGGCCGCGCTGGTGCACCTGGTGAACGTGGCGCCGGTGCAGGGGCCCATCGCTCGCCTGCCGTGGCTGGTGCAGTTCCTCTTCGCCATCGTGGTCGCCGACCTCGCGCAGTACGCCCTGCACCGCGCGCTGCACGTGGTGCCGTTCCTCTGGCGCTTTCACGCCATTCACCATTCCTCGCTCAGCCTGGACTGGATCGCCGGCTCGCGCTCGCACGTGGTCGACGACATCATCGTGCGCGGCGGCATCCTGATTCCGATGATGTTCCTGTTCTCGAACGACATCATCGTGGCCTACCTGGTCTTCGTGACCCTCCACGCCACGTGGACCCACGCGAACTTCGGCCCCAGCTTCGGCTGGCTCGAGCCGTACGTGGTGGTGCCGCGCTACCACCACTGGCATCACACCTCGAAGCGCGAGGGCATCGACAAGAACTTCGCCATTCACTTCCCGTTCATCGACAAGCTCTTCGGCACCTTCCACCTGCCCGAGAAGCGGTGGCCCGAGACGTACGGCCTGGCCGGCGAACCCATTCCCCGAACCTTCTGGGCCCAGACCGTGTGGCCCTTCTGGCGACCGAAGCCGAAGGCCGGCAGCTCGACCTGACGACGGGGTTCAGAAATCGAGCGCGGTCAGGCCGACTTCCTTCGGCACGGCGCGACCCGACGAGGTCGCCTTCGCCAGGCCCAGGCGCTTGAGCACCTTGATGGTGGCGAAGCCGAAGTCGTATTCGTCGTCGCGGTGGCTCAGCCGCAGCAGGCTGGGTGAATGGTGGTGGTTGTTCTGCAGGCACGCGCTGAAGGTGGCGGTGACGGGCAGCCACTCGCCGAGGTTCATGGCCTGGTCGCGCTCGTCGTCGTAGCGGCGAAACCCGTACGACGGCGTGTGCGCCCAGTAGTTCTGAATCATGTTCACCCAGAGCGAGAAGACCCGCAGGCCAACCCACATCACCAGGGCGAAGCGCAGGTCGCCCACCAGCCAGGTCAGCGCCGCGACGTTGAGCACCTGCGAGAGCACTGCGAACACCGGGTGCGCGGTGAGGCGAAAGGTGGCCGTCTTCAGAATGTCGTCGGTCGCCACGTCGTCGATGGCGCGGTACGGCAACACGCAGAGCACCAGGGTGCGCCAGAAGCCGTCGGTCACCAGCTTGTTGGGGTCGCCGGGGTGGTCCGAGAACTTGTGGTGCAGGCGGTGGCGGTTCACCCACGCAATCGGGTCGACGTAGATGCCCAGCAGGTTGTTGGCGGCCACCACCAGCTTGGTGAACCAGTCGGGGAAGTCGAGCGAGCGGTGCGCGATGCCCAGGTGCAGCACGTCGGCCAGGTACAACCCGCACAGGAACCAGAAGGTGACGAAGTAGACCTCGCCGACGAGCAGGGCTTTCCACGGGCCGAGGTGGGCAGGCGCGAAGAGCACGCAGGCCAGAGCGTAGGCCCCCAGAATGAAGGCACCCCAGAAGTTGTAGCTTTTCATGAGCGCGCGACGGTAGCTCGAAGGCCGGGGACTGGCGAGGTGAGTGAACGCGCCGGGTCAGCGCAGCCACGCTTCGTTGATTCAGCAGGGTCGCTTGCGCTCGCGGCGCGCGAACCAGAGCAAGGCGAGCCACAGTGGAAGCGCAGCTCGCCCAGCGGGACTGGAGCACCCACAACCGCCGACGAGCCCCCCTGGGCTGCCTCCCCCGGCGCCACCGTCGACAGTCCCACCGCCGGTTGCGGACCCACCGCCGGTTGCAGCCCCACCGCCCGTCCCAGCCCCACCGCCCGTCGCAGCCCCACCGCCCGTCGCCGACCCACCGCCCTGACCGGCATCGCTCGCGAAGAACTCATAGGCGCCGATGTCGATTGCGCCGGACCCGACGCGGGCCGTCGACGAGATCGGGTGCACGTATTCGAAGCCCGGCACCAACGACTGCGTACCGGCGGTGCCCGGTGCCGTGCCCTGGTCGATGCAGGCCGACGCTGCCTGCAGGTGCACGTCGAAGTTCGCCACGTCCACGAACTTCGGGTCCCCGCTGACCGCCGAGACGAAGTTGGTCGTCTGGGTCGCGCCGGCGCTCGTCACCACGGTTCCCCCGTTCCAGAAGATGTTGTTCTCGAGCAGGGCGATGGTCCCCGTCGCGTCGTTCACGAAGGTCCCCGTGCCGCGGTCGTTGAGCAGCGTGTTGTTGACCAGGTACAGATGCGAGTCGTACCCGGCGGGGAACGACTCTTCGCCGTAGGCGACCATCGAGGGGTTCTGGGTGGTGGCGCTCTGCTCGATGACGTTGCCAATCAAGAACGAGGTCCCGCCGTTCGGCAGGTCGACCTCGTAGCTGGCGGCACCCCCGACCTCATCGGTGAGGCGGTTGAAGAGCAGCAGGTTCTGATGGGCCCGCGACTTGAACAGGTGCCCCACGTTCCCGCGGTGGGAATACGAATACTGGAGCGTCACCTGCGCGTAGTTGCCCAGGTACAGGTTGTGGGAAAAGCCGTCACCCGCGCCATTGTGAGCGAACTCGGAGTTCTCGATGAGCACCGTGCCCTGATCGGCCGTGCTGGGCGAGCCGAGGATGCCGTTCTGGTTGTCGTGGAAGAAGCAGTTGCGCACGGTGAGGTTCAGGCCCTGGTGGCGGATGCCGGCGCCGTTGTTCCCTGCCGCGGCCGAGATCGCTGCGCCGGTGAACTCGAGGTTCTCGAGGGTGGCGGTGGGCGCCGCGATGACGAAGATGCCCTTCTGCTGCGACGGCGTGACCCCGGTGAGGTCCAGCACCGCGCGACCGCCAATGCCCTGAAGGGTCAGGTTGTCGGTGGACCAGGCGCAGGTGTCGCCAGGGTACGAGCCGGCGTCGATCTGAATCGTGTCGCCGGCCGCCGCGACCGCGATGGCCGCGCACGGCGAGTGGTAGGTGCGACCAGGCCCGACCAGGAGCGTCGCCGCGGTCGCAGACACCGGTGCCAACGTGAGCAGCAGGACGGCAAGGGCTCGCATGGGCGCAGCGTATTCCAGCGTCGGCTCGCCCGGGCGCACCATCGCCACCCGAGCGGAGGCGGCTCGACCGACCTGTGCCGAAGTGCCCCGTTTCACCTGTCGCTCGCCTGGAGGCCGTGCGTGCGTGCGCGGGTCACGGGTCGTCGTTACCTCGGCGCATGCCTGAAGGTCATACGCTCCACCGACTCGCCCTCGACCACCAGAAGGCGCTCGCCGGCGAGGTGGTGCGGGTCAGCTCACCCCAGGGTCGATTCGAAGACGCGGCGCAGCTCGATGGCGAGGTGATCGAGGCCGTCGAAGCCGTCGGGAAGCACCTGTTCTACCGCTTCGAGTCGGGGGCGATCGTGCACGTTCACCTGGGGCTCTTCGGCCGGTTCCGGAAGCACCGCCAGCCTGCGCCCGCGCCGCGAGGCCAGGTTCGGCTTCGCCTCCAGACCGAGCAGGCGTGCTTCGACCTGAGCGGCCCCACCGCCTGCGAGCTGTTCGACCCCCACGAGTACACCACCCTGCGCGCGCGCCTCGGGCCCGACCTGCTGCACCCCGACGCCAGTCGCGCCGAGGCGTGGAAGCGGGTGAAGAAGAGCCGCCGGGCCCTGGGCGCGCTGCTGCTCGACCAATCGGTGATGAGCGGCGTCGGCAACGTCTACCGCGCCGAGGGGCTCTTCGCCGCAGGGCTCCACCCCGAGATTCGCGGGGTCGACCTCGAGTCACGCGACTTCACCCGCCTGTGGAAGGTGCTGGTGGGCATGTTGCACGACGGCGTCCGCGATCGCCGCATCATCACCGTCAAGCACTTCGACCAGGCCGAAGGCCGCGCCGTGCGTCGTCAGCGGACGTGGGTCTACAAACAGCGCGTGTGTCTGCGGTGCGGCGACGCGATTCGCGTCTGGGAGCTCGGCCTGCGCACGATGTACGCCTGCGAGACCTGTCAGCGCCGCTGAAGGGAGCGAACGCGCCGCGCGGCTTCCCGCTACACTGTCCGCTGCCATGACCGACCCGCTCGCCGGAAAGCCCGCCCCCGCTTCGTCGCTGGTCAACGTTCCCAGGCTCATCACCGCCTATTTCACCGAGCAACCCGACGTGTCACAGCCGGCCGAGCGGGTGGCCTTCGGTACCTCGGGTCACCGCGGCGTGTCGTTCAAGCGCAGCTTCAACGAAGCGCACATTCTGGCCACCACCCAGGCGGTCGCCGAGTACCGCGCGTCGAAGGGTTTCACCGGTCCGTTGTTCGTGGGCATCGACACCCATGCGCTCAGTGAGCCCGCGCTGGTGACCGCGTTGGAGGTGCTGGTGGCCAACGGCGTCGAGGTGCGCGTGCAGGCCGGTGGCGGGTACACGCCCACGCCCGTCGTCAGCCACGCCATTCTCGCCTTCAATCGCGGCCGCACCGCCGGCCTCGCCGACGGCATCGTCATCACGCCCTCGCACAACCCTCCCGACGGCGGAGGCTTCAAATACAACCCGCCCAACGGCGGCCCGGCCGACACCGACGTGACGGCCATCGTCGAGAAGCGCGCCAACGCGTTGTTGGCCGAGGGCAACCGCGGGGTGAAGCGCACGGCCCTGTCGAGCGCGCGCGCGGCCGCGAAGCCCCACGACTTCATCACGCCCTACGTCGAAGACCTGGGCAACGTGGTGGATCTCGCGGTGGTGGCGAAGAGCGGGCTGCGCCTGGGCGTCGACCCGCTCGGTGGCTCGAACGTCGCGTACTGGGCGCCCATCGCCGAGAAGTACCGATTGAACCTGACCGTGGTGAACGACCGGGTCGACCCCACGTTCTCGTTCATGCCGTTGGACCATGACGGGAAGATCCGCATGGACTGCAGCTCGCCGTACGCGATGGCGAACCTCATCGCGCTCAAGGACCGGTACGACCTGGCGTTCGGCAACGACGCCGATTCCGACCGGCACGGCATCGTCACCCGCTCGGGGCTGATGAACCCCAACCACTACCTGGCGGCGGCCATCTCGTACCTGTTCCGCCACCGGCCGCAGTGGTCGAAGGCCGCAGCGGTGGGCAAGACGCTGGTGTCGAGCGCCATCATCGATCGCGTGGCCGCCGACCTGGGCCGCACGCTGGTGGAGGTGCCCGTCGGCTTCAAGTGGTTCGTCTCGGGGCTGGGCGATGGTTCGTTCGGCTTCGGTGGCGAAGAGAGCGCGGGCGCGTCGTTCCTGCGGCGCGACGGCACCACCTGGACCACCGACAAGGACGGCATCATCCTGGGGCTGCTCGCAGCCGAGCTGACCGCGGTGTTGGGCAAGGACCCTTCGCAGCTCTACGGCGAGCTGACGCAGAAGTTCGGCGCACCCAGCTACGCGCGCATCGACGCGCCGGCCACCGCCGCGCAGAAGAAGGTGCTCTCTTCGCTCAAGCCGGAGTTGGTGACGGCGAGCACGCTCGCGGGCGACGCCATCACCGCCAAGCTGACCACTGCTCCGGGCAATGGGGCCGGCATCGGCGGGCTCAAGGTCACCACCGCGCAGGGCTGGTTCGCCGCGCGGCCGTCAGGCACCGAAGACGTGTACAAGATCTACGCCGAGAGCTTCCGCGGGCCCGAGCACCTGGCCCGGCTGCAGGACGAAGCGCGGCAGATGGTGAACGCCGCCTTCGCCGCCGCGGGGCTCTGACGCCCCGTCAGCCCAGCAGCTTGTAGTGCCGCAGCGGGTGGGCCACGTTCTTCACCGAGGTCTCGGTGAGCGGGCCCCACTTCAGGTGCTTGAGCTCGGCGTCGTCGAGCCCGTCGATGGCGGCCTTCACCGTGTCCATGATCATCGTCTCGCGGAAGCCGCCCAGCGACTGCAGGCGCGCGGTCTGGTTCATGCCGGTCGAGAACGAGGTGTAATTGCGGTTGGGGCCGAACAGGCCGCAGAAGCTGTTGGCCAGGTTGACGCCGATGGCCACGCCCAGCCCCGGCACCTTCAAGATTTCCTGCAGGCGCGAGACCTCGGGGTGATTGCTCATCTGCTCGATGGTGAACTTCTGAATCTCGAGCGCGGCCTTGAGCGCGTCGGCCGCCCGCTCGGCCGGGCTGTCCTTGAAGAACGGAGGCCCCCACAGCCCGATGACGCAGTCACCGACCATCTTGTCGAACACGCCTCCGTGCCGGTACACGATGCGCACCGCTTCTTCCGACCAGGCGTCGACGAAGGTGCCGATGCGCTCGGGCCGCTCGAGCACCTGCTCGCATATGCGGGTGAAGCCGTTGATGTCGGCGAACAGAATGCCCACCTCTTCGGCGCGCGGGGCCAGGTAGCGGCTCTCGTAATCGGGGTCGCGAATCAGCTCGTCGATGGTGCGGGCCGAGAAGAACTGCGAGAGGTGAATGCGCTCGCGGTTGTAGTCGACCAGGCGCTGGCTGAGCGTCGAGGCCAGCAGGCGCAGCAGGTCCATCGTGAAGCTCGAGAAGCCCTCGCCACCGCTCCACACGGTGATCTTCCCCATGGCGTTCGAGTCACCCACGCCGCTGATGAGCACCGTCTCGACCGCGCGGCGATCGCCCAGCACCTCTCGCAGGCGCCGGTCGCTGGGCAGCACCAGGTTGGGGCCGTACTGCTTGATGGCCTCTTCGAGCTCGGGGAAGCGCCGACCGTTCGACGCGTAGTCGAGCTGCCCGTGCTTGTACATGCGGTAGTGCATGGCCGAGCTGTCCACCGCGTCGCGGTAGAGCAGCATGAAGCCCGGCAGCTTCACCTTCTCGCACAACGCCGCCACCGCGCCGTCCATGCCCAGCTCGAAGACCCGGTTGGCCAGCGAGTGGTTGATGCCGACCAGAATCTGGTGCTTTTCGGCGGCGGTCTGCACCGAGGCCAGCACCGTGTCGAGCTCTTCGGCCACCGTCTCGACCGCGCGCGAGAGCTTCGCGGCGTCGCCGGTGCGGTCGCCCGCGTACGCAAAGCCGATGGAGCCCACCACGTGCCCGACCACGTCGAGCGCCTGGCTGACCAGGGTCAGCCCGCCGTCGATTCGTCGTACGCCCCAGGTCGCCTGGGCGAGCAGGGTGCCGGGGAAGACGCCGCCCCATCGACCGTGCTGGTAGGTCGTCGAATTGAGCTCTTCGTCGAGCGTGGTGACCGCCACGCCCACCGCGTTGGTCAGGCGCAACAACTCGGGGAAGATGCGCTTGAAGGTCTGCTCGAGGTTCTCGCGGGCCTTGAGCGACTCCTCGAGAAGATCGTCGACGGCGCGGTTCAAGTCGCGCAGGAAGTGGAGTTCTTCGATCGTGATTTCGGAGTCCATGGACCCCAAAGGCTACTTCTCCCACCCCACGCGGCCAATGATCAGGCGCAGGTGGGAGGAGGATTTTCGACGCGAGCCCTGATCGCGCTAGAGTGCCTTCATGCTCTTCGCCGCCGCTGCCGCCTTCGTGCTGTCGACGTCTGCCGGAACCCGGCCCAACACCTACAGCGAGCGCTGGCTGTGCGACCTCTGGGCCGGCGCCCAGTGCCACGCGACCAGTTGCCAGAAGGACGGCAAGGACCGCTGCAGCGCGGTGTCGAAGCAGTGCAAGGAAACCAGCCGCCACGTCACGGTGGACGGAGCGCGCGCCGACAAGAAGGCGGCCTGTGCCCGGGCGTTGCTCAAGCAGGACTGCGGCTCGGCCAAGCCTCCCGAGTGTGACGGCCAACTGTGACCCTCGAGTGGACGCCTGAACGGGTCCGCACCGAGGTGATGACCAGGCCGCGCCAGACACCGGTTCGCCTGCCGGACACGGTCGTCATCGACCGGCCTGACCTGCTGCAGCGCATCACCCCTTCGCTTCGACAAGGTGGCCTCAACGAGGTCGCCTTCGCGAACTTCGCCCTCGACGACGCCGAGGCGCACC
>CAIWFK010000136.1 GCA_903911905.1 uncultured Myxococcales bacterium
CGACGAGAATCTCAAATCGCGGGAAGAACACCGGGAGTTCTCCGCTCCACTCAAACTCGTCGACGGTCGGCGAACCTTCCACAGCAACCTGCACGACACCCTCGACGTGCGTCAGATGCAACGCTTCGTGCGCGACCTTTCGGCCAAGCCGTTTCCAATTCCGCTGTGCCTGGTGTACGCAGAACGCGATCCAGTCGTGCCGCCCATCGTCGGCGACAAACTGCGAAAATTAGTTCCGGCTGCGCAGTTCATCCAACTAACCGAGGCGTCGCACTTCGCGCACGTTGATGCGAGCGAGCGATTCGTCGAAGCGGTGCTACCGTTCTTGTCGCACTAGCGGACGAACAGATCAGAAACGCGAGCGATGGGATTTCTTCGCCCGCGCTCGGCCTACGCCGCCGCAGCCTTGGAGCCAACTTTGCTCAGGTTGACACCAACGAGCTTGCTGACGCCCGGCTCCTGCATGGTCACGCCATACAGGTTGTCGGCCGATTCCATCGTGCGCTTGTTGTGCGTGATCACGATGAACTGCGAACCCTTGCTCATCTCGCGCACCATCTCGTTGTAGCGACCGACGTTGCCCTCGTCGAGCGGGGCGTCGACCTCGTCCAGCAGACAGAACGGCGTGGGCTTGATGAGGAAGATGGCGAAGATGAGCGAGACGGCCGTCAGGGCCTTTTCGCCACCCGAGAACAGGCTCACGCTCTGCAGCTTCTTGCCCGGAGGCTGGGCGAGGATCTCGACGCCCGGCTCTTCACCGCGCTCGCCGTTGACCAGCATGAGCGAGGCGCGCCCGCCGCCGAACAGCCGCGGGAAGACCGCCTGGAACTTCTCGTTGACGATGTCGAAGGTCTCCTTGAAGCGCACCCGGCTGGTCTCGTCGATCTTCTTGATCGCGTCGGTCAACTGGGCGAGCGAGTCCTCGAGGTCGGTCTTCTGCTTGCTGAGGAACTCGAAGCGCTGCGCGATTTCCTGGTGCTCTTCGATGGCCGTGACGTTGACCTCGCCCATGCGCTCGAGCTGCGCGCGCAGGTCCTTGAGCTTTTCCTGATCGTCGGCCGAGAGCGGCGGCGCGGCGTGGTACTGGTGCACGGCGTCGACCATCTGCACCCCGTGACGCTCGGCGACCTGCGAGGCGAGGTGCTCGAGCTCGAGCGCGAGTTCACGTTCCTTGAGCGAGAGGCTCGACAGGCCCTGGGTCAGCGCGTCGATGCTCGAGCGCTTCTCGCGCAGCACCTGCTCGTCGTCGCGCACCTTCGCGGCGTTGGTGGCGTGCACGGTCTTGCGCTCTTCGAGCTGGGCGTGGGCGGTCTTCGCCTGGTCCTGGCGGGCCTGGCGTTCGACCGCAGTCTCGGCCAGCCGATCTTCCAACTGCGAGAGGTGGGCGGTGTCTTCGTCCTTCGACTGGGCGATGCGGCCGGCGCGCTCGGTCAGCTCGTCGACCTGGGCGCTCAGGGCATCGACGCGCTGGCGGGCGGCCTGACCGCGTTCCGACACCGAGGCCACCTTGACCTTCAGGCCCGTGGTCTCGGTCTGCAGGGCGCCGATGGTGGCCTTGAGCTGCTCGACCTCCTGGGTCATCAGGGCCACGCGATCGTCGCGCAGGTGCTTGTCGGTCTGCCCGTGGGCCGCTTCGCCGCGCGCCGACTCGAGCTCGAACTCGAGCGTGCGCTGGGTGTCGTCGACCTGGCTGAGCTCGACGGTGATGCCCGCGATGCGGTCGCGCAGGCGCGAGAGCGTGGTGCCGGCCTGGTGCAGGTCCTTCTCGTGGCTGGTGAGCGAGAGCTCTTCGGTATGGTGGTTCTTCTCGAGCCCCTTGAGCAGGCCTTCGCTCTGGCCCATCTGCTTCTGCAGTTCGTAGTGGCGGGTGATGAGCTCGTTGTAGCGTTCTTCGACCCGCTTCACCTCGACCGACAGCTCGGCGATTTCGCGCTTCTTCTGCAGCGCACCGACCGCCGGCCCTTCGGCCACGCCGCCGGTCACCACGCCGCCCGGGCGCACCACGTCGCCCTCGAGAGTGACGAAGGTGTACGCCGGGTGACGCGCCGCGCACGCCCGGGCACCCGCGAGATCGTGCACGAAGGCCACGCCCGAGAGCAACGAGGTCACCACCGGGCGCAACACCTCGTCGGCCAGGGTGACGTGCGAGAGCGCCATGCCGACGATTTCGTCACCGGTGACCGCGGCAGCAGCCTCCACCGAGTTCGCGGGCACCGGGACGAAGGTCGACCGGCCTTCCGACAGGCCGCGCAGGTATTCGACGAACTCGAAGCCGCGATCGGGCGACTCGACGATCACGTGCTGCAGTCGCTCGCCGAGGGCGGCCTCGATGGCCTTCTCGAACTCGGGCGTGGTGGTGACCACGTCGGACACCAGGCCGAACACGCCGGACTGGGTGGGCGTCTCGCCGGCGCGGGCCATCACCGCGCGCACGCCGCGGTCGAACCCGTCGTAGTTGCGCTGAATCTCTTCGAGCGAGGTCAGGCGGCTGCGCTTGTCCGACAGCTCTTCGCGCAGGGCCATGACCATCACTTCGTTCTCGGCGAAGGTCTCGCGAATGCGCTGCAGCGCGGCCTCTTCTTCGCCACGGCGCTGGGTCAGTTCGAGCGCCAACTGCCGGTGCTGCTCGACGCGCTCGAGCACCTCGCGGCGGGCGGCCTCGAGCTGGGTCTCTTCGTTCTTGAGCCCCACCAGTTCTTCGTCGAGCTTCACCGCGCGGGTCGACAGCTCGACCTTGCGGCGCTCGAGGTTGGCCAGCGCGCCCTCGTGGTTGGCCACGCGGGTGGCCAGCTCGACCAGGCCACGGCGCTCCTCGTCGAGGCGCGCGCCGATCTCGGCCACCAGGGTCGAGGCCCGGCGCAGCTCTTCTTCCTTCACGCCCAGCAGCACCTCGTCTTCCTTCGAGGCCACGCCCATCTGGTCGAGTTCGGTCAGGCCCAGCGCCTTGTCATGCTCGGCGGC
>CAIWFK010000137.1 GCA_903911905.1 uncultured Myxococcales bacterium
CCTGGTCGACCCGCCTGATGGTGGGGCGACCGGTGGCGGTACGGCGACCGGCGGCGGGAGCGCTACCGGCGGTGGCGGCATGGCGACCGGCGGAGGGAGCGCTACCGGCGGTGGGAGCGCTACCGGCGGTGGCGGCATGGCGACCGGCGGCGGCACTGGAGGAGGCAACGGCGCTGACGCTGGCGTGGTCGACGCCGGCACCTTCGTCGAGTTCGTCAAGACCATCATCGCCAGCGACACCAACGAGACCGCGACGCCCCGCCCTGGCGCCGACTTCGAAAACCTTCCCGACGATCACACCGGCACCTTCCCCGGGTACTTTCCATGAACGCGCGCCAACTGCTGTTGCTCGTTGGACTGACCTCGACCGCCTACGCCCAGGGCCGCCCGCCCGAGCTCGAGCGCGCGCAGCTCGCCATGAGCGAGCGCCACTACGACGCGGCCCTCAAGGCCCTCGACGCACTCTGGAAGAAGCCCAACCTCGAACGCGACACCGTCCTCACCGTGTTCGAGCTGCGAGGCCTGGCGCTCGCCTCGCTCGGCAAGGCCGACGCCGCCGACGAATCGTTCCGCGCCCTGCTCGCCCTCGACCCGCACCGCCCCCTCGTCGGCAAGTACCAGGGCAAGGCCGCTGGCCCCATCGGCTCGGCCGCGAAGTGGTTCGAAGGCTCCGGCGCCATCGAGCCGGCCGCGCTCCCTCCCGGCGCCCAGAACGGCCGCGTGAAGCAGGTCGGGCTGCAGGTGAAGCACGACGCGCTCCAGCTCGCTCGCGCGGCCCGCTTCCACGTTCGCTCCGAGACCGGCACCTGGAAGCTGACCGACGTGCCGCTGCTCAACGGCGCCGCTACCCTCGACGTCGATGGCGCCACCGTCGACTGGTGGGCCGAGCTGCTCGGTGAACGCAACTCGCAGTTGCTCTTCCTGGCTTCGGCTGGTCGCCCCGTGCACGACGTCGCCCCCGCGCCCGTCGTCGCCGTCGCCCCGGTGGCCGTCACGCCGGCCCCGAGCACCGACCGCCCGGTGGAAGCGCCCCCGCCGGCGCTCTCGCCCACCCAGGGCTCGCAACCCGCCCCGGTGGCCGGCCCGTCACCCGTGCGCACGGTGGGCTACGTGCTGCTCGGCACCGGCGTCGTCGCGGCCGCACTCGGCGTGTACTTCGGCGTGACCTCGAGCAGCCTGCGCTCGGGCATCATGGCCGACCTCTCGGCCATGCGCTCCACCCAGACGGAACTGTACGCGCGAGACCAACGCGCCATCATGAACGCCACTATCGCCAACGCGCTCTTCATCGGCGCCGGTGTGGTCGGCATCACTGGCGGCGTGCTCTGGTTCGTCGGCCACACCGAAGTGCAGCTCGCCGCCGGTCCCGGCAGCGTCAGCGTCACCGGTCGGTTCTGACCGCTTCAGTACAGCGTCTGCAGCTCGGTGCCCGGGTAGTAGTGCGCCAGAATTCGCCGGTAGTCCCAGCCCTTCTCGGCGAACACCCGGGCCCCCCATTGGCACAGGCCAGCCCCGTGGCCGAACCCCTTGCCCTCGAGCACCACCCCGTCCTTCGCTTTCGAGACCTCGAACGACAGGCTCTTGAGCTTCATGTAGCCGACGCGTTCACGGAACGTCACCGCGTCGACCACCCGGCTGCCCACCGAGACCCGGCGCGCCCGACCGGTGGGTGAGCGCCCCGGGACCTGCACCGAGGCCCCCTTCGCGGCCCCCAGCGCCTTGAGCTCGGTGGCCCCCAGCTTCAACGTCCAGTGGCTGGTCGGCAGCGAGCCGCACGGGCAGTCCACCGCCTGCAGGTAGGGGAGGTCGCGCCCCAGCGCCTCGAGCCCCGACTCGGTGCGCCCTCCACACGAGGAATGGAAGTAGGCCTCGATGGGCTGCAGCATCCACGTCAGCACCAGGCCGCGCGTGGCTTCGACCGCCTCGCGGGTGTGCTCGTCTTCGGCGTCCAGTCCCTTGTACACCTGGCTGAGCACCGACGAGCCCAGGTGGAAGGGCTGGCCGTACTGCTCGAGCTTCTTGTTGAGCGCATAGGTGCGCGCGGCCACGGCCTGGGCCTTGAGCGCTTCGATGGGAAAGCTGGTCGGCATCTCACTGCCCAGCACGCCCGTCAGGTAGTCCTCGAGCGAGAGCACGTTGACCACCTGCAGCCCCGTGCGGCCCTTCATCACCACCACGTCGCCCCGCACCCGCGAGCCCGCCACCGTCACCGTGCCGTTGTCGGCGGCGCGAAAGCGCACGGCGTCGGTCTCGAGCGCCGCGCCGTCGAGCACCACGCGTTGGTTGGTCAGCGTCAGCACGTGCGAGGCGCCTGCCGTGGGTACGAAGGCCGCGTCGTCCGAATCGGCACCGCTCGACAGCCCGGGACCTTCGACGGTGACCTTCGCCGCTTCGGCGCCCACCGCGATGCGCATGGTCTCGGCCCCCAGCGAAGGAGCCGACACCACCAGCATCGTCATCACGAGAGCGCGCACCCGACCCATGGTACGAACCGATCGATCCCCAGCAAGTTTTCCACCGAAGGGGCCCGGGAGGCCGTGATGCTCACCGTCGATCGCGTCGTCGCCGCCCTGGGGCAGTTGACCCCGCACGCCTCGCACCTGCTGCGCTCCTTCGCCCTCGCCGCGCCCTCGGTGGACCGGCTGGCCGCGCTCGAAGGCATCGGCGAGCCCCAAGCGACCATCGCCCTGCTCCGGGCCGCACGCGAGCTCGCCCAGGCCCTCGACGGCCAGCGCCGCCCCCCGCTGAGCGATCACGAGGAGGCCTCGGTGGCCCCCCGGTTCGCCCAGGCGCTCGCCTTGCGCGCCACCGGAGGCGAAGCCGCGCTCATCCTCGAGCTGGTCGCCCTCGCCCCGGCCCTGGGGCCCGCCCTCGAGCAGCAACGCGACGCCGAAACCCGCTCACCCCGTCACCGCGCCGAGACCCTGCTGCGCTGGGTCGCCATCGTCGCCATCGTCGCCCTGTCCGCCTGGTTCTATTGGAAGGACCACGATCACCCCAAGTTCGAGCCCCGCCCCGGCATGCCCGGCCCCCTCGCCCCGAAGTGACTTTCCTTGTCCGAGAGCAAGAGCCGCCTTACACCTCGGGCATGACCCGCCTTGCCTTCGCCTTCCTCGCTGCGACGTTGCTGTTCACCGCGTGCCCCAAGGCCGTCACCACCACCGTCACCGGCTCGGAAGACCAGCAGATGGACACGCTCGCCTCGCAGCTCGAGGAATTGAGCACCAGGCAGGGCCTGAGCTGCTCCGATTCGTGCTCGCTCAAGTCGAAGGTCTGCGATCTGTCGAAGACCACCTGCGACCTGGCCGAGAAGGCCGTCGACCGCGCCGACTTCCAGAAGAAGTGCCGGCATTCGCAGGAGGAGTGCGCAAAGTTCAACGAGGCCTGCTCCAGCTGCTCGAAGTGAGGTAAAATCGCACGCATGGTCGCTCTTCTGCTCTCGCTGGTGGTCGGTGCCATTCCCGCGTCCGAGGCTGCAGCGATCGAACGGGAAATGGAAAAGAACCAGGCCGAGGTCACCGCCAAGTACGGCGAGCGCAAGTCGTCGGAAATGTCGAGCGACGAGCGCCGCGACATGATGCGCGACCAGGCCGAGGCCGACCAGAAGGTCCTCGACAAGCACGGTGTCGACAAGAAGGAATGGGCCAGCAGCCAGTCGCACCGCTCGCGCGACGAGCGCGCTGAAGTGAAGGCCGAAAAGGAAAAGCAGGCCGCCGCCGAGAAGCAGAAGGCCGAGGCCGAAGCCGAAGCCGAAGCGAAGAAGAAGGCCGCCGCCGAGCCGGCCAAGCCAATTCAGATTCAGCGCGGCATCAACGACGAGAACCCCGTCGTGCTCGAAGAGAAGCCCGGCGCCGGCCCCATCATCGAACGTGGCCTCCCTGCTGACGCCAAGGCCGACGATGAGGCGGCGAAGGCCGCTGGTGGTGCGCCGGCCAGTGGCGATGGCGCCGAACAGAAGTCGGGCAAGTCCGGCAAAGGTCGCTGACCCAACGCGCTCAGCCGTCGATGCGCAGGAACCGCGCCGCGTTGTCGTGAAGAATGCCGCGCTTCTGCGCTTCGCTGAGGAACGGCGCGCTGCGAATGCTCGAGATCGACGTGTCGATGCTCGCCGGCCAGATCATCTGATCCGACCCGTACATGATCCGCTTGCCGAACCCCGCCTCGACCAACCGCTTGAGGTACGCGTGGAAATGCGCGCGCGGGTACGCGAAGTCGATGATGCCCGTGTCCACGTAGACCTGCGGGTGCGCGTAGAGCAGCGCGATCATGTCGTCGGCGAACGGCCAGCCGGCGTGCATCACGTACAGGCGCAGCTTCGGGTGCCGCAGCAGCACCTCTTCGAGCAGCATCGCGTGGCTATGGGCCATGCGGTACTTCGGCGCCGCGAAGTACGCCGCCCCCGGAGGCGCCGGCCCCACGTGAATCGCCACCGGCACGTCGAGCTCTTCGGCCAGCGCAAAGTACGGCTCGAGCGACGGGTCGTTGGGCGCGAAGCCTGAATACTGCGCGGTGATTTCGCCCAGCACCTTCAGGTGACCGGCCTTGTGCGCGGCGCGCAAGGCGTCGATCGACGGCAGCGTGTCCATGTTGCCGATGGCTGGCAGCATTCGCCCTTTCGCCGCGCCGACCCAGGTGGTGACGCGCTCCTCCTCACCGCTGACCACCGCCAGCATGTTGTGCTTCTCGAGCTGCGCCACGGTCTCGGTCAGCAGCGCGTCCTGCGTCGCCGACGAGAGCACTTTGTGCGCGCAGTCGGGGTGACCGAACATGCGATCGACGTAGTCGGCGATCGGCTTCGACGGGTCGCGCGCGGGGAACTCGTCGTACGGCGCACACACCGTCACCGGCGGCGGGCCGTAGCTGTCGATCGGCTCGGCGTGCAGGTGCACGTCGATGATCGCGTAGCGCGGCGTGGCAGACGAAACGAACATCGGCAGCAAGGCGATCAGGAGATGCATGGGTCCCTTCGAGCGTTCTTCAGCCTTCGACCAGCACTGGCTCGGGCAGCACGAACTCCACGCAGTCGCCTGCGGTGCCGTCTTCCCAGGCCAGCATCGAGAACTGCGCGTCGGCGTCGATCGCGATGATCGGGTGGTGCCACACGTCGCGCCGGTAGTTGATGCCCTCCCCCGGCCCGCACAGGAACGCGCGCAGGTTCGCCAGGTCTGGCCGGCCGTCGGCCAACGTCGGCGCCACGCAGACCAGGAAGCGAGCGCACACCATCGGCAGGAAGGCCTGCGTCGACGCCGGGTGCCGCTCGAGCAGCTTCACCTTGAAGGGCAGCCGCTTCATCACTGACTTGAAGACCGCCAGGTTGGGCTTCGCCTCGGGCCGGGTGCTCTCGAGCTGCGCTGCCCAGTCGTACCGCGTGGCCGTGCCCTGGTTGGCCGACGAGCCCGCACTCGCCCCCACCGTCACCACCTGGCCGAACGGCGCGAACGCCGCGGCCGTCAGCCGCTGGCTTCGCAAGACCCTCATCGTCGCTGCCAGACCTCGTCGTAGGGGCACGTGCAGTCCTGCGCCTCGGGCTCGGGGTACACGTACGGCTCGCCCCGGTAGTTTCGCAGCACCGTCTCGTTCGGCCGCCGCTCGGTCACGTAGTCCGGCTGCAAGGTCACCTTGCCCCCGCCCCCCGGCAGGTCCACCGCCAGGTGCGGCACCGCCATACCGGTGGTCCACCCCCGCAGCTCGCCGATGATCTCCACGCCCTTCTGCAACGGCGTGCGCAGGTGCTCGCAGCCCTCGGCCACGTCCATCTGGTGCAGGTAGTAGGGCCGCACCCGCATCTTCAAGCACGCGTGGTTGAGCTCGGTGATGATGCGCGCGTCGGAATTGAGCCGGCGCATCAGCACCGTCTGGTTCTCCACCGGCACCCCGTGGTCCACCAGGCGCTCACAGGCCTCGCGCGCCTCTTTGGTGATCTCCTTGGGGTGGTTGAAGTGGGTCACCACGAAGAGGGGCGCGTACCGCCGCAGCAGCGTGGCCAGCGCCTCGGTCACCCGCATCGGCAGCGTCACCGGCATGCGGGTGCCGATGCGAATCATCTCCACGTGGGGAATGGCGCGCAACGGGGTGAGAAGCTGCTCCAGCCGCTCGTCCGACAGCAACAGCGGGTCTCCGCCCGAAATCAGCACGTCACGCACCGCGGGCGTGGCGCGAATGTAGTCCAGCCCCCGCTCGAGCGCTGACCGGCTCAGCTCGGCCTCGCCACCCTTGGTGATGCGCCGGCGGGTGCAGTGGCGGCAGTAGACCGAGCACGAATCGGTCGCCAGCAGCAGCACCCGGTCGGGGTACTTGTGCACGATCGCCTCGACCGGGCGATGTGGGTCTTCGCCCAGCGGGTCGGCCAGCTCGCCCGGGCGCACCCGCGCCTCGGCCTTCACCGGAATGGCCTGCATGCGCACCGGGCACAGCGGGTGCCCGGGGTCGACCAACGTCAGGTAATAGGGGCTGATGCCCAGTCGGAAGATGGCGGCCGTCTCGTCCAGCCCGTCGCGCTCGTCCTGGGTCAGCGGGAGCAGGCCCGCCAGCCGCCTGGCGTCGCGCACCGCGTGGCGCTGGTGCCACTTCCAGTCGGCCCACTGCTCGTCGGTGGCCTCGGGAAAGAGCTCCACCCGCCGTTGGGCGGGGTCGCTCGGCAGGGCCATGACGGAGGGCGTCGCGGTCACACCCGCCGCATAGCCCACCTTCCCGACTCTTTGCTACGCGTGCACGGCGTGGCTGCTCGCCGGCGCCTTCGCCTGGTCGCGCCACCACTGCTGACCCGACTCGGGCAGGGCGAACACCGGGTCGTAGTACTCGTACTGGCGGTTGAGCGCGTCGGGGTCGTTCAGCTCGATGCCGTTGCGGTAGTTCTTGGTCCAGTACGAGATGCCCTTCTCGCGATCGTACCGGGCCACCTGGTGCACCCACCGCTTGCCCACGTACGGCACGTCACAGACGATGCGCGGCGTCGCGAAGCCCGGCATGTACCCCATGATGTCGTGCTGCAGCGACTGCGCTTCGCCCACCGAGACCCGCCAGTGCTCCGAGTTGGGGATCATGTCGCACATGTAGAAGTAGTACGGGAGGATGCGCGCATGATCGAGCAGCATGAAGCTGAGCTCGAGCAGGTCGCGTGACGTCGAATTCACGCCCCGCAACAGCACGCCCTGGTTGCGCACGTCGCGGAACCCCACCTCCAGAATCTTCTTCGCCGCCCGCCCCAGCAACGGCGTGACCTGGGCCGCGTTGTTCACGTGGGTGTGCACCGCGATGTCCACGTTGCGCTCGAAGGCCTTCTTGGCGATGCGCTCGAGCGCCGACATCACGCTGTCCTGCAGCCAGTGCTGGGGAATGCCCATCAGCCCCTTCGAGGCCAGGCGAATGTCCCGCACGTTGGGAATGTCGAGCAGCTGCGTGACGAAGCTCTCGAGCTGGGCGATGGGCACGTTCGCCACGTCGCCACCCGAGACCACCACGTCACGAACCGTGGGAGTCGCGCGCAGGTAATCGAGCATCTGCTTCCAGCGCTCGGGCTGCGCCACGTTGAACTTCATCTTGTCGACCTGCGGCACGTCGTTGCCCACCAGGTCCATGCGCGTGCAGTGCCCGCAGTACTGGGGGCAGGTCGACAACAGCTCGGCCAGCACCTTGGTCGGGTAGCGGTGCGTCAGGCCTTCGACCTTCCACATTTCGGCCTCGTGCAGCGAATCTCGCGAGGCGCGGGGGTGGTTGGGCCAGGTCAGGTGTCGGTCCTCGAAGGCCGGCAGCATGTAGCGCCGCAAGGGGTCGTTCCACAGGTCGGCCACGTTCATCGTGTTCAACATGTGGGGGGTGATCAGAATCGACATCGTCGCGCGCTCGCGCTGATCGCGGTCGATGCTCTCGGCCAGACTGTCGGGCAACAGGGCGCCGAAGGCCGCCTTGAGCTCCTTCAGGTTCTTCACCGTGTGCCGCCGCTGCCAGAGGGCGCTTTCCCAGTCGGCGGTCGAGGTGCCCGCGAACCCGGGAATGCGGTTCCAGTCGGGCTCGATGAACTGCCGCGCAGGAGGGTACTTGAAGGGCTGCACGCTCTCGGAGGACGGCGCCCCGGTCTTCGGCTGATTCGAACCGGTCTCGGTGGTCTGCATGCGGCGACGCTATGTCACGTCGCGCCGAATTGCTCCATCGAGTGCACGGCTGACCGCGTCACGAAGCCCCATCGGGGCGCCGCTTCAGGGAATGGAGCCCTTCACGATGGCCGGGTTGTCCTTGTTCTCTTCGGTCAGCTCGAACTCGGCAGGCGTCGAGCTCTTGCCGTCGAGCTTGAACATGATCTTGTGCTTGCCCAGCGGCAGCTCGATGGCGTTGGCCTTCGAGAGCGGGGTCTTCTTCCCGGTCGGCTTGCCGTCGATGAAGATGTCGGCTCCGATGGGCGACGAGGTGCAGGCCAGCTTCCCGTTGCCCCTGGGCTTGGGGGCAGGCTTGGGTTCAGGCTCGGGTTTGGGTTCGGGCTTGACCGCGACCGGCTTGGGTTCGGGCTTCGGCTCGGGCTTGGCCGCCACCGGCTTGGGTTCGGGTTTTGGCTCGGGCTTGGCCGCCACCGGCTTGGGTTCGGGTTTCGGCTCGGGCTTGGCTGCCACCGGCTTGGGTTCGGGCTTCGGCTCGGGCTTCTTTTCACGCTGGAGCGTCAGCGGCTGCTCGACCACCGCCAGCTTCTGCGCGTTCTCGACCTTGAAGGTGAGCGGCTCGAAGCCGGCCTTCTTCGCCTGGCCGGTGACGACCTTGCCGAAGGGCAGGTCCTTGAGCTGGGCGTCGGGAGTCACCCCCACCCGCTTGCCATCGACCGTGATTTCGACGCCGGGCTCGCTCGACGAGAAGGTCAGCGACCAGGCAGTGGGCGCGGCCGGCTCGGGCTTGGTGGGAGTCGGGCTCGCCGTGGGGCTGGGGTCGGCTCGGGCGTCACCGCCGCAGGCTCGGGCGTCGGCTCGGGCTCGGCTTCCTTCTTCTTGAAGGTCAGGGGCACCGCTTCGAGCTTGCCCTCGTGCACGCTCACCGTGGTCTTGAAGGGCTGGTAGGCGTCGTCTCCGGGGCGCACGTCGAGCGTGTAGTCGCCGGGGTCGAGTTCGACCTTCTTCGCGGCTTCGTTGAAGACCCGCTTGCCGGGGTTGATCGTCACCGAGAATCGCATCTTCGGCGAAGGCATGAAGAGCAGCCCGGTGCTCGAGCCTGCGGTGAACTTGATGACGAGACCGATGGCGACGAGCGTCAGCAGCCCCATCACGCCGATCGCCCCCATCAACACCTTGCGACGGCCGTCGGCCGAGCCCGCGTTGGTGCCCTGGCGCGGCTTGGCCCTGGGCAGGTCGCGCACCGGCAGGGCCTTGCGCTGGCCAGTCGGCACCTCGGCCTGGGCGTCGTCGTCGGTCGCCTCGTCGGCAGGGGCGTCTTCTTCGGCGGCCTGGTCTTCGTGAGGCTCGTGCTCGCCCGTGTCCTGAGGGTGCTCACCCGACCGATCGGTGAACTCGCCGGTCTCGCTCGAGAAGGGCGACATGCCGATGCTCGTCGCGCCCGAGACCGGAGCGTCGCCGATGACCACGCGCGGCCGTCTGGGCGCAATGGTGGCGTTCAGCTCTTCCGATTGCGCCTGCTGGCGCGGGTTGGTGTCGTCGGGAGGTGCATCGACGATCGACCGGAAGCCCGTGGCTTCGATGGGGGCCAGATCGTGGCCGGTATCGACACCTGGCACCAGGGTCTCGTCGGCCACCGAGGGGTTCAGCCCGTCCTGGGTCTGGGCAGTCGAGGGCGCAGAGGCCGGCCGCAATTGCCTGGGCACGGCCGGCTCGGGCTTGGCGAACGGTGAAATGCCGATGGCGGTCTTGAAGTCGTTGCCCATCGGCGAAGCCACGCCGTCCGAGACGATCATCGTGCGGTCGCGCGACCCGTCCATTTCGGCGAGCTCTTCCTCGCTCGGCGGCGGAATGTTGATGACCGCGTTGGCGCTCGCATTGGCGGTGGCCTGGGGCCCCATCGCCACCGCGCCCGCGCCTGACGAAACGGCCACCTGATTCGAATTGGTCGGTCGCCTGGGCGGCTGACTGAGCGCCGCAATCGGCTGCTGCCCGGTCGGCTTACGACCTGCGGGCTTGGGGCTCGCGCTGATACCCGAGGTCTCGGGAGAATCAGGGCGCTCGACGTTGGAGTAGCGCTCGATCTTCTCGTTCTCACGCAGCAGATCTTCGGCGAACGCGTCCTTCACGTAGGCCGAGAGGTGCTTCGCCGAATAGATGGCGTCGCCCGCGAGGAGGAACCGCATCAGGTCCTCCTGCATGTCGCTGGCCCACTGGTAGCGATCTTCCTGCTCGCGGGCCAGGCCCTTGAGCACGACCTTCTCGAGCCCTGCGGGAATGTTCGGGTTGAACTGCCGCGGCGTGGGCACTTCGGCGTTGCGCACCTTCTCGAGCGTCGAAAAATCCGACTCGCCCACGAAGAGCTTCTCGCCAGTCAGCATCTCGTAGAGGATCACGCCGACCGCGAAGATGTCCGAACGCCGGTCGATGGGCAGCCCTCGCACCTGCTCGGGGCTCATGTAGCCGAACTTCCCCTTGAGAATGCCGGCCTGGGTCTTCTGACTGCGGTTCGCCGCCTTGGCGATGCCGAAGTCGATGATCTTCACCTCGCCCTCGTACGAGATCAGAATGTTCTGGGGCGAGACGTCGCGGTGAATGATCGAGAGGTCCTGGCCGCGCGGGTCCTTCTTCTTGTGCGCGTACTCCAGGCCCTCGCAGATCTTGGTGGCGATGAAGACCGCCATCGCCGTCGGCATGATCTCGCGTCGGCGGCGGAACCGCTCGAGCAGTTTTTCCGTCGCA
>CAIWFK010000138.1 GCA_903911905.1 uncultured Myxococcales bacterium
CCGTCGCCACTGTCGCCGCGCCGCCCAGCCCCTCGCAGCCGCAGCCATGGCGAGCCCTCGCACCTCGCACCGCCCTCGAAGGCACCGCCCTCGAAGGTTCGGCTAGCCCTTGCGCACGCCCGTCGCCATGGCGAGCAGCATGTCCTTCACTTCCTGCGCCCGCTCACGCGACACCGGCACCCGCACGCCCGCCCCGTCCCCCGACAGCGCATCACCGACGAACAGCGTGGTGTCCGCCGTGTCGCGCTCCAGCTCCTTGACGTGCGCGACGTTCACCAGCCAATTGCGATGCACCCGTGCCAACCCCGCGCCCAGCGACAATTCGATCGCCGACAGCGACAGATCCACGTCGAAGCGCCCGTGCCGGGTGTGCACGAAGGTCAGCCGATCGGCCGCCTCGAACGCCCACACCTCGTCGGGAGACAGGAACACCAGGTTCCTCTTCCGTCGCGCGACGATCTTCGCGGCAGAAGCCGCCACCGGCGCGCTCGCCCGGTTGCGCTGCTTGAGCCGCGTCAGACACTGCAGCACCCGCGCCTCGCTGAAGGGCTTGAGCAGGTAATCGACCACCCCCAGCGAAAAGGCCTCGAGCGCATGCTGCTCGTGCGCCGTGGCCAACACCACCCGCGTGTCGCTCGACTGCTCGGCCAACATGCGCACCAACTCGAGCCCAGAGCTGTTGCGCGCCAACTGCACGTCGACGAACGCCACGTCGAGGCCCAGCTTCGCGCCCAACGCTTCCCTGGCTTCGTCGACCGAGGCCACGGCTCCGACCACCTCGGCGAGCGCCGTACCCTGCAGCAGCTCGACCAGGTAGTTGCGCGCGGGCCACTCGTCTTCGACCACCAGGCACCGCAGCTTGCGATCGCTCATGGTCAGGTTCCCACCGGAAGCTCGACGCGCGCCTTCGTGCCGGTGGCCGACGAGGCGACGCTCAACCGCCCCCGCTCGCCGTACCGCAGCTCGAGCCGCCGCCGCACCGACTGCATGCCGAACGCCCCCTCACGCACCGGCCCCGGAGCGATACCCGGACCATCGTCTCCCACCTCGCACACCAGCATCGGTCCCTCGATCGCCACCCGCACCGACACGTGCCCGGCCGAACCGCGCTTGAGCGCTCCGTGCGTCACCGCGTTCTCGACCAACGGCTGCAACAGCAGTCGTGGCAAGGGCAGGTCGACCGTGCCAGGCCCCACGTCCCACGCGAAGGTCAGCTCGCCGCGATGCCGCGATTCGAGAATCTCGGCATAGCGCTGGAGCCACGCCATCTGCGCGCCCACGCTCTGCAGTTCGGCTTCGTCACGAAGAGCGTCGCGCAGCAAGTCCCCGAGAGCGGCCAAGAGGGCTCGGGCCTCACGCGGCTCCTCGGTCACCAGCCCGGCGATGGCGTTGAGCGTGTTGAGCAGGAAGTGCGGCTCGAGGTTGGCCCGCAGCCGGGTCAACTCCGCCGCGACTCGGAGCTGCTCGGCCTCGAACCGACGCGCCTGCGCCTCCTCCAACGCCGCTGGCAACAACGCCGCCAGCGCCCACAACCCGAAGTGACTCTGGGTCTGGGTGAAACCGAAGAGCACCATGCGCGAGAGGTCGAGCGGCTGAATGGTGCTGGTGTGCAGCCCCAGCTCGGGGAAGCGCTGCGCGAGCGACCAGAACAGCGCGCCCGACACCGCGCCGATGACCGAGCTGAGCGCCATGCCCAGCACCAC
>CAIWFK010000139.1 GCA_903911905.1 uncultured Myxococcales bacterium
AAGAGGAACTTGCCGCCGTCCTGCCTCGAGTCGACGTAGGGCACCAGCGAGTCGCTCACCTCGAGCACGATGGGCGTGACCACCGGTATGAACAGCTCGCTGTCGGGGTTGATCTGCTCCTTGGGCGCCGGCTCGACCGCCTCGGGAGGCGTCTGGGCCCCCTCGGCCAGCGGCTCGGCGTCGGGGTCTTCGCCGTTGGCGATGGCCCGCTCGCGCTTGAGCATGAAGTACGCGCCCGCACCGGCACCCGCCCCGAGCACCAGGAAGGGCAGCTTGGGCAGGCCGGGCACCAGGCCCAGCGCCACCAGCATGCCGGCGGCGATGGCGATGGCGCGCGGGTAGGCGGTCAACTGGGTGCCGACGTCCTGGCCCAGGTTCGAGCCTTCTTCGCTGCCACCGACCCGGGTGACGATGATGCCAGCGGCGGTGGAAATGAGAATCGCGGGAATCATGCCCACCAGGCCGTCGCCGATGGTGAGCAGCGAGTACTTCCGCGCCGCGTCGCCCACCGTCAGCCCGCGCTGCAGCATGCCGATGGCCAGGCCGCCGACCAGGTTCACCACCGTGACGATGATGCCGGCGATGGCGTCGCCCTTGACGAACTTCATGGCGCCGTCCATCGCGCCGAAGAGCTGGCTCTCGCGCTCGAGATCGCGGCGCTTGCGCTTGCCCTCTTCCATGTCGATGGAACCGGCGCGCATGTCGGCGTCGATCGACATCTGCTTGCCGGGCATGGCGTCGAGCGTGAAGCGCGCCGCGACCTCGGCGACGCGCTCGGCGCCTTTGGCGATCACGATGAAGTTCACGATCACGAGGATGATGAAGATGATGCCGCCCACTACGTAATTGCCGCGCGCCACGAAGTTGCCGAACGCCAGCACGACCTCGCCCGCGTCACCGGTCGACAGAATCAGTCGGGTGGTCGAAACCGTCAGCGCCAGCCGGTACATCGTGGTGATCAGCAGCAGCGTGGGGAAGACGCTGATGTTGAGCGCGCCCGGAATGTAGAGCGAGATCAGCAAGATGATGACCGCGAGGCTGATGTTCACGGTCAGCAGCACGTCGAGCAGAATCGTGGGCAGCGGCACGATCATCATGCCGACGATCGCGATCACCACGACCGCGAGCACGATGTCCGAGTACTTGTTGATGAAGTTGAGGCGCGCAGAGGCCATCGGCCGCAGAGGCTAGCCCAACTTCGGCCAGAAGCTTCTAAGGCTTTGCGCTGCGGGTGGCCAGCTTGAGCAGCCGGCGGGCGCGCTCGGCGAACGGGTCGTCGGCCTGCGCGGTCTTCAGCGCCAGCTTCAGGTCGTCGGTCGCGGCGCGGTAGCGCTTCTTGTTCAGCCGAATCTCGGCGCGGTACACGCGGGCGGGCACGTCGTCGGGGTCGAGCGCCAGGGCCTTCTCGAACGCCCCGAGCGCCTGGTCGAGGTCGTTGCGCGCCAGGTGAATGGTGCCCAGCATGGTGTGAATGAAGGGGTCGTCGGGGTTGCTGACCACCAACCCCTCGAACACCACCCGGGCCTCGTTCACCTTGCCGCGGGTGAACAGCTCGTGCCCCAGTTCCATCATGTCGGCCAGACCGTCGCTCGGGGCCTGGGCGAGCTCGACCTTCTGGTGGCGATCGCTCGACTTCGTGCGCTTCTTGCCCGGCGTCCCAGCGGGGCTGATGGAGGCGAGCTCGACCTCGGTCGCCGCGTCGAACTCACCGCCCAGCGGCACCTCGGGAATGGTCTGCGTCACCGCACGCGGCGCGGCCTTCACCTTCTTGGGGAAGTAGACGACGTCGACCGGGGTGGGTTTGCGCGCTGCCATCAACTGCCGTTGGTTCGAATCACCACAGGTGCGACTTGTGGGTGAGCGTCTTGTCGAGACTCTTCTCGAGGTAGCCGGTCAACATGCGAGCGCCGATGGCGAAGGTCTGCATCTGGGCCTGCACGTCTTGAAGCGAAGCGTCGGGGTTGTCCTTGACGTACTGAGCGACCTTGGCGAGCACCTGCTGGCCGGCCGACTTGGTGAAGTACTTGAGCCCCAGGGTGTCGCGCAGGAAACCTGCCGCGCTGTCCTTGGCCTGGTCGCTGAGCGGGCTGCTCGAATTGAAAGCGTCGATGGCCTGGTTGACGAAGTCGTTCACGTCGCTGTCGTTCGAGTCGACGTGGGCCGTCGAACTCGCCGCCGGAGCAGCGGTGGCGGCAGCGGTGAAGCTGCTGGTCGAGAACGGCGCGGACACCGGCGAGGCGGCAGGCGGAGCAGCCACAGCAGGCTTCGCGGCGGCAGCCTGGGGAACCACGGCAGGGGTCGTGACCTTGCGAATCGTCATGGCGGGTCCTCGATCGATTGTCGCCAACCCCGTTGGCCGAGTTGCCTCACTTCTTCTTCTTGGCCTTCTGCCCCTGTTCGATGGTCTCGAGCGCCGCCGCCGCCAGCACCTTGGCGCGCATGGTCAGCGGGTCCTTGGTCTCGGGGTCGAGCTCGACGGCGCGCATGAAGTCCTGCGCGGCCTCGAGCACCTTGCCCTGGCGCAGGTTGACTTCACCGCGGTTGACGAAGGCGGCCAGTTCCTTGGGGTTCACCGCGATCGACTTGTCGAGGAAGTGCTTGGCCTGGTCGAGGTCGTCTTCGGCCAGGTACACCGCGCCGAGCGCCGTGAGGAAATACGATTCCTTCGGGTCGAGCGTCACCAGCCCGTGGAAGACCGTCTTCGCGTCGCTGAAGCGGCCCTGCTCGTACATGCGGAAGCCGATGATCGCCATCTGCAGCATTTCGGGCCCGGTGATGGCCGTCAGTTGCTGCAACGTCAGTTCTCCCTTGAGCCACTTCTCGACGCGCTCGGGCGTGTAGAGAACCTTGTCGTACTCGGTCGGCTTCGAGGTGTTGGGGTCGTTCGCCATGGCGTGTGAGGTTCTCCAGAGGGAGGCGCGAAATTGTAGGCACGGTCGACTGCAGCCACAAAGGCAAAACGCCCAGCCACTCTCGTGACTGGGCGCTTCGACCTGCTGACGACTGCCGCGTTCGAATCAGGCGCGGAAGTTGTCGATGATGCCCTTGCGCATGTCGTGCAGCATCTTCATGACGTTCGAGACGAACTCCGTCACTTCCTGCTGGTGCTGCAGCTGCAACTGGTACTGCATCTGGGCCTTCATCGTGGGGTCGGTGATGCTGCCGAGCATCTGGTTCTCGGTCGCCGTGTTGCCGGTGTTCAGCATGCTCGACATGTCGCTGGTGGTGCCGGTCAGGCCCGTGTCAGCGGTCGCCGCCGCCGACGAGCTGCCAGTCGAAGCGGCCGCGGGCGCCGCAGCGGCCGCCGGCGAGAGGAGCGACTGCGCCACGGTGCTGATGGCCGCGGTGGTGGTCGACGCGTTGCGCGACGGGGTGCCGATGACCGAAGGCACGTTCACGCCGTTCACGGTCGAGCCCTGACCGAAGAGGTTGGCAATCGCCTTGTCACCGGCGTTGGTGGCCATGCTCTGCAGCGCGGCCGAGCCCTCGCCGAGGAGCTTGCCCGCCAGGCTCTGGAAGGGGCTGGGGAGCGAGGAAACGAGCCCCTGCGCCAGGCTGTTCACGCCGGTGAACGCGTCGCCGACCACGCCGTTGAAGATCTTGGTGGCTTCCTGGCTCGCCGCAGGAGCGAGGTCGTGAAGCGCCGTCGTCGCCAGGCTGCCCAGACCGCTCACCGCGCCGCTGATCAAGTTGCCGATGCTGAAGCTCATGGTGTTGCTCCTTGGTTTGTTACTGGTGTGGGTCGGAGAAGAATTCCCCGGCGCTATGAAAGGATTATCGCTGCCTGCCGCCCCGAGTTGCGTGGGTATTTCTCATTTCCTGGCGAGCGCCTGCAGCAGGGCGTTCACCTTGTCATTCAAGGGGTCTTCGGCCGCCAGCAACTGCTGGGCCCGCCGCAGGTCGTCGATCGCCGGCCCCTTCTGCCCCTGCGACAGGCGAACCTCGGCCCGACCGACGTAAGCCCCGGGATCTTGGCCGAAATTCTTGATCGCGACGTCGTAGGCCGCGGCCGCCCCGGTGGGGTTGCCCGCCGCCATTTCGACCACCGCCAACGCCTTCGAGAAATAGGGGTCAGCGGGGTTCACGGCGTACAGCCCCTGAAAGATGGTTCGCGCTTCTGCGATCTTGCCCTGGTAGTAGAAAAAGTACCCCATGCGGGCCATCGAATAGAGCTCTTCGTTCGAGTACCCGCGCACGTCCTTGAGGGTCGCCTTGCCGTCGGCCCACTTCTGCAGGCGGGCGGTGAGGTGGCCTTCGGGTTCGCCGGCCATGTCAGGCCACCTCGTCGGCGTTCTCTTCGCGCCGCAGCCGTTCGATTTCCTTCATCTCTTCGGCGACCCGCCCCACCAGCTCGAGCATCGCGCCCTCGCGCTGCAGGAAGGCCTTGAGCCGCTCGAGGCGATCGGGCGCGGCCTTGAGGGTGGGCAGGGCGCGGTCGATCACCGCCTTCTGCTCGCCCAGGCGTTCTTCGGCGGCCGCCAGGTGCGGTCGATCGTTGAAGCCGGCCAGGTCGGCATCGTGCCCGCCAGGCAGCACCGGCATCGGCAGGCGAAGCTCTTCGGCCGAATGGGCCGGCCCGATGAAGTCGAGCAGCGAGGCCGAGGCCAGCGACGGGTTCTTCGGGTCGCCCTTCTTGCGAACGTTCTTGCGCTCGAGCTGGGTGCGGTCGACCAGCTTGTCGCGCACCGAGCGAGGGCCACCCCAGGGCCATTGCGGCGCGGGCGGCTGGGCAGGCGGTTGTCCAATCTTGGCCATGTTTCTCGAGCGCTCCCTTCCCCTACTTCTTTGCTTCCTGCTGCAGCGCCCAGACGAAGTTCAGCACCTCGGCGACTGCGTCGTACAATTCCTCTGGCACCTCTTCGCCGACCTCGACCCGGTACAGGGCGCCGGCCAGGGTGGTGTTCTTCATGAATGGCACGCCGTGCTGCTTGGCGATCTCCTTGATCTTCTCGGCCTTCAACCGCAGGCCCTTGGCGACCACGCGCGGCGCGTTGTCCTTCTCGCGGTCGTACTTGATGGCGATCGCCATCTCGGTGTCGTCAGGGGCGGGCACGGGTGAGGTGGGTATCAGGCTACACGGGCCGGGGCCGGCTTGGCCACCGCACGACGGTCCGAACCTGCTTCCAGTTGGTAGACGAAGTTGAGCACCTCGGCCACCGCGTCGTAGAGCGCCTCGGGAATCTCGTCGTTCACCTCGACGCGCAACAACGCGTGGGCCAGAGGCACGTTGCGCAGCAGGGGCACGTCGTTGGCGCGAGCCAGTTCACGAATGGCCTCGGCCCGCAGGTCGAGCCCCCGGGCAATCACCCGCGGGGCGCGTTCCTTCTCGCGGTCGTAGGTGAGCGCCACCGCCACGTGATCGGGGTTGGTGACGATCACGTCGGCGCTCTTCACCGCCTCGAGCTGCGCGCTTTCCATGATTTCCTGATGCAGTTGCTTGCGCTTGGCCTTGTGGTGCGGGTCGCCTTCGCTTTCCTTGTATTCCTTCTTCACCTCGTCCTTCGACATCATCAGGTCCTTCTTGTACGAATAGTGCTGCCACCAGACGTCGAAGATCGCGAAGGCCACCAGCAGCAGCACCACGCGGTTGACGACCCGGTACACCAGTTCGCCCATCACCAGCATGGTCAGCGCGGCGTCGCCGTTCACCGTGGCCACCACCAGGCCCATGGCGTCGCGCACCACGCCGTAGACCACGTAGCCGGTCACGCTCAGCTTGAAGAGCGACTTGACCAGCTCGACCAGGGCCTTCTTCGAGACCATGTTCTTCAAGCCCGCGATGGGGTTCAACTTCTCGAGCTTGGGCATCACCGCCTTGAGCGCCAGCAGCGCGCCCACCTGCAGGAAGTCCATCAACCCGCCGGCGAGGCCCGCGCCGAAGGCGATGGGCAGGCACACCGAGAGCAGGGTCGTCAGCGCGAGCACCATCATCTCGCTGGTGGCCTGCGGCAGGTCGGCCGGGTGCGCGAGGTGATCGACCGCGAAGAGGAAGAGGTGCTTGATGCGGGTCTCGAACGAGTCCCACGTGGCCTTGATGATGCCCATGGCCACCGTGAAGGCCGCCACGCTCGAGAGATCTTTGCTCTTCCAGACGTTGCCGTCGCGACGCGAGTCGTCGATCTTCTTCTGCGTCGGTTCTTCGGTCTTGTCGCCACCCTCCGACATGTGTTCGGTCCCCCACGTTCCTGGCGCTACTGCAGCAACCAGAGCGCCCGCTGCACCCAGTGGAACATGGTGCCGAACTCGGAGACCACCCGCCCGAGAATCAGGTGAATGCTGGTGAACATGATGAGAATGGTCACCGCCGGTTTGATCTGCATCGAGACGAAGAAGACCTGCACCTGCGGCGCCACGCGGTTGATCATGCCCAGCGCGAGGTCGGTGAGGAAGGTGGCCAGCAGCACCGGCGAGGCCAGCGCGAGCGCGATGCGCACCAGGTCGCCGAACACGCGCAGCACGGTGTCGTAGAATTCCCACCGGGCCAGCCCGCCGTGGAAGCCGGGGAACGCGTTGAGCGGAATCTGGTCGAGCGATTCACCCAGGGTCTGAATGACCACGTGGTGCCCGCCCAGGGTGAGGAAGATCACCGTCGAGAGCTGCAGCTGCAGGTTCGAGAACAGACTGACCTGGGTGCCCAGTTGCGGCACCATCAACTGCGCCTGGTTGGTGCCCGACATGGTGTCGACCAGGTTGCCGGCGGTCTGCGCGGCGTCGAAGACCATGCCCACGATCAGACTCAAGGTCAGGCCCAGGAACAGTTCCTTGAGCATGAGCGCGATGAAGATGAGCGCGCTGATGGGTACGCTCTTCATCTGCGCGGCCATGGCCGGAAAGAGCACGCCACCCAGCATCACGCCCAGGCCCAGCTTGACCTCGCTGGGCACGGTCTCGCCGCCCAGGAAGGGGGTCAAGATGATCACCGGCAGCACCCGCGCCATCAGCAGCGCGAAGCACAACAGCAGCTGCGAGAAGCTGACCTGAATGCCGAACTCGTGGAGCACCGCCGCGAGCAGTTGGTTGGTTTCGGACACGGGTCAGTGCGAGATCAGCGCGGGAAAACGGTCGAAGATGTGGAAGGTGAAGCGCAGCAGGTTGGCCCCGATCCACGGGCCGGCGAGGCCCAGCACCCCGAAGATCACCACCAGCTTGGGAGCGAAGGTCAGCGTCTGCTCCTGAATCTGGGTGGTGGCCTGGAAGACCGCGATGATGAAGCCGATGACCAGGCTCATCACGATCGGCGGGCCCGAGGCCACGAGCACGAGGATGAGCGCCTGCTGAATGACGTAGGTGAGCTGGTGCAAGACGGTGCGCTCCTTACAGGTAGCCGATGACCAGGCCCTTGGCGATCAGGTACCAGCCGTCGACCAGCACGAAGAGCAGCAGCTTGAAGGGCATGCTGATGGTGGTGGGCGAGAGCATCTGCATGCCCAGCGCGAGCAGAATGTTGGCCACCACCATGTCGATGACCAGGAAGGGCACGAAGAGCAGGAAGCCGATCTGGAACGCTTCCTTCAGCTCGCTGACCACGAAGGCGGGGGTCAGAATCAGGAAGTCCTTGTCTTCGATGCCCACGCGGTCGGCCGGCTTGCGCAGCTTGAGCGCGAGGTTGAAGAAGAGCGACCGGTCCTTGGTGGTGACCTTCTTGAGCAGGAATTCCCGCAAGGGTTCCTTGGCCCGCTTGCTGGCGGCGATGAGCGTGTCGACCGACTTGGCGCTCACCAGGCTCTCGTTCTGCGTCACGTCACCCGCGTTGGCCACCCGCCACATTTCCTGGCCGACCGGCGACATGATGTAGACGGTCAGAATGATGCCCAGGCCCGTGATCACCTGGGTCGGGGGAATCTGCTGCGTGCCCAGCGCCGAGCGCACGATCGACAGCACCACCGAGATCTTCACGAAGCTGGTCACCATCAACAGCACGAACGGCGCCAGGCCCAGCGCGCCGAGCACCAGCATCAGAATCAGCGGGCGGTTGGCGAAGGTCTCGCCGCCGGCCAGCGCGTCGGGGTTGGGTTCTTCGGTACCCAGGCTGCCCTTCTTCGCGAAGGCCAACGCGGGCTGCAGCATCAGCACCAGCGCGAAGAGCCAGGCCCTGGTCTTGAGCAATCGGGAATCGTTCACGGGTCGGTGGTGGTGCTGGGGGAAGAATCGTTGGCCGGCTTCGGCGCAGGGGTGGGCGGGCTGACGGCTGGTCGGCCCAACAGCTTCTGCAGCAGCGGGCTGGCGAGCACGACGGGGGTCGGCGTGGGCGCGGCGCGCAGCTTCGCCACCTCGGCCGCGTCGAGCCTGCTGATGAGCGAGAGGCTCGAGTCGGCCCCGCCCACCAGCAGCACTTCGCCGGCGGCTTCGACCACGAAGAGCGAACGCTTCTGATCGAGCGGCACCCGCTCGAGCACCGTCACGATCGCGGTGCCCACCGGCGGCTTGATGCCCAGCAGCTTGCGCAGCCCGACGTTGAGCGTCAGGTAGACCAGCATGATCACCATGCCCAACACGGCCATGGTGCGCACCAGGGTCCACCCCAGGTTCAGCTCTTCACCCACCAGCTCGGGCGGCTCGGACTTCGGAATTTCGGGTTCGGGAATGAACTGCGGCGCAGCGGTGGCAGCGGGTGCCGTCACCGCCGGCGCGACGGGAGCGGCGGCAGCGCCCGCCTCTTCGGCGAACGCGCTCGCGGCCCACAGCACCACCAGCAGCGGCAGAAGCCTCAAGCGCATCACCCGGCCAGCGAGATGATGCGAATGCCCAGGTTGCCGTCGACCTCGACCAGCTCACCGCGCGCGACGATGCGGCCGTTGACCGACAGGTCGAGCGGTTCACCTGCGTTCTTCTGCAGGTCGAACACGTGCCCGACCTTGAGCGCCACCACCTCTTCGGCGGTGACCGCCAGCCGGGCCAGTTCGACCGAGATCTGGAGCGGAATGTCGTTCATCAGGTCGGCGCCGTCTGCGTTGCCTTCCACGTCGTCTCTCCGTCGAATGCCGGACAGGGTCGACGCGTCGCCGCCCTCTCCCAGCGCTGGTGGTGGAACTGGAGAATCTTCGGCGAACACGTCGTTCCCCGGCGGCGGCGAAGCCCCCAGCGTGAACCCGGTGACCTTGGCACGCAATCGCCCGTCCTGCCCGATGATCTCGGCGTCGACGTGGCCGACCCGCGCCCGCCCCAGCTTCAGCTTCGCGGTGCCGCCGCCTTCGGGCTGATCGGGCCGGGCCGTCAAGGCGTCGACCAGAATCACGTCGCGCTCGCGCAGCTGCGCCAGGTCTGCGCTGGAAATCTCGACCTGCCCCACTTCGACCCGCATCGGGGTCTTCACGTTGCGCAGGCGGGCCGCGTTGGTCACCGCGTCGTTGGCCCGGCGGGCGCGCCGCACCTCGGCGTCGGTCGGCGGGCTGGCGCTCGAGAGCACCGACTCGGGCACGAACAGCCGCACGTACCCCGAATGGCTGCCGAACACGGCCTTCAACTGCACCACCGCCAGGTTCTCGTCTTCGCCGATCAGGCTCTGCACGTCGTCGAAGCTGCGCACCACGCTCTCGATGCGCAGGCGCGGCAGCGACGGGTCGATGCTGGGCGCGAGCGCCTTGAGCGTCTCGATGATGACGTAGGTCATCACGCCCTCTTCGATGTCGGTCAGCGGCCGCAGCGCCACCGCTTCGCCCGCACCGCCCAGCAGCATGTCGAGCGCCAGGTGGGCCAGGCCCAGCTCGACCTCGAGCAGGCCGCGCGTCTTGTTGGGCTGGGGCGTGAGCACCGCGAGGAAGGTGGGCTCGCCCACGTACCGGCGCAGCTTGCTCAAGGGCACGATGTGCACGTACTCGGCCTGCAGCGACACCGTTTCCTGGAACAGTTCGGTCAGCCGCTTGGTCACCGAGCTCGACACCTCGCCGGTGGCGCGCACGTTGGGCAGCATCCATTCCAGGTTGCGCACCAGGTGGGCGTGCCGCTTGCTGACCTTCTCGAGCCCGCTGAAGGCGAAGGGCTTCCACGCCCGGCCGCCCTTGCTGAACGAAGGGGCCCGAATCAGCATGGTGCTGTCGGGGTTGCTGCGCTGCTTCACGGGCGGGCCTCGGTCTTGAATTCCTCGAGCGTGAGGCCTCGGGCGGTGAGCGCGCCCTTGAGCGCCTCACCGTGCTCTTCGATCAGCTTCAGAACGTCGCTGTCGCGGCCCTGGAAGACCGCCTTGATCTTGCCGTTGTGCGCCGAGACCTTCACCGTCAGGCCCGAGAGCACGTCGTTGCGCAGGTCGACCTGGAACTCCATTCGGCCCAGGGCGTTGGTGCCGACCCGCACCCGCTCGACGATCTTCTGCGCCAACTCGTTGGCCACCTTGCGCAGCCGCTCACTGCCGCTGGCTTCCCTGGCCTTCGCCACCGGCACCGGCGCCATCAGCGCGGGGTTGAAGCGGAAGTTGGGCGCCACCTGCGCGTCCTTCTGGTCCTTGCTGCCGCCGCCCTGCTGCCCGCCCCCGCCCTGGTCGGCGTCGGCCTTGATCGCGCCCTTGCCGCCCTTCGCCACGCCCGCGCCGCGCGCGCTGGCCTCGGCGTCGCTGCCCGACTTGCGGTCTTCGAGCGCGGCGCGGGAGCGGCGCGCGTCGCCCTTGCGGCCCTCGCTGCGTCGGGCACCGTCGCCAGCGTCGGCGCCGCGACCCTCGGCGGCCACCGAGCCCT
>CAIWFK010000140.1 GCA_903911905.1 uncultured Myxococcales bacterium
CTCCGGCCCCGGAGGCGCCTTGTTCATCGGCTGACCGTACGGCGAATATTGGTACCCCGACTGCCCCGGGCGCTGCCCTGGCACGTAGGTCGGCGAGGGCTGATACGTCGGCGGGTAGCCAGGCGTGGTGGATGGAGGCGGCGGCGTGCCCGGGTTGCCGTAGGGGCTGGGTGCGGCGGTCGCCGGCCCGATGGGCGGCACCGAAGGGGTGTTGGGCTCGGCCGCCGGCACGAGCGGCGGCGGCGGCAGATCACTGGCGGCCTGCGCGAGCGCAGTCGACCCAGCCAGGCACAGCACGATCATCAGCAGCTTCGACTTCATGGTTGCTCTCCGATGTGGCGTGACGACGGCCTCGTCACTCCCCCACTGCCACCGCATCAATCTCGACCCGGACCCCTCGAGGCAAGCCCGCCACCGCCACCGTCGCCCTCGCCGGAGGGTTGACCGGGAAGTAACGACCGTACACCTCGTTCACCTTCCCGAAATCGTTCATGTCGACCAGGAAGATGGTGCAGCGCGCCACGTTGGCGAAGGTCATCCGCGCTCCGACGAGCACCGCCTCGAGGTTCTTCATCACTTTTTCGGTCTGCGCCGCGACGTCGCCTTCGACCACCTGACCGGTCGCGGAATCGAGGGCAATTTGCCCCGACAGGTAGACGGTGCGGGTGCCCCGCGTCTCGATGGCCTGTGAATACGGACCGATGGCCTTGGGGGCCGAGTCGGAATGGATCACCTTTCTGGACATGGGCTCTCCTGCTCAGTGGTCGTCGAAACGAAAAGCGATCACACCCGCTCGACCGAATAGACACCGGTCAGCTTCTCGATGGTCTTCATCAGCTCGGTCAACTGCTTCAAGTCGCTGATGGTGACCTCGAAGGTGTTGACCGCGCGGTCGTCGCCGGTCGCGCGGCAGTTGGCCTGCGAGATGTTGACGCCCTTCTTCGAGAACACCTGGGACATGTCGGCCAGCAGGCCGGGGCGGTCCTGGGTGAGCACGCGCAGGGTGACGGGCCGCTTGTATTCGCCGCGCACGTCCCACGAGACGTCGACCCGCCGCTCGGGGTCGGTCGCCAGGGCCTTGTCGCAGGCCGCGGTGTGCACGGTGACGCCGCGCCCGCGGGTGATGAAGCCGACGATGGGGTCGCCCGGCACCGGGTTGCAACAGCGGCCGAAGCGCACCAGCACGTCGTCGATGCCGCCGATGACCACGCCGGTGCTCGACTTGCGGCCGACCACCTTGCGCGCGAGATCGCTGACGGTCTGCAGCAGCCCCTGCGACGGGTCCTTCGGAGGCTGTTCCTTGACCTCTTCGACCTTTTCCTTCGGCACCAGCCGCTCGACCAACTGGCTGGGCTGAATCTTCCCGTAGCCGATGGCGACCAGCAGGTCCTCTTCGTTCGAGAAGCCGAAGTGCTCGCCGTGGGGCTTGAGCTCGCCGTTCTTGATCAGCTTGTTCAGGTTGAGCCCGAAGCGGCGGAACTCGCGCTCGGCGAGCTCACGGCCGAGCACCAGGCTCTTCTCTCGCTGCTGTTCCTTGATGAAGGCGCGAATCTTCTGCTGCGCGCGGCTGGTCTTCACGAAGGTCAGCCAGTCCTTCGAGGGGTGACCCTGGGGGCTGGTGAGCACCTCGAGCTGATCGCCGTTCTTCAGCTTGTACCGAAGCGGCACGATCTTGCCGTTGACCTTGGCGCCGATGCACTTCTCGCCGACCGCCGAGTGAATGGCGTAGGCGAAGTCGACCGGGGTCGCGCCGCGCGGCAGGCTCTTCACGTCACCGCGCGGGGTGAAGACGAAGACCTCGTCGGTGAAGAGATCGACCTTGACGGTGTCGAGGAATTCCTTGGGGTCCTTCAGGTCCTGCTGCCATTCGAGCAACTGGCGCAGCCACGCGAACTTCTCGTCGTCGCTCGAGAGCGCGTTCTTGCCTTCCTTGTAGGCCCAGTGCGCGGCGATGCCTTCTTCGGCGATGCGGTGCATCTCTTCGGTGCGAATCTGAATCTCGATTCGCTCGGACAGGGGCCCGATGACCGTGGTGTGCAGCGACTGGTACATGTTCGCCTTGGGAATGGCGATGAAGTCCTTGAACCGGCCGGGCACCGGCTTCCACATCTGGTGAATCAGCCCCAGCGCCGCGTAACACTGGCCCACGTCGTTGGTGATGATGCGGAAGGCGATGACGTCGGGCACCTGCTCGAACTCGATGCCCTGCGAGCGCATCTTCTTGTAGATGGAATAGAAGTGCTTGAAGCGGCCGGTCACGTCGCCGGGCACGCTCACCATGAGCTTCAAGTTCCGCCACCAGTTCGAGGCCGACGCGCAGTCGAACTACGACGGTGCCGTGCTCGAGGTCAGCACCGACGGCGGCGCGAACTGGGACGACATCGGCCAAATCCAAGAGCCTGGCTACGAGGGCACGATCGGTGACACCACCAAC
>CAIWFK010000141.1 GCA_903911905.1 uncultured Myxococcales bacterium
ACCACCGCCACCAGCGACGACGTCATCGCCAGCCGCTGGAAGTGGCTGACGAGCAGCGGTACGTCGGCCTCGCTCTTGAGCTTCGCGGCCCAGCGCACCAGCAGCGAGGCCAACGCCGGCTGCCCGGCGAAGCGGTTGGTGGCCAGCGACTTGAGCCGCGTCACCACCTCGGCGCTCCGCAGCCCGGTGACGTCACGCAGCGCGAGCGCACAGTCGTCGAGGTGGCGCTGCGGCACCTGGCTGCTGCGCAGGTCGCCCAGTTCCTCGAGCAACACCTCGCCATCGAGCTCACGGCTCGCGAATGGTGCCGAGGGCGGGGCCCGCGAAGCGGCCATCGTGCGCTACCCTCCTCCGAACAGCTTGCCCAGGGCGCCCCGGGCGATGAGGCTGGAAATGCCCAACCACAGCGCGAACAGGCTCTCGCCGGCAATGAGCCCACCGCCGGTCAGGCTGGTGCCGCTCATGTCTTCGGGCAACGCGTCTTCCCCCGGCGCGGGCGCGGGCCGCTTCACGAACGTGCCCAGGGCCGAGGTGAGCAGCCCGCCCAGGCTCCACCAGACGCACACGTCGAAGTCGACGAAGCCCCCGAAGCTCGAGGCGTACGGTGAGGCGATGATCAGCGCGTCGAGCAGGAAGTCGACCGTCAGGCCCTGCGGGTGCGAGGCCCGCCACGCCTGGTAGCGCACGCTCTTGAAGATCACCTTGCGCAGCACTTCGATCGCCAGGCCCACCACCACCCCCAGCGCCATCACCGACAGGGTGCGCGACTTGTCCTGCGAGAGCGTGTTGAGCACGCCCACGAACTTGTAGGTCATCGCGCTCTGCCACCCGCGCGCCTCGGTCTCGCGCAGCTCGGGGTGCGCGAAGAGGTTCTTGTTGAGCACCGGGAAGGCCTCGAGGAACAACTGGGCCAGCACCACGGCCAGAATCGCGCCGGTGACCACGCCGATCATCTGGTAGCGGAACTGCACCGTGCGGTCCGACCCCAGGCGCCAGCCGGTCGATCGGTCCTGCTGCATGTCGACGCCCACCGTGCACGAGACCAGCAGAATCGAACCCGCGAGCAGGCCGATCAGCGGGTCACGCAACCCCAGCAACGACATCAACAGCACGGTCACCACGAACGCCGAGGAAATCGGGTTCTGGTCGGTGATGCCCTGCGAGATGCCGTTGATCATCTGGAACACGAAGGCCAGCACGATGGCGAAGGCCACCCACTGCACCGGCACGTGCAGCACCTGGTTGGCCACCACCGTCAGCGCCAGGCCCCACCCCACCACCCACGCCACCAGGCGGCCCACCTTCGCCGCGGGCTCCTTCGTCGCCACCGAGGGGGCCGCCCGCGCAGCGCGGAACTGCTCGAGCGCGTCACGCGCCAACAGCGACAGGTCCACCACCGCCGCGCCCAGAATGGTGCCCAGGGCGAAGATGAAGCCGATTTTCCGGAACGGGTCATGCTCGCCCAGGTACCCGGCCTGCCGCAGCCACGGCGTGGCCCACAGGCCGAGACCTCCGACCAGGAAGGCCGAAATCGCCACCCGCGCGCCGACGATCATGCCGCCGCCGAAGGTCACCGGCGAGAAGGTCGCCGCCGCCGCCAGCACCACGCCCACCTGTTCCTTCTTTTGCTCGAGCGCGTCGGCCAGTTCCTGCAGCCGGTGCACCACCGCGGCCAACGCCACGCCGCCGAAGATGCCACCGCCCAGGGTGGTCACGCTGCGCTTGAGCAGCTTCACGTCGGTCAGCGCCCGCAGAATGTTGGCCACCGCCAGCCCCGACGGGTAGGTCAGTTGCAGCTTGTCGACCAGAATGGGCGTGTAGAGCATGCCCACGCCGACGCCGAACATGCCGATGCAGAGGAAGAACACCACCAACTGCCAGGTGGGCGGCAACGGCATGCCCAGCCACGCCATGGCCTGAATGAGCACGCCCATCGCGCCCATGCTGGCCACCGAGGCGGCCATGGTCTGCATGTAGTTCGCGCCGTGGCGCCCCTCGGGGCCGTAGAAGTACGTCACCGTCGAACCCAGAATGCCCGCCAGCACCTGCCCACCGACGAAGAACCCCAGCGCGTAGTTCATGTACGCGGCGGTGATGCCCCCGAGCGGGCCCAGCACCAGCACCGCGATCAGCGAGAGGAACACGTGGTACCCGACCGAGCCCTGCGGCAACAGTCTGGGCAGCAGGCCCCGGGCGGGTTCGCTCATTGGGCGATGCGCTCCACGTCGGCCCAGGTGTTGAGGCAGATGACCTGACCGCGCCCCAGGCCGCGCGCCACCGCGGGGAAGATGGGCGCCAGCGCGTCGCTGTCCTTCTCGGCGGGCATGCCGAAGTGGTTCTTCTTTTCGCCGGGCAGGGCCACGCTGAAGTGGATGCACACGGTGTTCACCCGCACCTGGTCCTTGAGCGTTTCCGAGGCCAGGCCGAAGGTCAGCGCGTTGACCGCGGCGTTCTTGACCGTCCCCATCCACAACTTGGGGTCGGGCGGCGGGAAGTGGGCGAGGCCGCCCGAGACCATGGTGAACGAGCTGCCCTCGCGGGTCTTGAGCGCCGGCAGGAACGCGCGCGCGGCCAGGAAGTTGTTGAACAGGCCACCGTCGAGCGCCGCCCGGAAGGTCGCCACCGGGGTGGCCGACGCGACCTGGTCCACCGTGACGAAGCCGATGCTCGAGAGCACGTGATCGATCGGCTGGCCACCGAGCACGGCAGCGACCGCGTCACGGGTCTTGAACGCCTCGTCGTCGCTGGTGAAGTCGCCCACCGCACTGAGCAGGTGCGGCGCGGCCAGCCGCTTCTTGAGCGCCTCGAGCTTGGGCGCCGAGCGCGAGACGGCCACCACCGTGGCGCCTTCGCCGAGATACCGCCTGACCGCGCCCGACCCCACCACCCCGGTTGCGCCCAGAACCACCACGACCTGCTTGTTCGACCGCATGTGCGTGCCCCCTGTGTCCGACCTGTTGAGACTCATGAAAAACCGACCACGGAAATGTCGAGCCTCTGGGCCCACTTGAAGACCTGCGCCGGGTCGAGCATGAGCGTGCGCCCTGCTTCGATCGCCAGCACCGAGGCGCCCACTTCGCGCATGACCTCGAGGGTCATCGGCCCCATCGCCGGCAGGTCGAACCGCTGGTCCTGGCCGGGCTTGCTGCGCTTGACCACCACCGCCCCCCGACCGCCCAGCCGCCCCGCGCGGCGCAGGCATTCGTCGGTGCCCTCGATGGCCTCGACGGCCAGCACCGTGCCGCCCTTGATGACCACGGTCTGCCCCACGTCGGCGCGGCCGAGCTGGGCGGCGACCTCGCGACCGAGCGCCACGTCGCGCTCCTGCTCGGCCGACAGCCGCGGGCCCGCCAGGTGCCCTTCGGCGGCCAGCACGTCGGTGACGAAGTCGGTGGGCGCCACGATGCGCACGCCCTTGCCTTCGAACCAGTCGGCCACCGCCCGCAGAATCTCGTCGTCGCGCATGCTGCGCAGCTTCGAGATGATCTGCACCGCGCCCAGGTCGGGGCGCGCCGAGAGCGCCCTGACCCGCCCGATGCCGCCGGCCATCACCGCCTCGGTGACCTGGTGCGCGCGAAAGGCCGCGAGCATGGCGTTCATCTGCCCGACCTTCACCCAGCTCAGCGACGCCACCTGGCGCTCGAACGAGGGGTCGACCTCGCCCTCGAAGGCCACGGCGTGCACCTCGAGGCCCTGCGCGCGCGCGGCGGCGGCGAAGAGCTCGGGCAACCGTCCGTTCCCCGCGAAGAGGCCGATGCGCCGGGTCATGACTAGCGGGTGATGCCGCGCTTGCTCTGCGAGATGAACGAGAGCAGCACTTCGATCTCGGGGTGGCTGCCGTGCTCGGCGCGCAGGCGATCGAGCGCTTCGTTGAGCCCCAGCTTGCTGCGGAACAGAATGCGGTACGCGTCCTTCACGTGCGAGATCTGCTCCTCGGTGAAGCCGTGCCGGGTCAGGCCCACGGTGTTCAGGCCCGCCAGCTCGGCCCGGTCGCCCTGCGCGGTGCAGTAGGGCGGCACGTCCATGGCGACCATCGAGCCGCCGGAAATGAAGGCGTGCTTGCCGATGCGGGTGAACTGGTGCACCGCCGAGAGCCCGCCCAGAATGACGAAGTCGCCGATCTGCACGTGGCCGCCGAGGGCGACCGAGTTGGCCAGCACGCAGCCGTCGCCCACCACGCAGTCGTGCGCGACGTGCGAGTTGGCCATGAAGAGGTTCTTGCTGCCGATGGTGGTGACCCCGCCGCCGCCCTCGGTGCCGATGTGCAGGGTGGTGAACTCGCGAATCAGGTTCTCGTCGCCGATGACCAGCCTGGTGGGCTCGCCCGCGTACTTGAGGTCTTGCGGCGCCGCGCCCACCGACGCGAGGTGGAAGATGTGGTTGCGCGCGCCGATGGTGGTGTCGCCGTCGATGACGGTCGACGCCCCGACCGTGGTGCCGGGCCCGATGCGGACCTTCGGGCCGATGACCACGTAGGGCCCGATTTCGGCGGTGGGGTCGATGACGGCCCCGGGCGCGACGATGGCCGTGGGGTGAATGCTCATGGAGTCGCCCCGGCCTTGACCACGGTGGCCAGGAATTCGGCCTCGACGACCATCGCGCCGTCGACGGTGGCCACCCCGCGCTGCTTCCACACCGCCGACTTGTGGCGCAGCACTTCGGCGGTCAGCACCAGGCGATCGCCCGGCACCACCGGCTTGCGGAACTTCGCGCCGTCGATGGCCATCAGGTACACCACCCACTCGGTGGGGTTGAGGTTCTGGCTCTTGTAGGCCAGCAGCGCGCACGCCTGCGCGAGCGCCTCGAGCATCAGCACGCCGGGCATCACCGGGTGGCCGGGGAAGTGGCCGTTGAAGAACTCTTCGTTGGCGGTGACGTTCTTGTAGGCGACCAGCTTCTTGCCGGGGTCGATCTCGGTCACCCGGTCGACCAGCAGGAACGGGTAGCGGTGCGGCAGCAGCCGCTGAATCTCGGTGATGTCCATCGTCATGGGGGTGGTCATGGCTTTTTCTCGAGCGCGTCGAGCCGCCTCTGCAGCTCGCGCACCTGCTGGTGGAGTTCGGGAAGTCTGGCGAAGAGCGCCCACGAGCGCAGCGTGTCGCGGTGGTCGAGCACGGGCGAGCCGATCACGGTGGCGTTGGGGGCCACGTCGCTCATCACGCCCGACTGCGCGCCCACCTTGGCCAGGTCGCCGATCTTCAAGTGACCCGCGCTGCCCGACTGGCCGCCCATCATCACGCCCATGCCCAGCTCGGTGGTGCCCGAGAGCCCCACCTGCGCGCACAGAATCGAGAACGGGCCGACGACGCAGTTGTGGCCAACCTGCACCAGGTTGTCGATCTTGGTGCCGCGGCCGATGACGGTCTCGCCGGTGGTCGCGCGATCGATGCACGAATTGGCGCCGATCTCGACGTCGTCTTCGACCCGCACCACGCCGGTCTGGGGAATCTTGACGTGCTCGGGCACCGCGAGGTCGAGCGCGAAGCCGAACCCGTCGGCGCCCACCACCACGCCCGAATGCAGCAGGCAGCGCGCGCCGACCTGGCAGCGCTCGAGCAGCGAGACGTTCGACTTGAGCACCGAGTCGGGGCCCACGCTGGCGCCTTCACCGACGAACACGCCGGGGTGCAGCACCGCGCGCGCGCCGACGGTGGCCCCGCGCTGCACGGTGGCGCCAGCCATCACCGTGGCCGAAGCGTCGACCTGCGCGCCCGGGTCGACGAAGGCCCGCTCGGACACGCCGGCCGGCCAGGTGGGCGCAGGGTGGAACTGCTGGGCGATGCGGGCGAAGGCCAGGTGCGGCGTCGGCACGCGCAGGAAGGTGGCGGCGTGCCCCCCGCGCGGCTGATCGGCGGGCACCAGCACCAGGCTGGCGCGGGTGGCCTCGAGCGCCTGCTTGTACTTCTTGTTGCCGAAGAACGAGACCTGGCCGGGCTGGGCCTGCTCGAGCCCGGCGACGCCGGTCAGCACCAGGGTCGGGTCGCCGTCGAGCTCGGCGCCGACCAGGCTGGCCAGTTGCGCGGCGGTGCGGGTGATCACGGCCCGCCGTCCTTCAGCACCACCGGAGCCACGGCGGCGGGCTTGCGACCCGCGGGGAACTTCTCGTTGTACTGACGCACCAGCTCGCCGGTCACGTCCATGCTCGAGGGCGCGTAGACCAGGCCCGAGTCGGTCTTCTCGAACACCATGGCCAGGCCATCGCGCTGGGCGATGCCGGCGATGATCGGGTCCATCTTGTCGAAGATCTTGCGCAGCTCGACCCGTTCCTTCTCGGCCAGCTCGCGCTGCGACTTGTCGGCGCGCTGGCTGGCCTCGAGCAGGCGGCGCTGCCATTCGGTGAATTTCTGGGTGCGGACCTCTTCGCTCATCATCGAGCCCTGCTTGTCGAGCACCAGCTTGTCGTCGGTCAGCTTCTTCTGCTCGGCCTCGAGCTCGCGCTTGACCTTGTCGGCGTCGGCCTTGAGCCGGGCCTTGGCGTCCTTGCCTTCGTTCACTTCCTGCAGCGCGCGCTGCAGATCGACGTAGCCCAGCTTGAGGTCGGCGCGGGCCACCGAGGGGAACGTGAGCAGCGCCGAGAGCGCGAGAGAGGGGACGATTCGCATGGGCAGGGCGGGCGCTCGGGAAAGTTCGGCGGTCACCCTACGTTTCCAGTGACGGCAAGGCAACGCCGTTTCGGGCATGATTCTCCGGCGACGGTCGCCCGACGTGCTAGAAAAGCCTTCTCGTGGAACGACGAAAAATTCTGCTGATCGACGACAGCGAAATCACCCTCGAAATGGAGCGCTCGGTGCTCGAGGCCCGCGGGTACGACGTGCGCGCCACCTCGACCCTGGTCGAGTTCGAGCGCGTGCTCGCCGAGTTCCAGCCGAACCTGATTCTGACCGACATCCACATGCCCGAGGTCCAGGGCACGGACATCTGTCGAACGCTGAAGAACGAGTACAACACCCAGGACATTCCGATCGTGCTCTTCTCGTCGCTCAACGACGAAGAGCTCGAGAAGCTGGCCGAGGCCTCGGGCGCCGACGGCTTCCTCTCGAAGGCGCACGGCCTCGAGGCGCTGGGTGAGAAGGTCGACGAGCTGGTCGAGAGCATCATCTGGTGAGCCGGTCGCTGGTCGCGCTGGCCGCGGTGCTCACCCTGTGCACCTGCGCGTGGCTCAAGACGCTGGGCCGCCCCACGCCACCGCCCACCGACGCGGTGCTCTTCTTCACCGCCGACCTGCACGGGTACCTCGAGCCCTGTGGCTGCAGCGAGAACATGCGTGGCGGGCTTTCGCGTACGGCGGGGGTCATCGCGGCGGCGCGCGACGGTGGCCTGCCGGTGGTGCTCATCGACTCGGGTGACGGGCTGTTCCCCTCGGCGGCCATTCCCGAAGCGGCGGTGGGCCAGCAGGAACGCAAGGCGCGCACCATCGCCGACGGGCTGACGGCCATGGGGCTGGCGGTGCGGGCGCCGGGTGAGCTGGACGACGCCCGCGGCGCTCCCTTTCACGCGGGGCTGAAGCTGCCCGAACTGCCGCCCGACACGTTCGAACTGATCGACGTGAAGGGCCACCAGTTGGGCGTGGTGCGGGCCAGCACGCTGCCCCTGGCCACCGCGCTGGGCCTGAAGGCGCGCGAGGCGGGCGCGGTCTTCGTGGTGGCGCTGCTGCCCAGCTCGTTCGAGGGCGCGCTCAAGGGGCTCATCGACGCGACCTGCTCGACCTGGTGCTGGCCAGCCGCCCGAAGGACGAGCTGGCGGCCGAGCAGAACCGGGTGCTGGGCGGCACGGTGAAGCTGGTGCAGGTGCAGAACAAGGGTCGCTCGCTGCTGCGGGTCGACCTGTCGCTGCGAGACGGTTCCCGCCCCACCTGGCTCAAGGGCAGCGGCGAGCAGGAGCGCGAGCTGGCCACGCTCGACGAGCGCATCGAGCTCTTGCGCGGGCAGGTCAACGAGCCCGGTGTTTCGGAAGCGCTGCGCTCGCTCAAGAAGGCGAAGCTCGACGACCTGTTGCAGCGCCGCGCCGAGCTGGCCAACGCGCCCATCACCTGGCCGACCACCGGCAACGCCGCCGCCTTCCGCTTCGTGGCCATCGAGACCACGCTGCCGCAAGACCCGACGGTCGCCGCGCTCGAGCAGGCGTACGATCGCGACGTGGGGCAATTCAACCTCGCGTGGGCCAGGGAACACGGCAAGGCCTGCGAGCCGCCCACCGCCGAGCGGCCGGGCTTCGTGGGGACCGCGGTGTGCGGCAGTTGCCACCCCGATGCGCTGACCGTGTGGCAGGGCACGCGCCACCCGCACGCCTTCGAAGACCTCGAGGCGAAGGGCAAGCAGTACCACCTGGACTGCATCGGCTGCCACGTGTCGGGCTGGCAGCAGCCAGGCGGCGTGTGCCGCATCGACCAGACCGAGCAACGGCGCGAGGTCGGGTGCGAATCGTGCCATGGGCCGGGCTCGGCGCACGTGGCGCTGCCGACCAGGGCCACCATTCGGCGAGGCTCGAAAGAGGTCTGCGTGGGCTGCCACGATCACGAGAACTCGACGCACTTCGAATACGAGAGCTACCTGGCGAAGATTCGCGGGCCAGGGCACGGCGCGCCGAAGTGAGCCGTTGGGTCAATGAAGGCGGAGTTCGCGCTGAGACGAGCTCGCGCAACGAGGGGTCGGGCTGCTGGAGTGCCTGACGGACGACGAACGGGAGCCGTGCGAGCACTTCGACGGCGTCGCGACTGGCGGGGGGTCGTGAGGCCGAAACCCGGCTGCCGCGGAAATCTCTCGCCCCGCCCAGATGTTTGCCCTCTGAGGCCTTCCGCCTACGCTAGAGAGTCGACAGCCCATGTTCTTCCCCGTCGTCCTCGTGCTCACTGCGTCAGACCTGACGCTGCCTCCCCCGCCGCCGGGCATGGTGCTGCTCGCCCAGGCCGAGGTGGTGGCGCGCCCTGACGGTGGCGAGCCCGACGCGGGCGGCTTCCCCTTCGACGCCGGCGCCCTGCCGGTGGTGAAGGCCGACGAGGCCAAGCCCGACGTCGAGCTCGACGAGATGCGTGCGTTGGAAGAGGCGGCCATCGACCCGGGGGCCCAGGCCGGCGCGTCGATGCGCAACACGCTGGGCCAATTGGGCGCCGCCACCGTGACCCGCGATCGGCTCGAGGCCGCGCTCGACGAGGCCGAGCTGTCGGGCGAAGCGCTGGCCTTCGAGCTCTCGCCCGTCACCGACGTCGAGACGTTCGACGTCTCGCTGGTGAAGGACCGCTACGACATTCCGGTCGAAATGCAGCCGCTGGTGGTCCAGTACATCCACTTCTTTCAAGGCGCCGGCCGCAAGTGGTTCCGCAAGTGGATGGAGCGGAGCACGCGCTTCATTCCGCTGATGCAGCCCATTCTCGAGACCAGGGGGTTGCCGCGAGACACCGTGTACCTGGCGATGATCGAGAGCGGCTTCAACACCCAGGCCAAGAGCTGGGCCAAGGCCGTCGGGCCGTGGCAGTTCATCGCCGGCACCGCGAAGATGTTCAACCTGCGCGACGACTTCTGGGTCGACGAGCGCCGCGACCCCATCAAGTCGACCTCCGCGGCAGCGGCGTACCTGGGGCTGCTGTACCAGACGCTGGGCCACTGGTACCTGGCCTGGGCCGGGTACAACACCGGCGGCGGCCACGTTCGCCAGTTGATCGACCTCTACGGCACCACCGACTTCTGGGCCCTGAGCGAGAAGCGCGGCTTCGCCAAGGAAACCAAGCACTACGTGCCCAAGCTCATCGCCTGCGCGCTGGTGGCCAAGCACCCCGACGCCTTCGGCTTCAGCCCCGACGAGTTCCAGTTCGAGAAGCCCTTCGAGTTCGACGAGGTGCAACTGAGCGACTCGGTGGACCTCGAGGTGATTGCCCAGGCCAGCGGCGCGCCGCTCGACGTGATTCAAGAGCTCAACCCCGAAATCAAGCGCTGGTGCACCCCGCCGGCGACCGAAAAAGAGCCGTACACGCTGCGCCTGCCCAAAGGCAGCAAGCCGGCCTTCACCGAAAACTTCTCGAAGTTCGCGCCCGCCGAGCGGCTGCACTTCGCCATTCACCGCGTCGCGAAGGGCGACACGCTCTCGAAGATCGCCGTGCAATACCACTCGGCGCAGGAAGCCATTCTGCGCATGAACCACCTGCCCTCGGCGCGCTCGTTGAAGCTGGGCACCGACCTGGTGGTGCCGGTGCCCTCGGCGACGGCGCTCAAGGCCGGCAAGGTGGACACGGCGCTCGAGCGGCAGGTGGTGCGCGCGCGGCGAAGTGGGCTGGCGGCCGTGCGGCCGGCCGACGAAATTCCCGCAGGGTCGGTTCCCGAGAAGGCCCCCACCGGCAAGGTCGCCGTGGGCGGCTCGATTCTGGTCGAGACCGTCGCCGGCAAGAAGCACGTGACCTACGGCGTGGCCAAGGGCGACTCGCTGTGGGCCATCGCCCGGCGGTTCGACGTGCACGTGGCCGACCTGAAGGAATGGAACGAGTCGCTCGGTTCCACCGGCAAGGGCTTGAAGGTGGGCGCGCCGCTGGCCATCTGGCCGGGGCCGAACGCCGACCTGACGCCGAACAAGAAGTAGCCGCTTCCCGTCAGGGAGCACCTTTCGTTCAAATCATCTTGCACACCTGGGGCCCGCCAGGGGTCATTGGCTCGATCGCCGTTCGCTCCATTTTGCCCCTGGACCCCCAATGAGCTCGTTTTACCGAATCATTCTGGCTGCTTCCCTGACCACGCTCGTCGCCTGCGGCGGCGGCACCACCTCGGGTACCGGCGGAGGCTCGGCCACTGGCGGCGGGCTGGCCACGGGTGGTGGGTTCGTGACCGGCGGTGGCCTGGCGACTGGCGGCGGGCTTTCGACCGGTGGCGGCGTTGCAACGGGAGGGGGCGCCGCCACCGGTGGTGGTACCGCGACGGGCGGTGGCTCGGCGACCGGCGGCGGTTCGGCGACGGGCGGTGGTGCGGCGACGGGCGGTGGTGCGGCGACCGGCGGCGGTTCGGCGACCGGCGGCGGTTCGGCGACGGGCGGCGGCTCGGCGACGGGCGGCGGCTCGGCGACGGGCGGCGGCTCGG
>CAIWFK010000142.1 GCA_903911905.1 uncultured Myxococcales bacterium
CCACCTTCGCGCCCCGCTGTGCCAGCGCGATGCCCAGGTTGGCCGACAGCAGCGACTTGCCGATGCCGCCCTTCCCTCCGCCGATGGCCACCACCCGGCGAGCCCGCGTCTTCTTCGGCAGACCGCCGGAGCGAGAACGACCTGCCAGTTCGATGACCTTGGCTTCCAGTTCCGACATGCGGTTGGCCCGCTCGTATCGTCAATCGTCCTGCAACTCCACGTTCCAATAGGAAGCGTCGACCGGGTTGAGGAAGGGCAGCCAGGCCCGAACCGTCGAGCGGGTAGTCGACCCGCGCATCAACGGCGTCCACCGGGGGCGTACCGGCGTGCGCCTGAGCGTCAGCCCGGCCTGCTCGGGGGTGCGCCCGCCCTTGCGCAGGTTGCACTCGATGCACGAGCAGACCACGTTTTCCCAGCAGGTTCGGCCGCCCTGGGTGCGGGGAATGACGTGGTCCAGGTTCAGGTCGGCGCGGCGGCGCTTGCGGCCGCAGTACTGACAGGTGTTCTCGTCGCGGGCGTAGATGTTGAGGCGCGAGAAGCGCACCCGCACCTTGGGCAGCCGCTCGAAGGCGGTCAGCACCAGCACGTGGGGAATGCGAATGCGGCGGTCGACGGTGGCGATGGTCTCGTCACCCGCGCTCGCGCCCAGGGCCGCCCAGTCGGCGAAGTCGTAGAGCCGGTATTGCTCGTCGATGGCGCGCGCCACGCCCTGATACAGCAGCGAGAACGCACGCTGCACGTTGGTCACGTGCACGGGCTGGTAATGCCGGTTCAACACCAGGACGGCGGCGCTCATCGGGAGCCCTCCTTCGTCGCCCCGGCCACGGCCAGCACGAGGCGGTCCACGTCATCATCGGCGACACAGCGCAGATCGAGCCACAGCTCGTCGTCGACCACCCGGCCGACCACCGACGGCGTGCCCTGACGCAGGCGCTCGTGCAGCGGCTCGGCACGGCCCGCCAGGGCCAGCGCGACGGAAGGGAGTTGGGCCTGCGGCATGGTGCCACCGCCCACCCGGCCGATCGCGTCGACCACCCGGTGGGGCACGCCCTGCGCCTGGAGCGCGCGGGACACCCGCTCGGCGCGGGTGCGCACCGTCGCCACCGGAGCGAGCAGGAGCGCGCGGGTCGGCACCTGCGTGTCCTCCACGCCTTCCCGGTAGAGTTCGAGCGTGGCCTCGAGCGCCGCCACGGTCAGCTTGTCGATGCGCAGCGCGCGGTTGAGCGGGTGGGCCGCCAGCTTCGCCAGCACCGCCCTGCGGCCGACCAGCAGCCCGGCCTGGGGCCCTCCGAGCAGCTTGTCGCCGCTGAAGGCCACCACGTCGGCCCCGGCGGCGATGACGCTGGCCACCGTGGGCTCGTGGGTCAGCCCGTCGGCGAGCAGTTCGCGCAACGCGCCGCTGCCCAGGTCGACGAAGAGCGGCACGCCGCGCGCGCGCCCCAGCACCGACAACTCGCTCACCGACGCGGCTTCCGTGAACCCGACCACCGCGAAGTTCGACTGGTGCACCTTCACCAACAGGCCGGCGTCGGGCCCCAGCGCCTGCTCGTAGTCGGCGATTCTGGTGCGGTTGGTGGTGCCGACCTCGACCAGGCGCGCGCCCGACTGGCGCATCACGTCGGGAATGCGGAAACCGCCGCCGATCTCCACCAGCTCGCCGCGCGAGACGATGGCCTCGCGCCCCTGCCCCAGCGCCCCGAAGGTCAGCAGCACCGCGGCCGCGCAGTTGTTGACCACGAGGGCGTCTTCGGCCCCGGTCAGCTCGCACAGCAGTTCGACCACGGGCGCATAGCGACTGCCGCGCTCACCTTCGTCGAGATCGAGCTCGAGGTTGCAGGCGCCCTGCCCCACCTGGGCCAGGCGCTCCAACGCGCGCCGAGCCAGCGGGGCTCGACCCAGGTTGGTGTGCAGCACCACGCCAGTGGCGTTGATGACGGGGCGGAGGTTGGGAGCGGTCAGTCGGCCGAGCGCAGCGATCACCTCGGCGTCGTCGAACGCAGCGCTCTGGCCGTCGAGCAGCCGCTCGCGCACGCTGGCCACGGCGTCGCGCAGCGCACGCACCGCGAGGGCCCGGGGGTGGGCGGACAGAATCGGTGCGAGCGACGGCCGAGTCAGCAGCTCGTCGATCGACGGCAAGGCCCGCAGGTGCTCACGCCGTATGTGCTCGTCCACCGTGATCGACACGCTACTCCAAGCGCAGGGGCCATGAAAAAAACCCCAGGCCACCCTCGTGGGGGCGGCCCGGGGGCAAAGGGTCTGAAGCGACCGGGGCGTCGAGACAAGCCATGAACGGGGCGCCAGGGTCCTGTGCGGCGTGGACCAGCGCCCAGCGCACCGGCGCCTTCCTGTGAAGAAGGCCCCGAATGCCACTGTGCTCCATCAATGGTGAATCGACCGATGATCGACTCAGACGATGAACAGCACCACCGTCTTCAGTCTTCCTCGAGGCTGCCGTGCCAGTAGGTCAGGTCCCGCAACCAGTTCTTCCAGGTGTCGGGCATGCCCTTGTTCCACGAGAAGGTCAGCCGCAGCATGTCGGGCAGCTTGTTCGGCTTCACCGGCACGGACTTCAGCTTCATTCTCGCTTGCTGGGGCGTACGACCACCCTTGACCTGGTTGCACGGCACACACGCGATGACGATGTTTTCCCAGTTGGTGCCACCGCCTTGCGAGCGCGGCAACACGTGGTCGTACGTCGCCTCGGCGCGGGTCACCTTCTGCCCGCAGTACTGGCAACAGCCCTGGTCACGCGCGTACACGTTCTCACGGCTGAAGCGGATCACCGGCTTGCGCCGCTTGAGCAAGCGGAAGAAGCGAATGACCGAGGGCATCTTGACCTCGAACGTGACCGAGCGAATGGTCTTGTCCTCGTACTCTTCGAGGACCTCGACCTTGCCGAGGAAGAGCAGCGTGATGGCGCGCTGCCACGGAATGCGCGCGACGGGCTGGTAGGTGGCGTTGAGTACGAGCGTTTCCATGGGTCTTCCCTCCTCTCGGTTGGTGCTTGGACCAGGCCAGCGTCCTTGAAATTCTCACACGCACGGCGGCTGAATTCCTGAACGGCCACCGTCGGTTCGATTTCACGCCCTGCGGGGACCAGCGCGCAACCGGGCGACCCACACGAAGGTACAGGTGGGACGAGCGCCTACCTGCCCGTTACCGAGCGCTCGTTCGCGACCGCGTATGCGACTTCCTCGAGATTGAGCTCGCGCTCCGAGGCGCCTGGGTGCGCTCGCCGCACGTCGACCTGGTGAAGCTCGACGCTACCATCACCCGCTCTTGGCTGCCTTCGGCGCGGGCTTCGGCGGCGGCCCCACTGTGCGCGGAAGGTCACCGGGCGAATAGAGCAGCTTGTACGTGTTGTAGCTGCGCAGCACGCGCTTCACGTAGGCGCGGGTTTCCTGCACGGGAATCTGCTCGACCCACTCGGCGAGATCGGCGTCGCCGTTTTCCTTGCGCCAGCGCCCTACCGAGCCCTCGCCGGCGTTGTAGGCAGCGACCGCGAACTGCTTGGTGCCCTTGGCGCGAATGAGCAGGTCGGCCAGGTAGCGCCCACCCAGCTTGAGGTTGAGCTCGGGGTCGAAGAGCGCCGCGGTGGTGGGCCGCTTGAGCTTCAACTGGGCGGCGACCTCGGCGGCGGTGGCGGGCATCAACTGGCACAGCCCCAGCGCGCCAGCCCACGACAGCGCGTGGGGGTCGAGCGCGCTCTCTTCGCGCATCAGCCCTTGCAACAGATCGGGGTCGAGCTCGTCGGCGGCCTTCGCGCTGGCCACCACCTCGTCGCGGAAGGCCTTGGGGTACGCCAGTTCCCACACGCCGCGTCGCTCGGCGGAAATCGGCCCCGACAAATCGCGCCGCAGCCAGATGCGCGCCAGCCCGTGTGCCGCGCGGGTCTCGCCGGCCAGCGAGAGCACCAGCACCATCAGCCGAATCGAGTCGGGCGGCAGTTCGGTGCGGTCGACGGCCAGAATTTCCATCGGCACCAGTTCACCCAGCCCCAGCCGCAACAGCTCGACCGCCGAACGGAACTGGGGGTCGGCCAGCAGCGGCCCCGCGTGAATCGGCAACAGCGGAATGGGCGCGGTCGCCGCCGCCACCGCCGAGGCCAGCGCCGAAGCACGATCGGGCGCGAGCGCCTCGACCTTCTCACGCGAGATGAGCCCGTAATACGTCGCCGGGTGCTCGGTGGCCTCGAGCTCGTACAGCGCAATCGCCGCGTCACCCTGCCCCGTCGCCTCGAGCGAGCGGGCCCGCCAGTACCTCGCGCGTTCCAACTCGTAGCTGTCTTCGGCGGTGGCGAAGCGGCCCTCGATTTCCTCGAGGAACTGCAGCGCCTCGTCGCCGTGCTGTTCGGCCCGCCAGGTCCAGAAGAGCTTGAAGAGCGCGTCGGCGGCCATGTCGCCGGAGGGGTAGCGATCGGCCAGCTCGAAGAGCAACTGCACGCCTTCGTCACGCTCGCCTCGGCGCAGGTGCGATTCGGCGGCGAAGAAGAGCGCGTCGTCGGCCAGCGGGTGCTCGGGGTAGTCGTGTGCGAGCTGCTCGTAGGTCCCGGCGGCGAGCGCGGGAGCGGCGAAGACCTGGCTGAAGCCCAGCGTCGAGAGCGCCTTGACCCTCAGCTCCGGGTCCTTGCACTTCTTGACCACCGGGGCGAGCGTGGCGATGGCCCTGGCGTGCTGCCGCAGCTTGCGTTGCGCCTTGCCGACCGCCCAATGCGCGCGACAGGCCAGGGGGTCGGGCAGCTTCAGGGTCTCGAGCAGGGGCTCGATGATCGCGGCGCCGTCGGCGTTGTGATGCGCATCGATGAGCGCGTCGCCTCGGGCCACCAGCGCGTCGGGCGCCATGGCGCTCACGTCACCCAGACGGGCCTCGGCTCTGCCCGCTTCCTTCGTCAGCGGGTGCCGCGACCAGAGGGTGATCAGCGTTTCCTTCTCGAGCCTGGCGTTGCCCTTGAACGCCTGCACGTCGGCGGCGATGAGCAGCGCTTCGGCCCCGAGATCGCGCCCCCACGGCGGCGGTGGGCGACCGACGTAGTCCTTGAGCCGATCGAGCGCGGGGCCGGGGCTCTTGAGCCACTTGAGCGCGCGCGCCAGCCCGAACTTCGCATCGGGCAACAGCCGCGAGCTGGCCGACACCTGGCCGTACACCCGCACCGCCGCCTCCCACTGGCGAAGCTGCTCGTACGACTGCCCGGCGTGGACGAGGCAGCGATCCCGCAGGGGCGGGTCGAGCTCGGCGAGCGCCTCGAATTCCTTGCTCGCGAAGTCGAAGTCACCCTGGCGCAGCGCGGCCAGCGCGACGATGAAGCGAACCGGCACGGTGGCGGGCACCTGCGCGAAGAGCTCGCGGGCGTGCTTGTACCGGCCCTGATCGAACTCGGCCTTGGCCTGCGCAGCGACCCCATCGACGAAGTACGGCGCCAACTGCGCCGCGGTCAACAGTGGCCCACGCTCGATGGGCACGGCCTTGACCGGTGGCGAGGGGAACGCGGGGTTCTGGAAGCGGGCGAAGGCGGGGTCGGCCTCGACGTCGGGCCCCTCGCCCTGCGCGAAGGACCAGGTCGGCACCAGCAGCAACGACAGGAAGAACGTCAGACCGCGCACACCGGCCATCCTACCCGGCTACAGTAGGAGTCAACTTCATGGACATTCGGACCCAGAGCAACCTGCTCGCGTCGATCATCGGCCTGGCGATCGGCATCGCGGTGTTGCTGCGCACGCCTCGCCCGCGGGTGCTCAGCATGTTCGGGGTCTTCGCCATTTCGGTGGGCGTGTTCGACCTCTTCAGCTTCCTCGAGGGGCTCTTCCCCTACGCCTCGGGTTCGACCACCGGTCGGGTGATGATGGGCGGGGCCCTCGTGTCGGGCGCGGTGCTGCCCTCGACCTCGCTCTCGTTCTTCCTCGAGTTCCTCAACTTCAGCCCACGCGCGGCCAGGTACGGGCGACGGGTGTCGCTGTTCTCGCTGCTCTTCGGGCTCGCGGTCGGCGCCACGCCGCTGGCCGAGCACCTGTGGGCGCGGGTGTCGGTGTCGGTCTGGGTGCTGTTGGCGCTCTCGTTCTCGGTGTCGCTGGTGCTCGCGCGCATGCGCTCGAGCGAGTCACGCATCGACCGGCTGCGGCTGCTCTACCTGGCGGTGGGCGCCGGCGGCTCGGTCATCTTCTCGGGCCTCGACTTCCTGGGGCGCTTCGACATTCCCTTCCCCGCGCTGGGCCCCATCATCTCGACGCTGTACCTGTTCTTCCTCTCGCAGACCCTGCTGCGGCTGCGGTTGATGGACCTGCACGAGCTGCTCGGGAAGATCGCTTCCCAGACGGTGCTGGCGGCCATTCTGGCCCTGGTGTTCGTGGTGCTGACCGCCTGGGTCGAGCGCAACGCCAGCCTCTACGTCTTCAACACCATCGTCGCGGCCTTCGTGATGCTCATTCTGCTCGAGCCGCTCTCGAGCTGGGTGGAAGAGCGGGTCGTGGCCCTCGCCTTCCGACAACGCTTCGAGTTCCTCGAACGGGTGCGGGCGCTGCAGCGGCGCACCGCCAACGTGATCGACGTGCCGCAGCTCTCGGCGCTGGTGCTCGACGGGCTCAACGAGACGCGCCGGGTGACGCACGCGTCGATCTACCTGCTGGCCGAGGACCGGCCCGGCTTCCGCCTGCTCGACAGCCGCGGCCCGACGCCCGCGCTGTTCATCGACCAGGGCACTTCCCGCGCCCTGCTCCACCGCTCGGAGCGCGCGCAGTTGCTCGAGACGGTCGATCGCCGCATCACCGAGCTCAAGGCCCAGCCGCTGGAAGCCCGCAAGCAGCGCGACGAGCTGCGGCGGCTCAACGACATTCACGACGCGCTCGACGCAATGAAGGCCGGCATCACGGTGCCGCTGGTGGGCAACGACCGCGTGCTGGGGTTCCTGAACCTGTGGGACGAGCGCGTGCCCGAGGCCTTCGCTTCCGACGAGATCGCCCTGATGCTCGAACTGGCCGACCACTTCGCCAGCGTAGTCGAGAACTCGAAGCTGTACGAGAAGATGCGCGAGCGCGATCGCCTGGCCGCGCTGGGTGAAATGGCCGCCGGTCTGGCCCACGAAATTCGCAATCCGCTGGGCGCCATCAAGGGCGCCGCGCAGTGCCTCGACCCGCGACAACTGCCCGGCGAGGAGCGCGAGTTCGTCGAGGTGATCGTCGAAGAGGTGAACCGGCTCAACGGCGTGGTGACGGCCTTCCTCGACTACTCGCGCCCGCTCAAGCAGACCTTCGGGCCCACCGACGTCAACGAAGTGGTCTCGCGCACCATGAAGTTGATTCAGAACGACGTGCCCCGGCACATCACGGTGACCGAAGAACTGGCGGCCGACCTGCCGCGGGTCGACGCCGACGCCGAGCAGCTCAAGCAGGTGTTGATCAACCTGGTGCAGAACGCCATTCAGGCCCTGGGTGACAAGCCCGGCAACATCGTGTTGCGCAGCCTGCGGCCCGAGCGCTTCGGCGACTTCCGCGCCCCCGACATGGTCGAGCTGCAGGTCGCCGACACCGGGCCCGGCATTCCCGGCGATCAGCAGCTCAACATCTTCGTGCCCTTCTTCACCACCAAGCAGAAGGGCACGGGCCTGGGCCTCGCCATCTGCCAGCGCATCATCAAGAGCCACGGCGGCACCATCGCGGTGCAGAGCCGACCCGGAGAAGGGTCGACCTTCGTCATTCGCCTGCCCGCCCTGCCCTCGGAAGCGCCGCCCGCCGAGACGCCGCAGCTCGATTCCGGTACGCCCATGCCGGGCACCATCGAACCGCCGCCACGAGAAGAGAGCCGCCGCAGCCGACGCGATCGCAAGAAGCGCCGCGCGAGCTGACTACAAGGTGAGCAGTCGCCGGCGAATGGTCAGCTCGAAGCTCTGCCCGCTGCGCACGAAGGTCATGTGCACCTCGGTGCCCGCCGGCCCGCGAATGCGCCCGATGATGTCCTGCAGCGGCAGCCCCACCACCGCCTGCCCTTCGATGCCGACGACCAGATCGCCGCGCTGCACGCCCGCGCGCTCGGCAGGCCCGCCTTCGTTGACCGAGGTGACCAGCGCTCCCTGCGCGGTGTTGGGGTCGAGCACCATGCCCACGCCCTCGAACTGCTGCGCGGGGGCCTGAGGGCCACCGTTGCCGGCGGGCACGCCTTCGAGCGCCACGTCCCACCGTTCGCCGTCGGCCGCGCGACGCCACGCCGGCTTGAACGAATCGTGCCGCACCACCACGGTGGCGGTGATGGGCACGGGCGGCAGCAGGTATTCGCCCCGCGCATCGGTCATCACCGAGACCCGGAAGGCATTGACCTCGCCGGTCAGCGCTTCGACCATCGCCCCCTGCAGGGGCAGCTTGGTGGCCGCGTCGGTCACCACCCCGCGCACCGACGCCGAGCGCTCGAGCGTCAGCCGCACGTCGAGCGGCGCGTCTCGAACGTCGAGCTTCGCGGTCGCACTCCGACCCCGGCCGGCGACCTCGAGCGTCAGGTCCCAGTGGCCGGCGGGCAGATCGAGCCGGGTCACCCCGTCGGGCGCGAGCACCAACTGCCGGCGAACGGCCCCGGTGTCCATCGAGCGAGAGAGCAGCACGCCGTCGGTGACCGCCCGGCCCGAGTCGTCGGCCAGATGCACCACCACCTGACCGTGGGCCAGGTGCAACACCACCTGATCGCCCGGCCTGGCCCGTGCCGTCGCCGCGCCCGTGGGCCCTTCGGCGTCGAGCGAGATGAACTCGTCGGGCAGACCTTCGAAGTGAAACCGCCCCTGCGCGTCGGTCAGGGTGTCCGTGGCCGGGCCAGACCACGAGCCCGCACGCCAGCGAACCCGCACGTTGGCGGCCGCGGGGTCCACCCGACCGTCGAGCGCCTTGCCGTCGGCGATGGTGATGGTCCACGCGCGGCCGTCACCGGCCTGTTCGAAGGGCCCGGCGATGGTCGAGAACGCGTCCTTGCGCACCTGCACCAGGTAGCGGCCGTTGGCCAGGGCGGGAAACCGGAACCGCCCATCGAGCCCCGAGGTGGTGACGCCCACGAGGTCTTCGTTCGCCGCGTCGACCGCCTGCAGCGCCGCGCCTGCCCACGGCGCGCCCGCCCGGGTCACCACGCCCGAGGCCTCGCTGGTCTCGCCCGCGTCCAACACCAGGCCCGTCTTCTTCTCGCCCAGGCCCAGCCGCAACAGCGGGCCCTTGAGCCGGGTGCCCCGCGGCGTGATGCCCGTCAGCCGCACCAGCCCCGCGGCGCTCTCGATGACGAAGGCCCCTTCCTTCGAGGTGAAGGCGGTGGGCGTGCGATCGCCCCGGTTGGCCCCTTCGACCTGCTCGGCCCAGACCGTGGCGCTGGCCACCGGAGCCCCACCTTCCATCACCGTCCCCTCGAGCCGGGAAACGGGCGTGAGCACCAGCTCGAGCAGCCCGCCGCTGCGAGCCAACTCGAGCGACACCCATTCGGTGCGGTTCAAGAAGCCGGGGGCGGTCACGTCGAGCCAGGTCGCGCCGCGCGCGCCAGAGAGCGTGAAGTGCCCGTTGGCGTCGGTGTGGCCGCGCGCTGAGGCGAGAGCACCACGGCCCCGGCGATGGGCTTGCGCGCCACCAGGTCGACCACCAGCCCTTCGACCTTCACCGCGGGGCTGAGCGTGAGCACCACGTCCGAGACGGGAGCACCGGCGATGGTGACCGGCCCCAGCACCTCGGAAGCCGCCTCGTCGGTCGAGGCCGACAGGTACACGACCCCATCGCCCACGCCCTCGAATTCGAACGCCCCGTCGGCCCCCGTGGCGGTGATTTCCGAGCGGGAACCGCGCAGCGACACCCGGGCCTTCGCCACCGCCGTGCCGTCGCGCAGCACCCGGCCCGAGACCGTCACGCCAGCCACGACGTGGGTGGAAGGAGGTGGGGGCGGCGAGGGCTGGTGCCCGCCAGGGGTGGCGTCGTCACCCGGCGACGGTGGCGTCGCCAGCCACCAGCAGACCCCGACCAGTACGGTCGAAAGGCCCACCCCCAGAATCAGCAGCCATCGCTTCACGTGGGGAACGCTACCCTACGGGCGCACCACGCGCGGCCTGCCTGTTTTGCCGGTGCGCCAACGCCGCTCAGGACTTCTTGCGGCCCGGGTCGGTGGCCTCGTCTTCCAGCAGGACGATCTCTTCGGCGTCGTCGTCGTTGGTGATGTCGAGCTCGAAGACCTCGAGGTCGGTCGACGGCACCGATTCGGGGGTCGGCACCCGCGCAGGTGGGGGTGGCACGGCAGCGGGCACGCGGGCCGTCGCGGGTCGAGGAGCCACCTCGACCAGAGGCGGAACGGCAGGGCTGGTGGCCGGGCGAGCGGCGAGCGCAGCGAGCTCCGCTTCGAGCTGGCCGATGCGCTGGTTGAGCTTCGGGACGATCTCGAGTTCCCGGGCCACCCGCTCGCGCTCCTGCTCGAGCAGCTCGTTCTCGGCGCGGGCTTCGTTGAGGTCGTCTTGCGCCGAGGTCAGGGCGTGCGACAGATCGCCGTACTTCACCCGCAGCGCGAGCAGCAGCTCTTCGGCCTGGGCGCGCGCGTTCTGCGCGGTCTCGACGTCGTTGCGGGCGTTGACCCGCGCGATTTCCAGCTCGGCCTCGAGTTCGGGCAGCTTGCGGCGCAGCCGCGCCACTTCGTCGTCGTTGGCGGGCGCCGGCCGGGCGGCCTCGGCGAGCTGGGCCTCGAGCAGGGTCACCCGGGCGCGAAGCTCGGCGGCGTCGGTGTCGTTCGCGGCGTGCGCCTCGCGCAGCCGGGTAGCCTCGGCCTCGGCGACGCTCTGCTGCTCGCGGACCCGCGCCAGTTCGATCTCCAGCGTCGCGGCCTGGTTGGTTCGCTCGATGAGCAGCGCCTGGGTGTCACCGGCCTGGGCGCGGGCGGCGGCGAGGGCCTGATCGACCTGCGACGCCTTCTGGCCTTCGTCGTTCAGGTCCTGCTCGAGCACGTCGAGCGCGACCCGGGCCCGGGCCAGCTCGGTCTCGAGCGCCCTGGCCCGGGCGACGGCCGCCTCGTGCTCTGGCTGGCGCCCCTTGAGCGCGTCGAGTTCCTGTTCGAGCGTCGGCACGCGCTGGCGCAGGCGTTCCAGCTCGGCCTCGAGTTGCTCGCGCGCGGCGGCCATGGCCCGCGACTCGCCACCGGCCTGGGTCAACGACGCGCGCAGCTCGTCGAGCTCGACGCGCAGGCGATCGGCGTCGGCCTGCAGGGCGTTGCGGGCCTCGAGGTTGGTCTTCGCCTCGATCTGCCCTCGTTCGAGGGAAGCCTTGTGCTCGGCGACCTGCTTCTGCAGCA
>CAIWFK010000143.1 GCA_903911905.1 uncultured Myxococcales bacterium
GCTGGTCCTGGTGCTGGTGCCCTTCACGGTCGGCATCTCGCTCTCGCTCTTCCACCACGAGGCGGGCGACTACCGCTTCGTGGGGGCGGCGAACTTCACCGACATCCTCACCTCGAAGGGCTATTCCATCACCGAGCCGCTCTCGTTCTACTTCACGCTCGCGGTGACCCTGGCGTGGACGCTGGTGAACGTGATCTTCCACCTGGGCATCGGGCTGGGGCTGGCCATTCTGCTCAAGGACCCGCTGCTCAGGCTGCGCGCGTTCTACCGGGTGGTGCTGATCGTTCCCTGGGCGGTGCCCAACTACATCACCGGGCTCATCTGGAAGGGCATGTTCCACCGGCAGTTCGGCGCGGTGAACGCGCTGCTCACGCTCCTCGGCATCGAGCCCATCAGCTGGTTCACCCACTTCTCGACCTCCTTCGCGGCCAACGTGGTGACCAACACCTGGCTGGGCTTTCCCTTCATGATGGTGGTCTCGCTGGGCGCGCTGCAGTCGATTCCGACCGACCTCTACGAAGCGGCCGAGGTCGACGGCGCCAGCCAGTGGACCCAGTTCCGCCACCTCACCCTGCCCCTGTTGCGGCCCGCGCTGCTGCCCGCGGTGATTCTGGGCAGCGTGTGGACCTTCAACATGTTTAACGTCATCTACCTGGTTTCGGGTGGTGAGCCGGGCGGCGCGACCGACATCCTGGTCAGCGAGGCGTACCGCTGGGCCTTCCAGCGCAACGAGCAGTACGGCTTCGCGGCGGCGTATTCGGTGCTGATCTTCTGCGTGCTCTTCGCGTGGTCTCGCGTGACGAACCGCCTGTCGGGCGCGGAGGCGTCGTCATGAAGCAACGCTCGTGGTGGACCCTGGCCGCCATTCACGCGGGCCTGTCGGTGATGTGCGTGGTGGCGCTCTACCCGGTGCTCTGGGTCTTGAAGCTGGCGTTGAGCGACACCCAGTCGCTCTCGCTCTCGCTCAACCCGCTCCCGACCTCGATCACCCTCGACCACTTCCGCGACGTGGTGCTCGCCACCGATCCAAAGGGTCGGTGGCTGTTCGGCCGGCAGCTCTTCGCCAGCATCGCGGTCAGCGGCGCCACCACGCTGGTCGGCCTGTCGCTGGCCGTCACGGCGGCCTACGCCATTTCGCGCTTCCGCTTTCCGGGCAAGCAGACCGGCCTGCAGGTGTTGCTGGTGACCCAGATGTTCCCGGCCACCCTGATGCTGGTGCCGCTCTACCGGATTCTGCAGGCCCTGGGCCTGGTCGACACCCTGGCCGGGCTGGTGCTGGTCTACGCCACCTCGTCGCTGCCCTTCTGCGTGTGGATGCTCAAGGGCTACTTCGACACCATTCCCCGGGAACTCGAGGAAGCCGCGCTGATGGACGGCGCCTCGCACTGGCAGGTCTTCGTGAAGGTGGTCTTGCCGCTGGCCCGCCCCGCGCTGGCGGTGACCGCGCTCTTCAGCTTCATGAACGCGTGGAACGAATTCATTCTCGCCGCCACCCTGCTCAACGACGCCGCGCGCTTCACCCTGCCGGTGGCGCTGCAACGCTTCGTGGGCGAGTACAAGACCGAATGGGGCAGCTTCGCCGCCGGAGCCCTCATCGTCTCGGCGCCGGTGATGGCGCTCTTCTTCGGGCTGCAGAAGTTCCTGGTGGGCGGGCTGACCGCGGGTGCGGTGAAGGGCTGACCTGCCCCAGCGCTCACGGGCCGGGGCTGCAGAGCACCGTGCCGCGGTCGCGACTGAGCACGATGGAACAGCGCCGCAGCACGTTCATACCCAGCAGCGCGCCGATGCCGCAGTCGACGAGCGGCAACTTCATCAGGGCGAGGTCGCCGACCCAGGGCACCGCTCCGAAGTCCAGCCGCGCGCCCACTGCCCGGGTCTCGATGGGCGCCTTCGACACCCCGCGCCCCGACGACACCGGCCGCGACCGCGCCCACAGCCGCTGGCCAGGCGCCGAGCCGGGCGCGATGGCGGTGAC
>CAIWFK010000144.1 GCA_903911905.1 uncultured Myxococcales bacterium
GCCACATCGTCGGGAACCTCGAGGGTGATCTTGGCCATGCCTCCATCTGCCTCACCACACCTGTTCCGGGAAGGGGCCCATGCCATCGTCGATCAGCTCAGCTGATGCTCACGATCCGATCCACACCCGGCCACGTCCCCAACGACCCGCCTCGACGGTCGGTGGTCAACTGGGGCCCCCGGTCGAAGCCACCCGCTTCTGTGGCGACGAGCGCCCTCGCCCCCTACAGTCCCGCCCCATGAAGCAACTCGCCGCGCTCTTCTGCCTGCTCGCCCTCGCCTCCTGCACGAAGAAGGAGACGCCGCCTCCTCCTCCGCCCGCGCCGGTGAAGACCGTCACCTTCGCGCTCAAGCAGCCCGCAGCGGGCACCAAGCACGTCGACCTGAGCAGCTACCAGAGCGACGTCTCGCTCACCGCCCAGGCCGGCGACCAGACCCAGCGCAGCGTGATGACCAGCCGCGCCAGCTCGCTGTTCACGGTCGAGTACCTCGAGGTGGAAGGCGACACGGTGAAGAAGGCGCGCATCACCTACGGCGACAAGAAGTCGGTCGACCTCGACGACGGCAAGGGTGACGAGAACATCTCGCCGGTGGCGAACAAGACCTACCTGCTCGAGGCCGAGGCCGACGACGATGACGACGAGCTCGAGGTGACCGTGCGCACCGCCGACGGCAAGGAAGCCCCCGCCTCGGAGGCCGACGTGGTGCGCGACGACGCCGACTTCATCGGCAAGCCCGACCAGTTTCGCAGCGCCTTCCCCCGGCGCGCGCTGACGGTCGGCGAGGCGGTGCCCGAGCTGGTCAAGGCGGTGCAGGACCTGGTCACCGACGGCGCCACGCGCGACGACGGCTCGGACGCGCCGCGCATTTCCGACGTGCGGGTGACGCTGGCCGAAGACCGGGGTGAGGTGGCGGTGTTCTCGACCACCATGACCATGGACAATTCGGACGAGAAGATGACCACCGTGATGAAGCTGGCGGGCACGCTCGAGGTGCGCAAGGCCGACACCCAGTTGCTGCTGGTCGACCTGAAGGGCCCGGTCACCCTCGCCTCCCAGGCCAACGACGTGAAGGTCGAGGGCTCGGGCAAGATGGCCATCTCCATCGCCCGCAAGTTCCAGTAACCACGGGCGAAGTCGGAGCGGCAGATCGGAATTCGGGTCGGTGCGTTCCCCTGGGCGCCCATGAACCGAACGACCGCCTTCCTGTCAGCCGCGTCCGTCCTGCTGGTCACCGCCCTCGTCGTCGGCCTGCCGCGCGGCGCGCCTGCCCCGACGCCTCCTGCGCCCGCCCCTGCGCCGGCTCCAGCGCCCGTGCCCGTTCCGCCGGCGCCCGTGCCCACCCAGACGCCGGGCTCGTTGAGCCTGACGGGGCGGCTCTCGCACCCCTTCATCGCGCCGGGCACCAGCGACGTCTTCGCGACCCTCGACATCGAAGCGGTGAAGGTGCCGGGAGCGACGCGCGCGCCGGTGAACCTGGCGGTGGTCATCGACCGCAGCGGCTCGATGGCGGGCGCGAAGATTGCCGCGGCCCGGGCCGCCGCGCTCAAGCTGGTCGACCTGCTCGACGAGCACGACCGCCTGGCCATCATCCACTACGGCACCGACGTGCAGGTGGTCAGCGGCCGCTTCGTGACCGAGGCGAACAAGGACTTCCTGCGGCGCGCCATCACCGGCATCTGGGACCAGGGGGGCACCAACACCAGCGAGGCCCTGCAGGCCGGGCGCGTGCAGTTGGAAGTCGCCCGCAGCGACTTCCGCGTCAACCGGCTCATTCTGCTCTCTGACGGGCAGCCCACGGTCGGCATCACCAGCGCGCAGGGGCTCTCGAACATCGTCTCGTCGATTCGGCGCGCCGGCATCACCGTCACCTCGCTGGGCGTGGGCAGCGACTTCAACGAAGACCTGATGCAGCGCCTGGCCGACGTGGGTGGTGGCAGCTACGGCTTCATTTCGGGCAACACGCCGGCGACCACCACCGCGCTGTTCGAGCGCGACTTGAAGCAGGCCGGCACCATGGTGGCGCGCGAGGTGTCGCTGACGGTGACGCTGCCCGAGGGCGTGCGCTTCGTCGAAGCCTACGGGCGGCCGGTCGCGGGCGTCGACGGCAGCGGCCGCCACGTCACCTTGACGCTGCCCGACTTCTCGGCCGAGCAGACCGAGAAGGTGGTGCTGCACCTGACCGCCTCGCCCACCGCGCGCGTCGGCACCCTCGACATGGGCGCCTACCAGTTGGCGTACCAGGACCTGCTCGGGGCCCACCCCGCCCAGGCCCGCGTGGCGCTGGCGGCCGTGCTGACCGACGACACCACCGTCGCGCAGGCCCGTCGCGACAAGACCGCGCGGGTGGTGGCGACCAAGGCGCAGGCCGCGGCGAACTACAAGGCCGCCGCCGACTTCATGGACAAGGGCGACTTCCGCCAGGCACAGGTCGCGCTGCAGAAGAACGACGGGCTGTTCGACGACGCCGAGCAGATCGGCGGGCACGCCGCGGTGGCCGACGAGCGGGCCTCGAACGCCTCGATGTTCGGCCTGTCGACCGCGATGCCCTCGGCCGCTCCCGCCGCGCGTTCGGAAGCGGTGAAGGAAATGAAGCGGCAGTCGCTCAAGAGCGCGGGCCGCGGCGAATCGGCCTACTGAAACGACGCTATTTCTTGCTGAGCGTCGCCGAGAGGTGCCCGCCGACCAGCGACACCATTTCGTCGAAGGTGAAGGTGCCTTCGCCCGTGGTGATGGAGCCCTTGAGGTTCATGGACACGTCGGCGGTGCTGGCCAGCGCGCTGGCGTCGATGGCCTGGGTCACGTCGGCGTCGACGAAGTCGTCGAAGGCACCGCGCACGTCGACCCGGCCCTTGATGCCCTGGCTGACCGACACGTCGGTGGCCGCGGCGGTGACGGCCTGGGTGAAGGTCAGCTGCCCGTCGTAGAGCGCGTTTCCGTAGTCGGACGTGGCCAGGCCGCAGGCGTCGAACTCGAGCGTGAAGTTCTGCGCGACGCTGGTGGTGGTGCCGAAGCCCACCGCGACGCCCGTTCCCACCACCTTCGCCGAACCGCCCTCGGGGCAGTCCCAACTGAAGGTGCCGATGACCGCCGGGGCCGCGTTCTTGTCGGCCCCCGCCTTGCTCGGCCGGGAAGCGGCGAAGAGGGCTTCGGCAGCGCCCTGCTTGGTGGCGGCGATCTTCGCCCCCGGACCACAGGCGACCAGGGACAGCGAGGCGGCGAGCAGCGTCAGCACAGAGCGGTTCATGGAAGGCCCTTTCGAGAACGGCAGTTCATGGGGTGGGTTGCCGGTCGGCCTGCCGGCGATCCATTTTCGAGCGGCCTGACCCTGCCCGACTGCACGGCTGATCTCCAGTGCCGGAAGGGAGTTGAACGCACTGCGCCAAGTCGCTAAGGCGCTGCTCTGCCGTCTCACTTTTCTTCGAAGGAAGCTGCCACCATGCCGAAGGACTACCTGTTCACGTCGGAGTCGGTCACCGAAGGTCACCCGGACAAGATTTGCGACCAGATCTCGGACGGCGTGGTCGACGCCCTCATCGCCAAGGACGCTCACGCCCGCATCGCGGTCGAGACCCTGGTGAAGACCGGCTTCGCCATCGTGGCCGGTGAAGTCACCACCACCGCGTGGATCGACATTCCCACCATCGTGCGCAACACCATTCGCAAGATTGGGTACACCGATTCGGCGATGGGCTTCGACGGCAACACCTGCGGCGTGATGGTCGCGATCGAAGGCCAGAGCCAGGACATCGCCCGCGGCGTCGACGAAGGTGCCAAGAAGGAACAGGGCGCTGGCGACCAGGGGATGATGTTCGGCTACGCGTGCAACGAGACGCCCGAGCTGATGCCCGCGCCCATCCACTACGCCCACGCGCTGACCCGCAAGCTGGCCGACGTGCGCCGCAAGAAGCACGACTGGCTGCGCCCCGACGGCAAGTCGCAGGTCACCCTCGAGTACAAGGACGGCAAGCCCGTTCGCATCGACGCGGTGGTGCTCTCGACCCAGCACGCCGAGGAAATCACCAACAAGAAGATCACCGCGGTGGTGATGGAAGAGGTCATCAAGGCCGCGCTGCCCTCGAAGCTGCTCGACAAGAAGACCAAGTACTTCATCAACCCCACCGGCCGCTTCGTCATCGGCGGCCCCATGGGTGACTCGGGCGTCACCGGCCGCAAGATCATCGTCGACACCTACGGCGGCATGGGCCGTCACGGCGGCGGCGCGTTCTCGGGCAAGGACCCCTCGAAGGTCGACCGCTCGGCCGC
>CAIWFK010000145.1 GCA_903911905.1 uncultured Myxococcales bacterium
GACGCGACGGTCCGCGAACTCGAGAGCCTGCACGCCTTCGAGCAACTGACGACCTTCCGGAAGACCCAACCCCAGGTGGCGCTCGACCTGGTGGGCGACGGTTGTCACGCCGCCCACGGTCTGGCCGCCTGGCGCTGATTACAAGCCGTCGGTGGGCTCGTCGGGGTTTCCGGCGGGCTTCTTGTCGTCCTTCTTCGCCGGCACCGGTGCCGGTGCGGGAGCGGGCTCGGCGGCAGGCGCGGCGACCGCCCCCTTGCCCTTCTTCGGCTCGGCCGCGGCAGCGGGAGGCTTCTCGGCGCCGCCCTTGTCGGACTTCTCGACCGCGTCCTTCGCCGCGCCACCCTTGGCGTCGGACTGCTGCTTCTTGAGTTCTTCGTCCTTCTTCTTCTTTTCCTCTTCGGCGGCCGCCGCCTCCTGCTTCTTCATTTCCTCTTCCATGCGCTTGCCTTCTTCGGCCAGCTTCTTCTCGTCTTCGCGCTGCTTGATGACCTTTTCCTGCTCGGCGATCAGGGTCATCACCGGGTGGTCGGCGGGAATCGAGGTCTCGCCGCCCTTGCGTGCGATGTAGGTCTTGAACATCGTGATCGCCTTCTCGGGGTCACCCTTGAGGCCGATGATGATGCCGCGGTTGAGAATCAGCTCGGGCATGTCGCTGTTGAGCTTCTGGGCCTCGTCGTAGGTGGCCATGGCCTTGTCCAACTGGCCCATGCCCTTGTAGGCGACGCCCAGGTTGACCAGCAACTGCGCGTTCGAGCCGCCCGACGCCAGAATGCGGCGCAGGTGCCCTTCGGCGCTCTGGTAGTCCTCCTGCACGAAGGCCATCTTCGCCAGCTCGTAGTGCGCGGGCAGGAAGTCGGGGCGCGCGTCGACCGCCTTCTTGAACTGCACGCGGGCCTTCGCCGAGTCCTTCTCGGCCAGGTTGATGAGCCCCAGCGTGTACGCAATCTCGGGGTCCGAATCGTCGATCTTCGAGGCGCGCAGGGCGATCAGGCGGGCCAGCGAGTACTGCTTCTGCTCGTAATAGACCGCCATCATGGTCTTGAAGGCCTGCAGGGTGCGCGGGTCGCGGAAGAGCGCTTCGCGCGAGAGCTCGAGCGCCTTCTCGTTCTCGCCCCGCCGACGGTAGATCTCGGCCAGGCGGGCCCGGCTCGAGGCGTCTTCGGGGTAGTTGGTCAGAATGTCCTGGTAGATGGCGACCGCGCCCTTCTCGTCGCCGTTGTTCTGGGCGATCACCGCCAGGTTCTCGGCGGCCTGGCGCAGGGTCGGCTTCTTGGCCAACGCTTCCTTGTAGAGGCTGACCGCGTCCTTCACCCGGCCCTGCCGTTCGGCGAGCACGCCCAGGTTGTAGGTGGCCTCGGCCAACTGCGAGTCGGCGTCGGCGGCAGCGCTGAACTTCTTCTCGAGCGCGGCGTAGTCGACGGCCTTGGCCTTCTTCTGCGCCTCGGCGGCCTTCACCGCGTCTTCGAACAGCAGCTTGGCCTTGGCGTTGATCTGCACCTGGGCCTCACCCTCGGCCGGAGCGTCCTTGGTGGCGCTGACCTTGGGGCCCGCGACGCGTGAGGGCCCGGTCGCGGACGGCGTGGTGCAGGCCGCGAAGGCCAGGGTCGAGAGCAGCAGCGTCTTGGTGGCGTTCACAGCGTGTCCTCCGGCTCGGCGTCGGCGCTCTTGCTCTTGGTCGGGGTGGGCGTGGGGCTGGCGGCCGGGGTGGCGCGCTGGGGCGTCTTCGCGGCCGGGCTGTCCTTGGGGGCGTCGGCTTTCTTCTGGGTCGCCGGGGGCGGCGAGTCCTTCGCGGTCAGGTCGAGCTCGGGGCTGCTGGTGGCCGCCACGTCACGCGCACCGACCTCGCGGGTCTTGGCGCGCATCTCGTTGGCCTTCTCGGCCGACACGGTGGGCACGGTCTGAATCGAGGTCAGCAGATCAGCGCCGATCGCCATCTGCTTGTCGGCTGCGGGCTTGAGCTCGAAGGTGTCTTCCCGCATGCGCGGGAAGCGGTCGGGCGCGTACTTGCTGCGCAGCATCTCGAGCGAGGCGATGGTGCAGGGGTTGAACACGTCGAGCTCCTGGCTCTTGGTCACGGCGGCGGCGAAGGCGTCGGTCGCGGTCTTCTTGAGCGGGTCGGCCTGTTGCTCGAACTGCGGGCGCAATTCGACCAGCACCTCTTCGGGCAGGCCCTTGGGCACGGGGAAGTTGGTCAACTGGTCGGCCAACTGATCGAACGCGAGGCCGATCTTGTGCAGCGCGCAGATCGCGGGGTCGGCCGACTTGAAGGCCACGGTCCTGGTGTAGACCTTCTGCACCTCGACCAACGCGTCGGACTTGCTCTTGATGCTGCCCTTGAGCTCGCCGATGTTGTTCATCGACGACCAGCGCAGCTTCAGGTTCGAATACTTCTTCCAGTCGTCTTCGTTGGCGATGAACGAGGCGCGGGCCACCGCGTCGAGCGCCTGGATCTCGAGACCGTCCTTCAGGCGCTTGGGCAGCTTCTCGTAGTAGTCGGTGATGCGCTGGTAGACGCCCTTGGCCGCCTTCGGGTTCTTCTGCTTCTCTTCGTAGATGGTGGCGATGCGGCCTTCGGCGATCAGCACCTTGCTCGAGTCCTTGAGGTACTTCTTCTCGTAGTCCTCGAGGCCTTTGGTGACCTTGCCCCAGGCGCCGAGCTTCTCGTTGAGGTCGATGATCGACTTCTCGACGGCCTCGGCGTCCTTCGAGGTGGGCCACAGTTCGAGGTACTTCTCGCGGTCCTTGAGCGCCTGCTTGAGCGTGCCCAGGCCCTCACGGAAGATGCCGGCGTTGAAGAGCGCGTCCTGCGCCTTGCCCTCTTCCCACACCTGGTCGGCTTCGGGCTTCTTGTCGTCCTTCGCGCCCTTCTTCGGCGCCGCGCGCGGAGCCGGAGCACCCTTCTTGCCGCCCTTGTTCTTCTCGTAATTGACCGCGTAGGCCTCGTAGTAGTCGGCCGCCGGGTCGAACTCGGCGATGGCCTCGTAGCCCTCGGCCAGCGCGAACATGGCCTGCGGCACGTACTGCGACTTCGGGTGCTTCTGGATCAACTGCTTGCGCACCTCGATCGCGCGGTCGAGCGCGCGGGCGTTGTAGAAGTCGATGGCAGCGTTGAAGAGCGCCTTGTCGGCCAGATCGCTCTTGGGCCACTCGGTGACGAAGGTCATGTAGGCCTCGGCGGCCTTCTGGTTTTCCTTCTTCGACTCGAGCGCGTTGATCAGCTTGAAGCTCGACTGCTCGATGTACTTGGCGAGCTCTTCACGGAAGGCGCCGACCGCGAGCTTGTCTTCCGCGTAGAACTTGCGGGCCCACTCGTTCACCTTGGTCCAGTCGCCGAGTAGGTTGTACGAGTCGAGCACCAGGTTGGCGGTGACTTCACCAGCGCGGGCCCCGTCGGCGAACTTGTAGTCGGGGTACTTGAGCGCGATCTCGGCGAAGCGCTGCACCGCTTCGTCGAGGTAGTTGTAGTCGTAGTAGATCTTCGCGGCCTTGTAGGCGATCTCGACCCGCTTATCGCCCTTCTCGATGTACTTGAGGTAGCGCTCGCAGGCATCGAGCAGGTTCTTCCGCTCGGGAGGAATGGTGCCCTTCTTGGTGGGGTCGGCGGCGGCCTCGACCTTGATCTTGCCCTCGGCCTGGGCCTTCTTCACCACCTCGTCCCACGCCAGAATCGTGTCGTACGAAGCCAGCGTCAGGTACTTGCCGGGCTTCTCGGTGCCCTTGGTGATGCGGTCGATGTCCTGGCCGAAGACCAGGCCGTACTGCTCGGCGGCCTTGTCGTACTTGTTCAGGTTGTCGTTGAGCAGCTCGGCCCAGAAGAAGCGCAGGTCGTAGGCCTTGGCGTTGGTGGGGAAGAGCGTCAGGTAGTCGGCGTAGACCGCGTTGGCGAACTCGAAGGTCTGCTCGTCGCGGGTCTTCTTGCCTTCGTTGTGCCAGTCGACCGCCAGGCGAGAGATGGTGCGCTCGGACAGCTCGCGGGCCTCGTCGAGCGACTTCTTGTCCTTGTCCTCGAGCTTGGGGTTGCCCTTGAGCACGTCGTCCATCACCTTCACCAGGCGACGCACCTGCTGCACGGTCATCTGCTTGTTGCCGGCGCGCATCACGCAGTCGACGATGCGCGACTGGAAGCCGGGCGCCTCGGGCGAGAGCGGCCGCTCGGCGATCAGCATGTTGTAGGTGAGCGCGGCTTCCTTGTCCTTGCCGTCGTCGTAATAGAGGTTGGCCAGTTGCTTCATCATCAGCCGCAGGTCTTCGGGTTCCTTCGAGAGCTTGCCGAACTTCTCCTTGGCCTCGTTGGGGGTGCCCTGGCGCGAATAGGCGCGCACGTAGTCACCGCGGGCTTCCTTGGCCAGACCGGCGCGCGAGCCCTTGCCCTTGCCTTCGACTTCTTCGGTGCCGGCGAACTGCGCGTAGAGGACGACGGACTTGAACTGGTCCATCGCCTTCTCGAAGTCCGACATGTTGAAGTAGCACCAGCCCTGCTTGTACAGCGCGTAGCCGTACACCTTGTTGTCGGTGAACTTGGCGGCGTTCTTGTAGTTCTCGAGCGCCTTCTCGAGCTCTTCGCGCTTGCCCTTCGAGCCGTTGAAGTGGAACTCGGCGACCGCCAGGTACGCGTCGGGCAGGTACTTCGACTTGGGGTACTTCGAGATCAGCCGGTTGTACGAAATGAGCCCGCGCTTCTCGTCACCCATGTCCATCAGGTTGAGGCCCAGGAAGTACAGGACCTCGTCGGTGCGCTCGAAGTCCTTGAACTCCTGAACGATGCGCGAATACTGCTCGATGGCCTTCTTCGCGTAGTCCTTGGCCTGGGTTTCGATTTCGGCTTTTTCCTGCTCGGCGCGCGCGATGCCGGCCTTGTCGTCGGCGTTCATCGCGCGAATCTTGTCGTCGTCCTTGCGGTTGGCTTCGAACGAGAAGTACTTCGATTCTTCCCAGTAGAGCTCACCCAGGCGGAAGAGCAGGCTGGGCTTCTCGGCCTTGTCGCTCGAGAGCTCGATGATCTTCGAGAGGTCCTTGATCTGCTCGCGGCGCTTGGCGGCCACCTGCAGCTCGACCCCGGTGCGGAACTGGTCGTACTTGAGCGCGGGCGCTTCTTCGCGCTTCTCCTTCTTGCGCGTCACGTCGCCGGCCAGCGACTTGTCGGGAGCGAGGTTGCTTTCCTTCTTCTTCAGCTCGGTGTCCTTCGGCGCCGCCTTGCGCTCGGCAGGCGTCGGCGCAGCCTCGGCAGCAGCGAAAGACAGCAGCACCCACAATAGACTCGACGTTCGGCGCATGGTCATGACTCTCATTGGGCTTCGCGCGCTTCCACCGGGTTCCCGCACGTCTGGACGACTGACATCACGCAAACGCTGACGGTCGGTGGCAAGTAGGCAGGACTCCTCGAAAATCCCCTTCAGGCGGCGCGAACTATCGGCGCTTCCGACGGTGATCGTCAAGCAGGCCTTTCACCCGCGCCAGCACCGCGTCGAACATGCGCGGCGTCAGGCGGCCGGTCTGCGTGTTCTGCCGGCTCACGTGGTAGCAGCCGACCAGGTGCACGCCCTGCTCGGGGTGGCGGAACACCGCGCCATGGCCGAAATCAGGCAGCTTTTCCTCGCCTCTGGGCCAGTTCAGGTGCTCGAGCGTGGCCGACCAGGCCAGGTGCCCCAGCGCCAGAAAGACCGTGGGCCGCAGCAAGGCCAGCTCGCGGGTCAGGAACGGGCGGCAGGTCGCCACCTCGTCGGGGGTCGGCTTGTTGTCGGGAGGCACGCACCGCACCGGGCAGGTGATGAACGCGCCCTTCAGCTTCAGGCCGTCGTCCCGCCGCTCGCTGGTCGGCTGGTTGGCGAAGCCGGCGCGGTGCAGGCCTGCGAAGAGGAAGGCCCCCGACGCGTCGCCGGTGAAGACCCGCCCGGTGCGGTTGGCCCCGTGCGCACCGGGCGCCAGCCCGACGATCACCAGCTTCGAGCGGGGGTCGCCGAAGCCGGTGATGGGGCGGCCCCAGTAGTCGTCAGCCAGGTACGCCCGTCGCTTGACCCGGGCGACCTCTTCCCGCCAGGCGACCAGGCGCGCGCAGCGCCGGCACTCGACGATCTCGGCGTGGAGCGTCTGCAGCGCCGTCATCGTGACGGCCCCACCCCGAGCGCTTCGAGCAGCAGCCGCGCCTTGGTGGCGCGCTCGGCGTCGTCGCCCACCTCGAGCACCAGTTCGACCGACGGGTCGCGCACCAGCAGCGACTGCAGCAGCCAGCGGTCGACCTCGAGCGGCACCACCACCCGCGTGCCCCGCCCGCAGGGGAACACGTCGCTGCTGAGGGCCAGCAGGTGCGCCACGTGCAGCTCGGGCACCGGCTGGTCCGCCCGGCGCTCGGCACAACTGGTCGCCTGCAGCAGGTGCGTCGACCCCACCACCACGCGGTGACCGGGCACCTGGCCGAAGAGCGCCCACTGCAGCACGTCGATGGGGCCGGTGGGCGTCCACCTGACGACCGCGGGTCGGGCACGGGCCAGCGCCGCCACCGTGGGCTCGTCGATGGTGTCGACCTGCACCGCCAGGCGACGCACGCCCGGCAGCCGACCCGCCAACTCGAGCGAGGCCGGCGTCAGCCACGCGCCCACCCGTGGCATTCGGGCGAACTCGCGCGCGTCGACGCTCTTGAGCGGGGCGCGCAACTGCACGAAGGCCTCGTCGAAACGGGCCAGGTTCTCGACCGCCGCGACGCTCAGGGTGTTGCTGGTGGTCTCGACCCACGCGGTGACGTTGGGCCGGGCCAGGTTGCGCAGGCGGTCGGGGTCGAGGGTGTCGCGCACCAGCACGTGCACCCGGGCCAGCGCAGGCATGGCCTCGGGTGCGGCGGCCGGCAAGGGGCGCTGGTTCTGGGCCAGCGCGAAGGTCGAAAGCACCAGCGCGAAGGCGCTGAGCCTACGGGTTCTTCTCGAGCCACTTCGCAAACGCATCGTGCTTGGCCGCCTCGTCGTACTGGGCCTGTTCCCACAGGTCGACGCCGACCGCGATCTGCGTGTTCTTCTGCAGGTCGACGAAGCGTGCTTCCCATTCGTCGGCAGAGATCTGGGTGGGCCCGGCGATTTCGGAGCGCGCGCCCTTGGGGGGCAGTGCCTTCTTGATGGTCTTGGCGATGATCTTGTCGGGGTGCACCGCGACCACGCCCTCGACCACGCGAACGATCGAGGCCTTCACGCCGCCGCCGGCACCGCCCTTGGCCGCCTTGACCAGGGTGTCGGCGTCGATGCGGAAGATGGTGCCTCGCACCCCGGCCACCGCGCGCTCGGTGGTGACCTCGAACTTGCCGCCGCCGACGGCCTTCTTCACCTTGGTCCACAGCGAGCCAGCCTTGAGGAAGCCCGAGAAGGCGCTGCGCTCCTGGCCCTGGAACTCGGCTTCGTTGATGACCAGCACGCTGCCCTTGTCGAGCGCGATGACGCTGCCGTCGGTCAGCTCGAACTTCAGGTTGCCCGCGCTGACGGTGATGGTGTCACCCAGCTCGATGGCCGTGCCGTCCTTGAGCGCCTCGGCGGCGCCGCCCTTGGGCGTGCGGGTGGCCGCGCCGTCGAGCCTGGTGATCTTGCCGACGTCGGCCAGCGCCAGCGAAGCGGTCAGCAGCGCGGCAACGAAAAGAAAGCGGTTCATGGGGTGCTGCCTCCATTCGACACGAGCGTCACGTCGACCGTGACACGGGTTCCATCGGCCTCGACCAGGCTTTCCCAGGCGGAAAAGCCGGGCTTCTTCACCACCACGCGACGCGCCCGGTTCCCGAGCGCCAGCGCGTGCTTCTCACCGTCGTAGTCTTCGCACGTGCCCTGCGGCACGCCGTCGAGCACCACTTCCGCGTCACGCTCGGAGCAGCGGAAGACGGCCTCCGCCCGCGTGGGTCGCGAGTCGGAGGTCGGCGGCGCGAGCAGGAATGCCGGTTGCTGACCCGCACAGGCGGTCAGCACCAGCACCCAACCGGGTTTCATTTCGCGACCTGGAGCTCGAGCTTGTTGCCGTTGACGGTGGTGACCTCGATCTTGCGCTTCTTGAAGGTCACCGCTTCGACTGCTTCGGCCAACTGCGAGGTCGTTCCGAGGAACGAGACCCGGTACGTCGCCTTGCCCTTGTCGAACTGCTGCTGCTCGACGCTCTTGATGCTGTTCATGGTCTCGATCGACTTGGCGAACTGCTGGGCCGACCCGTAGCTCTCGAGCCCGGCGACGACGAGCGCGATCTCCTGGCCGTTGGTCAGGGCGTTGCGGAAGTTCTCGAGCACGCCCTTGCGCACGGACTCGATGACGTTGGCCTTGTTGAACTGCACCACCTCGTAGGCGGTGTTCTCGTAGGACAGCTTCGACTTGCCGACGTCGACCCCCTTGAGCGGGCCCGCGACCTTGGAGATCACCTCTCCGGTGCTGGTGCTGAAGAGCGCGAGGTCGTACTGACCGCTGACGGGGAACCAGATGCGGTTGCCCTTGTTGTCGGTCGAGGGAATCATCGATTCACCGCCTTCCTCGTTCCTCAGCGAGCCGGTGCCGTAGAGGAAGAAGGAGGCCTTCGACAGATCGCCGATTTCCTTGGCCTCGGCGGCCGCCAGGCTGGCGCCAGGCGCAATGTGAATCTTCCCTGCCGCGAACGCGGGGTCCTTCACGTCCCACCCGTCATTCTTGAACGCCTGGGTGAGCACCGTGGCGATGTTGTCCGACGTGGTGATGCCCTTGCCGTTCTGCAGCGTCTGCTCGTTGACCATGATGACGATCGACGGGCGGCCCATGCGCTTGATGACCGACCGGGCAGCCTGAATGTCCTTGTCGAGGTCGCCGGTGATGACGTCGGCCTTGACCGTCACCGTCACCACGTTCTTCTCGACCTTCTTGCTGACGATGTCGAACTTCTTCACGTAGCCGCTGGTGTTGGCGAACACCTGGTCGCGCACCAACTGGTTGTTCACCACCAGGGTGTCGGCGTCGATGTTCACGCCCGCGGCCTGCTCGACCGCGCTGCGCAGCGCCTTCTGCTTGGCGTCTTCGAAGGCCTTCGCTTCGTCCTTGTTGACCACGGCCGATTCGCCGGTGCCTTCCTTGGTGACCACGGTCGCCGCGTCGGCCGCGAAGGCCGCGCTGGCACACAACACCGACAGCATTCCGACTTGAATGAGCTTCATGGTGGTCAGTCCCTTGTCAGTTGAGGACGATGACGACCTTGCCGTCGGCAAGGAAGCTCGTGTTGAGGGCGGCCAGCTTCTTCGCATCTTCCGGTGCGAGCTGCAGGTCGGCGCCGCTCGCCTTGGCGGCCTTGAGCACCAGCGGCTTCTCGCCGGCCTTCATCGACTTCTGGGCTTCTTCGACGGTCTGCACGTAGGCCGCGACGCCCGACGCCTTGCGCGCGTCGGCCGACAGCGAGTCGATGCTGTAGATGGGCTTGCCGGCGTCGTCGAGCACGCGGGGCATGAGCGCCGGCAGCGCCTTCAAGCCACGCGCGTCGATCACCAGGCCCGTGTTGACCTTCTCGCCCTCGGGCTTGCCCACCGCCACGACCTGCGTCGCGTCGGGGTCGATCACGTCGGACAGCATGGCCAGCGGCACTTCGATGTCGAGCTCGACGCCGTTGTCCGAGAAATAGCGCTTCTTGGTGATGGTGTAGCCCTTGACCACCCCTTCGACCCTGGCGCGCACTTCGTCTTTTTCCATCAGGTCGCCGACCTTGCGCGTGCCGTCGACCGACACGCCCTTGACCTGCGAGAGCAGGTTGCGGAACGCGTCGAGCTTGGCGGCCATTTCGGCGCCCAGCCGCGCCTCGGCGGGGCTCGAGGCCTTCATGTTGGGAGCGCCGGCACCGGTGGCGCGAACGACTTGACCCTGCCAGTTGACGCCTGGCTGCGGTTTGGAGTCCTTCGCTTCCGACTTCGCGGCCCCCTGCGCGAAGACGGACCCCGACACGATGGTCAGAGCGGTGACGACGAGAAGACGATTCAC